>NZ_CP031965.1:0-455000 GCF_003443715.1 Aquimarina sp. AD10 | reverse complement strand
CTCGCGTATCATCGAATTAAACCACATGCTCCACCGCTTGTGCGGGCCCCCGTCAATTCCTTTGAGTTTCATTCTTGCGAACGTACTCCCCAGGTGGGTTACTTATCACTTTCGCTTAGCCACTCAGACCGAAGTCCGAACAGCTAGTAACCATCGTTTACGGCGTGGACTACCAGGGTATCTAATCCTGTTCGCTACCCACGCTTTCGTCCCTTAGCGTCAATATATTGTTAGTGATCTGCCTTCGCAATCGGTATTCTGTGTAATATCTATGCATTTCACCGCTACACTACACATTCTAACCACTTCACAATAATTCAAGTCTTGCAGTATCAATGGCAATTTTCCGGTTGAGCCGAAAACTTTCACCACTGACTTACAAAACCGCCTACGGACCCTTTAAACCCAATGATTCCGGATAACGCTTGGATCCTCCGTATTACCGCGGCTGCTGGCACGGAGTTAGCCGATCCTTATTCGTAGAGTACCGTCAGACCGATATACATATCGGGGTTTCTTCCTCTATAAAAGTAGTTTACAACCCATAGGGCAGTCTTCCTACACGCGGCATGGCTGGATCAGAGTTGCCTCCATTGTCCAATATTCCTCACTGCTGCCTCCCGTAGGAGTCTGGTCCGTGTCTCAGTACCAGTGTGGGGGATCTCCCTCTCAGGACCCCTATCTATCGTAGCCTTGGTATGCCGTTACCATACCAACTAGCTAATAGAACGCATAGCCATCTTATAGCAATAAATCTTTAATTATTAATCGATGCCAATCAATAATACTATAAGGTATTAATCCAAATTTCTCTGGGCTATCCCTTACTATAAGGTAGGTTCTATACGCGTTACGCACCCGTGCGCCGGTCGTCATCAAGTGCAAGCACTTATGTTACCCCTCGACTTGCATGTGTTAAGCCTGCCGCTAGCGTTCATCCTGAGCCAGGATCAAACTCTTCATCGTTTGTCTTTAAATATTATTTGAAAACAATACAACGGAATTATAATCGTATCTCTAAATGATTCTAGTCTTTAATTTCGTATGTATTAACTATCCTATAAATAAAATAGCTAAATACGCGCTGTCAATCAATATGTCTATGAACTTTCTTAGCAATCTAAAACCACATCTAGTAGCCAAAATTACTCTTGTTATTACCTAAGGAATCGAACCCCAATTCTACCTAAATTATCAGTAGAAAACCATTATAATTATTTTTACGAACTCGCTCTGTTTCGCTAAGCGGATGCAAATATACAACCCTTTTTTATTCTACAAAGCTTTTTTGAAATTATTTTTAAAAAACTTTTTCCTAAATCCCTAACCAAAACAAAACTCTCAATGAACTCCTAAGCCCTCGAGCTTAGCGGATGCAAACATACAACCCTTTTTTATTCTGACAAGCTATTTCGTAGAAAAAAAATAAAGTTTTTTTAACCTAAAAATAAAACCAAATCTCAATGAACTACCCGAAACACATTACCCCGTTTCGAGGGCGCAAATCTACACACATAAAACTATTCGACAATGACTTTTTTAATGTTTTTTTTCAAAAGAAATGAAAAGCCTTGATTTTAAAAAAGATAGAAAGCTAAGATAATAAAAAATAATGAAACTAGAAATCGATTTTTTTAAATTTTAGTTACACTGAGAGAACATAAGTAACCTATCCCCTAGTATTAAAACCCGAACAAGTTATTTTTAACCGTACTAGTTTTGATTGTATCTGTCCATTTATTTCTTAAATCATAAAAACTAAAATCGAGTGCTGTCTTTTGTTCTTCAAGGATATTCGACTGAAAACTACGTTGTAATATATCTTCTATCCAATAATCCTCTTCTATATTAATAGGGTCATAATGTCTTTTTAAAGAAATATCAAAAATCTTAGCCGTATTATTATACCAAAACGCCCTCCAACCACTTCTATACTCTTTAATAAGCTCAAACATTGTTTTACCAGTTTGACGATGGATTAACTTTACTAATATTTGTCCTTCGGTACGTGTAAGTTTTTTAAGTTCTGTGGTAAACTCCTCTTCCATGTATTTCTGAAGTATTTTTGTGTACTTCTTCTTTGACCTCTTCGAATTAATCCCTTCTAACCTTTTGTTCAATGTAATTAATCGTTCTGAAGCTAATTTTGCATACGGATACACTTTACGTGTTTTACGTCTAAGAATAAGATATTTTCTTCTTGCCAGTTTATCATCAAACTTTAATTTACCTAATATAACTACTTCATCAAGGTCTATAGCATCATGAGGGATAGTATCTCCTTCTATTATATAATATTGCACAAACCCAGTTGTATCTGCTTTTATTGAATCAACAGGTTTCTTTTTCCCTTGTCCATAAAGCAAAGGAGTACATAAGAATACTACTATATATGGTAAATATCTAAACATAATATTTTCTAAGGCTTCAAAATTACTTTAAAAAGTAATAATTAACAGATTCTAAAGCGTGAAATCTATGTGAATATTGTTAATTTAGTCAAAAAATAAAATTATATTTAAAATACCATGGCTAAAAAGAGCATATTGAATAAAAAATCTATAACCTTCCTTGAAAAATATCTAAATAACCCTGCACCTACAGGATACGAATGGGAAGGGCAAAAGATATGGATGGATTATCTTAAACCTTATGTAGATGAATTTATAACTGATACATATGGAACTGCTGTAGGTGTAATTAATCCAAAAGCGAAATACAAAGTTGTTATTGAAGGGCATGCTGATGAGATTTCATGGTATGTAAATTACATTACTGATAATGGACTTATATATGTAATACGTAATGGTGGTAGTGATCATCAGATAGCAACATCCAAACGTGTTAATATACATACAAAAAAAGGTATCGTAAAAGGGGTTTTTGGCTGGCCTGCAATTCATACTAGAAAAGGTGCTAAAGAACAAGCTCCTACTTTAGAGAATATTTGTATTGACGTTGGATGTACTAATAAAGAAGAAGTACTAAAACTTGGAGTTCATGTAGGCTGTGTTATTACATATCCTGATGAATTTTTCATTCTAAACAAGGACAAGTTTGTTTGTCGAGCTCTTGATAATAGAATGGGAGGTTTTATGATAGCAGAAGTTGCTCGTTTATTAAAGGAAAATAAAAAGAAACTTCCTTTTGGATTGTATATCACAAATTCTGTCCAAGAAGAGATTGGACTAAGAGGTGCAGAAATGATTACACAAACGATACAACCAAATGTTGCCATTGTTACAGATGTTTGTCACGATACCACTACTCCTATGATAGAAAAGAAAACTCAGGGAGAAACTAAAATTGGTGATGGACCTGTTATTTCTTACGCTCCAGCTGTACAAAATAGATTAAGAGAATTATTAATAGATACTGCCGAAGACAAGAAAATACCTTTTCAACGAATGGCTTCTAGTAGAATGACTGGTACGGACACAGATGCATTTGCCTATAGTAACGGTGGGGTTGCCTCTGCTTTGATTTCATTACCACTACGCTATATGCATACCACTGTTGAAATGGTACACAGAGATGATGTTGAAAATGTTATCAAATTGATTTATGAAAGTTTATTAAATATTAAATCGGGTGATACTTTTAGTTACTTTGACAAATAGACTTCGTTTTTTATACTCTAAATCCTGTTTTCTCAAACAGGATTTTTTATTTTTAGACTATGGCAGATGAAATGATAGATATACTTAATGATAAAGGTATTCCTACTGGTGAAGCTCGACTTAAATCTGAAGCACATCGATTGGGGTTATATCACGCTAGTGTGCATATCTGGATATATACAAAAGAAGGTAAAATACTGTTACAAAAGCGTTCTTATAATAAAGACACTTATCCAAATTTATGGGATGTGTCTGTGGCTGGTCATATTGAAGCTGGAGAATCTCCAGAAAATTCAGCTATTCGTGAAATAAAGGAAGAAATTGGCATCTATATTTCAAATAATAATTTAGAATACATTGGTATATACTTGGCCGAGAAAAAACCTAAACCAAATCTGTATGATAATGAATTTCATCATATATATTTGTTAGCTCTTCACCTTCCTATTCACAAATTTACATTACAGTCTGAAGAAGTAGCACAGGTCGATTACATTGATATTAATATATTTAAAGATAAAATCATGAGTTCTAAAGAATCCCTAAATTATGTTCCTCATGATCCAGCCTATTTTGAACTTGTTTTAGATGAAATTTCAAATCGACTATAATAATACCACTATCACCACTAACTATGAGCATCTACAATAAACAATAATAAACTATAGTATTTTTGTATTGAAAATAAATAATCAATAAACAAAAACTATGACATATTCAAATAAAGAAACCATAGCGGCTTTAAACACCTTATTAGCGGATTATCATATGCATTATCAGAAATTAAGAAATTTTCATTGGAATGTTACAGGATCCAACTTTTTTGAGTTACATGAAAAATTTGAAGAACTTTATGAGGATGCTAAACTTAAAATTGACGAAATTGCCGAAAGAATATTAACCCTTAGAGCAAAACCTTTTAGCAACTACAGTTCATATCTAAATAATTCTAATATTAAAGAATCTGAAAGCAATCTGCTTGATCACGAAATGGTTTCGGCTATTTTAGAAGATCATGACATAATTTTAAGTCAACTAAAAAATGTAGCGGAAAAAGCAGCAGATGTTAAAGATGAAGGTACCTTAGATATTACTGGAACTTATATTGGAGAGCTCGAAAAAACAAGTTGGATGCTTAATGCTTGGAATCAGAGAAATTAAAATATCAGCACTTTTATGTTTCATTCTTTTAACGGCTTTACAAGTTAGCTGTCAAAAGAATGAAGCTTCTATTTTGGTAAAGATTGCCCCTTTATCAAATACTCTTCATGAAATATCGGGTATTACAACACTTGAAAACAATAAACTATATGCAATTAATGATTCTGGAAATGACAATACTTTGTTCTGTCTTAATCAAGATGGTAAGATATTAAAAGAAATTAAAATTCCTGATTCAAAAAATATTGATTGGGAAGATCTTACCTATGATCATAACGATAATATATATATTGGCGATTTTGGAAATAATCAAAATACCAGAAAAGATCTAGTTATTTATAAAGTTTCTGGAATCTTATCTAATACTATTTCGGTTTCTAAAATCGAATTTATTTTTGAAGATCAAAAAAGGTTTCCTCCTAAAAAGAATGACCTAAACTTTGATGTAGAAGCATTTATTCATCTTAATGGGAATCTTTATCTCTTTACAAAAAATAGGGTTAAAAAATCTCCTATTACCACAAAATTATATAAGATTTCTGCTAAACCTGGTAAGTATATGGCAAAACTGATTGGAGAGTATGACACTTGCAAAGACCCTTCTGACTGTCTAATTACTGCGGCGGCGGTAAATCGATCGGGTAATAAAATAGCATTGCTTGCTCACAATAAAATATTTTTACTTCAAAATTTTAAAGGAGATAGCTTATTTAATGGTTCTGTTAAAAAAATAAAATTACATCACTATTCGCAGAAAGAGGGTATTTCTTTTAAAAACGACTCTACTTTATATATTACAGATGAAAAAATGAAACATAAAAAGGCGACATTATATCAATATACTTTAGATTAATTTGTTAGAAATCTAATCCAAACCCAAAAGTAAACCGTAAGCCATCGTCACTGGTAAACAATCCTAACTGCCCCCCTATTGTATCCACTGCGTTAATCCACATTCCACCACCAACAGAGTCATGCCATTTATCAGAGTCCTCACCATCTAACCATACTCGCCCTATATCATACCCACTAAAAACTCCTAACTGCAATGGCAGCAAACCTGTCTTAAATTTATTAAAACTATATCTTAGATCTCCACTAAATGCCACTGCACTCTCTCCTGTAAAACGCTCTTCTCGATAACCTCTTAATCCATTAACTCCGCCTAATGACGCTCCTTGATAAAACTCAAATTCATCACCAATAGTTATCTGTGCCATAACATCTGTTTTGAGGACTAATTTTCTATTTCGTGTCAAAGCATTATAAAATCCTAACTTAGGGTAGAGATACCCATAGGTACGATCGGTGTCTTCTACATTAGTTCTTCCTCCTGTTTGAACCTTAAAAAGCATTCCTCTTGTTGGATTAACGGCGTTATCATAACTTTCAAAAACATATTGCATGTCTACATTTGCAAAAAACTTTCTTTCAAAAAAATCTGGATCATCTGCTACAAAATCAAGTCCCGAGGTGATAAATCTTTCAAAGGTATCTTGCACTTCTATCCCCTCATAATTTGCTTTGATTGAAAACTTAGATCCATAATATCCGTTTTTAGAGAAACCTAAACCAACAGCCCAAGTACTTATCTTTACTCTATTAAAATCAAAACCTAATTCATCATCATTATTAATCGAATTATTTCCTAATCCAAAAAAGTTTTGAGCAAAATTTTCACTTGTAAGTAATCCGCTTACCAAGACGTTCCAATTTCCTATTGCATTCATATATTCTCCAGAGTATGAAACATCATATCCCCCTGAGGTTTGAAAATAGTAGGCTGCTCTAAAAGTATGCTTACTATGAAAGGGACTATTTTTAAATCCTTTCACAGTATAAACATCTGTAAGACTAACATTAAGCCCATCATCGGGATTAAAACCTACGAATGGAGTAACCACATTCGTTTTTTCTATATATTTATTAAAATCGTACAAGTTGTATTTATAAATATTACTTAGCCTAAATGTTGCTCCTCCTTTTTTCTTTATTGTATTTGGTTTTGATCTATGATCAAATACTTTAACTTTTCTTCCTGAATCTATCGCATACACATCATTATTTTGACCTCCAACAATACGCAATTTGATCGGCCTTTTTCCTTTTCCTTTGACTACAAATTGATCATCATCATCTAAACCATAAATCCATATTTCTTTAGTTTCTTTAGAATTGAACACTCTATTGATATATGGTTTTTTAATTTTATCTCCTTTAATTCTTGAAACTTTTATTGTTGTCTTGTTATCTTCTCGTATAATCTCAAAATAATCATCCTTATCAGTTCCTTTTACAATAATATGCTTTAAAAGATATTCATGATATTGAAGTGCCAAACTTTCGATATTTTCAATTCTAACTTTCAGATCTCTTTTAATCTTTTCTACAGTATCCCCATGAAGTTCTGAAGGAAGATTTTTAAAGGCTTCTTCTATAGTTCTTTCTGAAATATTCTCTTTAATATAACGTGCCTGTTTAATCCAAGTATCTTTATTTGCATTTTGTATTAGTGCTTTATCTAATGGCAATCCCGATTGATTGATCCATCTTACTTTTTTAAGTTCATCATCATAAACCTGAAACTTACGTGCCAATGGCACTACAAACTTGACAACATCCAAAATCACACCATCATAATTAGAGTAAACCTGGTCTCTATCTCTGGGGATCGGTCTATATATTTTACCTTTTTTTGTATCGAATCGTGCCCAGCGCCATTGATCAGAATGACGATCCCAGTCACCTAATACCATATCAAAAAGTCGGGTTCTTATATAATGTTCTTCGTCAAGTTGGTATTCTTCGTCTTTTCGTAGCTTACTCAGTAAATCATCTGTACTTTCTATATCATCAGGTTTACCAAAGGAAGCCTCGTCGCTATATTCTTTTCCCGGACGTTCTTCTAAAAAATAAAGTTCTCCACCAAAACTATCATTATATCTTCCTAAAGCGGGGTGCTTAGGCATATAGTATAGTTTAGGATTGGCATGATATACACCTATAGCATCGGCTAATGTTCCTACGGTAAGAAAAGCATATGGATAACTTGAGGTATAAAAATCTGAGAGAGCCTCTTCTGTCATCGTATCGTCAAAACTGTCTCCTACATATGTGTTTTTAAAGGCTCCTTTTTGCAAAAACTGAGTAACACTCTTACGCATTGCTCTAAGACTATACCGTTTTCCTTCTTTGGTAATAAGTCTTAAGGATCTTGTTACCTGACCTCCTCCTTGTCTTTCGATTGTTACCCCTCCAAAAAGTGTATCTAAAGTAATAACAGGAACTTTTACATTTTTACCATAAACATGTCTATAATGATCTCCCATCATCGTTTTAAAGAACCATGATTTTTCAACCTCTGCATTTTTATAAATTGAAGCAGAAAATTCGGGCTCAAAAGTATTATTAATGCCACTATAATCATGAATCTCTTCTTTTGGATGAACTTCGGTTTGATATACTACTTCTGTTTTACCATTTTTTCCACCAAAAAAACGAACATTTGATGCTCCATTTTTAAACACATCTAGGACAGCAAAACCTTGACCTGGATATGAAAACTCACCATCTTTTCCCAATGCTGCTGCCGATACTTTAGACCCCGATCCTGATACAATTTGTTTACCGCCGGGACTATCAATATACTGTAAAGAATGTTCATGTCCAGAGGCAAATACAACTCTATCTACTCCCCTAGTCATTGTAGACAATCTTCTCATTAAACCATTATAGTGAACATTTGATAAGTCTTGTGCCGTAACACCTCCTTGTGCACGTATTAATGTAGCCAAAGACCCTAAAATTGGTAGCGGAATTTTCTTTTTAGATGGAAAAATGTGTTTATCAAAACTATACTTTCCACCATGAGGACCATTAGTAAACATAGGATGATGCATCGCGATTACTATTGTTTTCTTACTATGCTTTTTTACTTCACCTTCTATCTCAAGAAAAAACTTTTCTCTGGTTTTGATTTCACAATCATCGTTAACAGTAGGGTTTTTATCCCAATTTGCCAAATACCATTGCGTATCTAAAAGCAATAGTTGAACTTTATCACTAACCGTTATGCTTTCGATCGGACATCCTTTAGAAGGTAAGAGACTAACTTTTTTCCCTGTTTTTGATAAAATGAATTTCTCTTGACGTTTCACCCCTTCTACTCCATTAGCATACCAATCATGATTTCCAGGGATAAAAATGACATCGCCTTGAAAATTTCTAACTGCTTCTATTTGTGCATTGATTCTATGTTCTGCTAAACTTCTTTCTGGAGTATTTTTCTTTGGCATACCCTTAGGGTATATATTATCGCCTAAGAAAATAAGGTAATCATTTTTTGTTTTTGCTGTATCCAAAACTTTATTAAGCATAGATAAACCCTCTGTACTCTCTCCTTTTTTAGCATACCCAGCATCTCCTACTAAATAAAAGGTACTTTCTATAGTGCCGTTTGGTAATGTTTTTTTAAAATCTACGACTTTATACTTAGGAGAATATGTTGCGCAAGAACTAAGCAAAAATGCAACACTAATAATCAGAAACTTATTATATTTATTCATTGTTGTAAACTACAATCTCTTTTTTTTAATTATTTTGGTTACCGAAAAATAACAAATATGTCTTCTTTACTAGAATTAACTGATAATTTTGTTGCAGAACTTTTTGAAAAAGAGCTGCCGAACACTTGTACTTATCATAATTACGATCATACCAAAAGAGTACTTAAAAGTACAAAAGAAATTATTGATAATACTAATATATCTGATCAAGATAAAGAAGTTTTGTTATTAACTGCTTTATTGCATGATACAGGATATTCTAAAAGCTCTACAGATCATGAATCCCATAGTGTTACTATTTCTGAAGAATTTTTGGCACAACATAAAGTGAGTCAAGATATTATTGACAAGGTCTCTGTGTTGATTATGGCTACTAAAATGGAGCATGAGCCAACAAATCTTTTAGAAGAAATTATTAGAGATGCCGATGCTTCTCATTTTGCAAAAGATTATTATGAAGAGGCTAGTGAACTTTTAAGAAAAGAATTTAAACTAACTAATGTCTGTGATCTGAACAAATCGCAATGGCTTAAAGCTAATATTGATTTATTTGAAAACAAACACCATTACTATACTTCTTACGCTAAAGAACATTGGAAATCAAGAAAAGAGGAAAACCTTTCTAAGATGATAGAAGAACGAAGTAAGATCAAAAAGAAAAAAGAAAAAAAACAAGCAAAAGAAGAAAGTCCCGAGAAAGGTATACAAACATTATTTAGAGTCACACTAAGAAATCATTTAAAATTAAGTGATATTGCAGACACCAAGGCCAATATTCTGCTCTCGGTAAATGCTATTATTATATCATTAGCTTTATCTAACCTTATTCCTAAACTTGATAACCCGTCTAACCAATATCTTATATATCCAACATTGATATTTTTAATTTTTAGTATTGCTTCTATTGTTTTATCGGTTTTAGCTACAAGACCTAATGTTACTAGTGGAGAGTTTACTCGTAAGGAAATTGAAGAAAAAAAAGTAAACCTATTGTTTTTTGGAAACTTTCATAAAATGCCATTAGATGAATACAAATGGGCAATGGAAGAACTTATGGCTGATAAAGATTATATTTATGATACCATGATAAAGGATTTGTACTTTTTAGGAAAAGTATTACATAAGAAATACAAAATACTAAGAATAACCTATACTGTATTTATTATTGGGATCGTGACTTCGGTAATTTCTTTTGCACTTGCCTTTAATTTATTACAGTAATAAAAATAATAAGCATAACACATTATTAGATCAAGAAACTAAGAAATATCTTATGCTATTATTTAAAAGATTTAATTAAGTTCTTTCATTAAATCTTCGTAAGTATAAAACTCCTTATTATCTTCTTTTTTATGATAAAGAATATTTACGCGTAATGCTTTAAGTCCGGTTACACCTTGTAAATTTTCGATCTCTACAACTTCTATTTCTTCTTCTAGGTAGTTTTTTGACTGTAAAAAGTTGATATATTTTATGTATTCTCTTTCGTCAGAACTTTGAGAATATACTATTACTAGCTTGCCTTTTTCTGTAATTCTTTGATCTGTACCTTTAATCTTAGATTTATCGACTCTTTTCTTTACAACTTCATATCTGGCATTATAGGTCCCATCGACATCAAAACGTTTTTCATCCATTCTAAACCTAACAGATAATGAGGCATTAAAAACTAAAACCATAGATGCTACATCTAGTGCTACTGGCAAATCAGTTTTCATTTGATAATATGCATTTTCCATTTCGCACATTACTTGTAATTGCCAAAGTCTAAGGTTATAAAGATATACTTTATTAAAACTATTTTGTTTTGTAATCGACTCTCCGATATACATATTATGCTCAACACCATCAGTTTTAAATCTTTCAAAGTAATGCGGGTACATACCCTGCGCTTCATCTTGTTTTTGATCTAATAATGCGGCCATTTTCTTGTTGATCAACATCACCGAATCATCATAAGCTTTACGATGTTTGTATACCGTTTTAATGTTTTTATCAAGTACATCCTCATACTGTTCGATAAGAATATTTAACTCACTATTTTTCTTCTTTAGATGCTTAAATAGCGGTGTGATTTCTTTTTTTATAAAGTTTACAATTTTTTGTTCACTATCTACCTGTAATTGTTCTGTGATAGAATTAATGTAGCGATTTGTTCTATAGTTTAGTTGCTCATATATTGGTAATGGATCAGATTCTATTACCTTATTCAGAACTTTAGCAATACCTTTAAGCTGTAAAACTAAGTCTTTTTGTATGGCAAAATTACGTGCTTCAGAAGACCCCTTAATATCGATTTGCCCATATAGTGGATATACATTATCAAATACAACTTCTTTAAATGAAGTTGGAGTGCCTTCTAACATTGAACGCATAAATTGTTTAGCTTCTTGCCTAAATTTCCAATGTACACTAGGGTGAATTGATGTACATTCCTGCTGAATAATCAATTCTAATTCATTTTCTGCTTTTGACTTAGAGCGTAACACTGAATCCACCAAATATGGCATCACATCTTGCAATTTATTTGCATTGATGCTATTAAGCTCATGTACATTAGGTGAAACAATTTCAAGAATTCCTAGCATTTTTCCTTCACTCTTTATGGGAGCAAGAATGGCACTATTTATATTTTGTTCTATTAAATTAGCATACATCTTCTCCTCTGGAGTAGACTTTTGATATCTTTTTACATCTGATATTGCAAAATACGTCGACTTTTCAAAAAGGTAATAATTTGTCCCTCCACAAAGTGCAGTGTCACATCTATCAGAATATCTATTAAAAAGAATATAACTATCTATATTACGCAAAGGTACTTTTTCAAGTACCTCTTCTTCTGGGTTATAATTAGAGAATCCTACTTTTATTTCATGTAAATTAAATATAGCCCTAAAGATTGCCTGAAAACTATCTACAAAATCCCCTTGGGTTTTATCATATTTAATAAGGCTTGTCTTGAAATCAGATAAAGAAACGTCTGTAGTAACGTCAAACATATTAGCAAGAACTATACCTTTAAAAATCCAACTATTTGGCGGGAACTTTTCTTTCCAAACTTCTACATTATCAAAATTATCTAGTAACTCTGCTACGTCTTCTTTAGTAATATCCCGAGCATCATCGGTTTTTATAATTTCTATAAAATCAGCATTATACATTATTCTGTAATGTCTTGTAATACCATTCTCATCAGGAATATCGTAAAAAAATGGTCTTCTAAAATCAATACTATACCCATAGTATGATTTTAAAATAATACTACATCCCATTATAAAATAGTGATCTTCATCAAGATTTTTAATTTCTGGTTCAAAATCTTTACCAGCTGCCTTAATAATATTTTTATAACGTTCAGAAGATTGTAAAACATTATTATTAAATGGTATTGTAGCTATTTTAATCTCGTTGGATTGTAATATTTGGGCAAAAGAATCTTCAAGAACCATTTTAATTTGTGGTAATAATTCTTGTACTCTTTCTTCTGATCTTATACCTTCTTCTAATTCAGGATATTCTTCAGCTATTTTTAAAACACGTATAGCTCTATCCTTAAGGAGTTCATTATCACTCTTTAAGTAGTTTCTATATTGTTCAAAAAACTTTGAAAAACTAATCCAAATGTCAAGTGGAAAATCCTGATCTAAAGCCCTCATATATAATTATTTACCCTAATTTAGCAAAAATAATGCATTAAAAATTGGTTAAACAGATATTAACAATTAATTAAATTTTATTTTTTTAATATCGTTTCTGTTACTAAGACGAATACTTTAACAATAATTGGACCGAAAGTCAGAAAAAAATCAAATAAATAAATATTAGTCGGTTTATTAATTACATCATTACATAGTATTCTTATTTTCAATCTACTATCAAAACAATTATAAGACGACCTAAAGGGGTATTTGTTACAACATTTTGTCAGTTTTAGGTGTAATTTTAGGTTCTTTATAAGAATCCTTTAACAATTACCTCATCTGCAACGTTAATATTTTGAGTATATACATATGATTCTTTACTTTTACTGTCAAGAAATATGAATTTTATGAAAAGAATTGCTCTGCTTGCTTTACTAGTATTAGTTGCAGCTTGCACAAAAGAAGAAAAAGGATATTCGATCAATGCCAAAACAGCTGGTTTTGAAAACGGAACAAAAGTGTTTATTAACGCCATTAGCCACTCCGGACGTCCTATAATAGTTGATTCTACAACAATTGAACAGGAAAAATTTAAACTAAACTTACCCCCTGCAGAAAGTAATGATTTTAATTATCTTACTTTTAATAATATTCAAGGTAATGTATTGTTTCTTCCAGAGAATAATGCAATTAAGATGACGATTCATAAGGATAGTTTACGTTCTTCTATTATTGAAGGAGGTAACGAAAACAAATTATTTTTTGAATACATCCAAAAAATTAACGAGTTTGGCAAAGAGAGAGTTGAACTTAATAATCAATATCAAATAGCATCTAGGCTAAACGAAAGTGATAAAGCTCTTGCAATCGCGGCCAAAAAAGAAGAATTAAGAGATAGCGAAAAAAACTATAGATTAAAAATAGCAGAAAATAACACTAGTTCATTAGTAGCTGTTATGGCATTAGGAGATCTTCTTAACCTTAAAATGTTACCTCCTAAAGAAGCTCAAGAAACCTATACTGCGTTGCAGGATACTGTAAAACAGAGTCGTTTAGGTAAAAATCTCAATCAAGTAATCGCTCAAACCTTAGCAGTATCTATGCAGAAACGTATAGATATGGGTAGTACTGCCGAAGATTTTTCTGGTCCAACTCCAGAAGGTAAATTATTGTCTCTAAAAGAATCTATGGGTAAAATTACAATTATAGACTTTTGGGCTTCATGGTGTAAACCATGTAGAATGGAAAATCCTAATGTAGTTAGAGTTTACAATAAGTATCATGATAAAGGGCTTAACATCATTGGTGTTTCTTTAGATAAACAACAAACAGCCTGGACAAAGGCTATTGCTGATGATGATTTAAATTGGAATCATGTTTCTAATTTAAAATTCTGGCAAGATCCAATAGCGCAAGCGTACGGGGTACGTTCTATACCTGCTACATTTATTATAGATGAAGAAGGTAAAGTAATTGCTAAAAACCTACGTGGTCCTGCTCTAGAGAAGAAAATCTCAGAATTATTAGGAGAAAAGTCTTTATAATATATTGAATTATAATAGTATAAAAAAACGACCCTAATGGGTCGTTTTTTTATACTTATAGTTTTCCTAGTCTTTGCATAACAAATAAGATAATAATTGGCACAGCTAATAATATTATCATTAAAAAATTCTCTTGAAAAAGCCATGGTGCCATAATTAGTGTTATGAAATATCCCCCAACTGCACCTCCAAAATGTGCATCATGACCAATATTACCAACACTATTTTTCATTCCAAAAATAGAATATAATAGATAACCAATCCCAAAAATATAAGCCGGAATAGGAATAGGAATAAACATAAGATATAAACTCATATCAGGTCTGAACAAAATTCCCGCATAGATAACCCCTGAAACAGCGCCACTTGCCCCTACGGCACTATAATGATACTCATCTTTATGAAAGTACAATGAAAATAAATTCCCCATTAACAAGCTTCCAAAATACAAAATCAAAAATTTTACATTTCCTAAAAAACCTAGAACAACAGGTGCAAAGAAATATAAAGTAAGCATGTTAAAAAACAAATGCATCATATCTACATGCAAAAAACCAGAAGTTAACATTCTGACCTGCTCTCCTCTACGAACCCCTCCTATATTAAATTTAAATTTTTCGAAAAAAGAAAAGTCATTAAACCCTTTTAACGACATTAAAATATTAGCACCAATAATTACTATAATTACTATATCAAGATCAAGTTTTCCCATACGGAACAATAATTTTATTCAAATATACCACATATTTTGTCCTCTCAAAACCCATTTTAATTTTGTTAAAGAAGTACTTTATCCAATAGTATAATGGAGTTATACTACGGTTAATGGGTCTTTGATTTTTTTAGATTTCATAAAATACCCTTATTTTTACAATCAAATTTTTCTTAATACATGCACTTACTTATTTATAGAGTTGTCTACCCCATTTTGTGGTGTATTTCTAAACTACCATGGGGGTTATTTTATGCGTTTTCTACTGGTATTTATTACTTTGTATATTACATTATCGGGTACAGAAAAAAAGCAGTGAAGGAGAATCTGGAGTTGGTTTTCCCCCAGAAAACACCTAAAGAAATTAAGCAGATTAGAAAAGGTTTTTATAAGCACATGTGTGATATGTTTTTAGAGATGATAAAGTCTATTTCTATCTCTAATGAAGAAATGATCAAACGATTTAAAGTCACTAATCTTGACGATTTAAAGAACCTAGAGGCTAAAGGAAAAAGTATGATGGTTTTTATGGCACATTATGCAAGTTATGAATGGTCTAATGTTGTTGATATACAAACAAAAATACAAGCAGTTGGTATCTACAAGCCTTTAGGTAATATATATTTTGATCGATTAGTTCAAAGAATCCGTGCTCGTTTCGGTTCGCGTCTTATACCTAACAGAAATGCCATGAAAGAAATTACTAAAGATCAGAAAAAAGATGGAGTTTATATGTACGGTTTGGTTTCTGATCAATCTCCAAAGTTACATAGATCACAATATTGGACTGATTTTATGGGCATTAAAGTACCCACTTTTGTAGGAGCAGAAGTATTGGCCAAAAGATTAGATCTAAATGTATTTTACCTAAAAGTGAGTAAAATTAAAAGAGGTTATTACGAAGCTACATTTGTCCCCATTACAGATGATCCTAAAAGTTGTGAGGATTATGCCATTGTTAAAGACTATTTAAGAATGTTAGAAGAACAGATCTATAAAGAACCACAGTATTATTTATGGACCCATAAACGTTGGAAACATCGTAATGCAGAGAAACCAAAAGGCGCAACAGTAGATTAAAGAGTTTATTTACTTATTAATGGTAAATAAGTTTACCTTTGTCCGCTAATCTTCAATTCATGCACTTACTTATATATAGGTTAGCCTATCCGATTATATTAGGAATTTCTAAACTACCCTGGAGAATTTTTTATGCCTTTTCTACTTTTGTATATTTAATTGTCTACTATATTATTAGGTATAGAAGAACTACAGTTACGGAAAACTTAACCCTTGTTTTTCCTGAAAAAACTAAAAAAGAAATACAAATAATACGAAAAGCATTTTATAAGCATATGTGTGATATGTTTTTAGAAATGACTAAGTCATTATCTATTAGCCGCGAAGAATTAATAAAACGATATAAGGTCGTTAATCTTGATGAGTTTCATGAGTTTGAAAAAAAGAATAAGAGTATTATCACATTAATGGGACATTATGGTAGTTTTGAATGGTCTAATGCGGTAGATCTCGTATCCTTAAATCCTTGTGTTGGCATCTACAAACAAATTAAAAACAAACATTTTGATAAGTTAGCTCATCGCATTCGAGGACGTTTTAACTCAAGATTAATTGCTAGTCATAAAGTTGCCCGACAAATAATTAAAGACAAACAAGACGGCACTGTATGCGGATATGGTATGATTTCTGACCAATCTCCTAAAATTTCTAATGCAAAATATTGGACTGATTTTATGGGAATCAAAGTACCTATTTTTATGGGGGGTGAATTTTTAGCGCAACGTCTTGATGTTATTGTTCTATATCTTCATGTCGAAAAAGTGAAACGAGGACATTATGAAGTGCGATTTATACCTATCTCAGAAAATAGTAAAGAAGAAGAAAAGTACTTTGTTATAAAACAATACCTACGTTTACTGGAAAAGCAAATCCATAAAAACCCAGAATATTACCTTTGGACTCATAAACGTTGGAAACATAGAAATGGACCAATTCCAGAAGGCGCTGTTGTTGATTAATACAAGTAAAAATAATCTAGAATCTAAATCACAAGAAAGGATTTACCATTCGATGATTACTTTTACTCGTATAAGTCATTAATTATTTCCTAGAAACTATATTTTAATCGTGCTTGAATCCTGTTATTATCTTGATAATTACCGAAAAAAGTATTGTCCTTACCGCCAAAAAAATCGCCTATTACGCTTAAGTTAACACCACTACTTAAATTATAACGCAATTCTGATTGAACATAGGTATTGTCTACTTTGATATCATGTATACCTTGAACAATAAATTTTGCATCATTATTGATTTCATATTCTGCTCTTGCTACAAAAGATTCTTGAAAAATATTATTAAGATTTGTGTTTGGTGCATCTTCACCACTTTCTATAATCTGATGTACCCATTGCGCAATTACAAATAAATTATTCTCGCCGATAATATCAGTAAATGTTCTATCTAACCCTATAACATACTGGTAAAAAGAATCATCTATAAAAGGATTGGTACCATCCTGATCTTCAGTTCTAAAATAAGCTGCTTCTCCACGTAAACCAAAACTACCCAAGGCTGTAGAAAAATCTGCCCCAAACACTTGTAGTCGTTCAATTTCTGGAGTAATCAAAACATTTGTTAGTCCGTTTTGGTCTTGTGAAAGTTGTCGACTAAAAGATGGTAAATCATCATAACCATTAAAATAACTAACAGAAAAATCCCATCCTTTAATTGTTGTACTTACTTTTAAAGCAAATTGAGCACTTTCTATATCCTTTTGAGGTTCTTGCGTCTCTTGTAATACAAATTGAGCGGGAATTATTTCTCCAGTAGGAAGTGTAACCGTTGTGGGAAAATCTACAAACCATCTAGAGTTTGTACTAGGTATTTTACTAGACTGAAAAACGGGAATAAAAACCCCTTGAATAGTAATATCATCTATGTAATACTTTGATGATATTGAGTATACCCCTATACGTTCGTCATCGGTATCAATTATATCTGAAAAATCTATTGGATTAATATTATTAGTTGGGTTAATACCATCTGCCTCTCCCCAATTGATTATTTGTTTTCCGATTCTTACATCCATAGTTTTCATGTAAATATCGATATAAGCTTCATCGATAAAAACACGTTCACGATCTGCATCTGAGATATCATTTCTTACTTCGATACCGGTAAAAAAATGGTATTTATCATTAACACTACCGTCTAACTCTAATTGTAAAATACCTTGATTTCTAGAATTGACTTTGGTATCATATTCTTCTGTATTTTTAAAATAACTAATGTGATCTAATTCAACAAAACCACCGATGTTATACTTTTTCTCCTTTTGGGAAAATGTAGATTGTATGGCTGTTATTATCAACAAAAGACTAGCAAACTTAATTTTACAAAAACTGTTTCTTCTAGTATCTTTTGTATTGTTTCTATATAGTTGTCTACAACTCAAAATGACAATTGATTATAAGTTTATATTATTATGTATTTGATTATCCCTTTTTTGAGTTTTCTATGAATTCTAGTATTCAAGAATAGATATTCTCTAATTTGTTTCTTGTAAAATCACACAAATCAATCAGTACGTGGCTTTAAACAAATTATAAGAATACCTATTCTATTACTTTTTGGTTTTTTAAACTATAATTCCATAGGCAAATATTAAGGGTTATACAATAATTTTCTAGTCGTAAGAGTACTCTTTCTCTAAGTTTCGTTTAGAAAACAAATCTGTTTCTACTCCAGTATTAATTTGAAAATTTGAAAATTTTAAAATGGTTTTATGATTCGTTTTAAGATTATTCATGCTTATCTCATATGCTCTGGATTTTTCATTATTAACTACCTTTTTAATATCACCAGTAGTTAGTGTTTTGAAATGAACTCCATTTTTATCATAGAAATTCACTTTAGCAATCACAAAATCTGATTTTCTAACATATATTTCTCTTTTTGAATATCCTGTTTCTTTGATTTTTGATTCTGAAACAGGTATTGCTTCTACTAAGAAGCAATCTTGACCATCTAAAGTTTCTTGTTTTACATTTGTATATTTAAAATCCTCAAGATCCTCTGTTGCCAAGTCTTCATATGTGAAATCAGATCCAACAAAATTATCTGTCTGATTGCTTGATGAGATTCTTCTGGTTTTACTTAAAGCTGGTAGATACAACCATTGATCATCATCTCTATCAGAGTACTCTATCGCTAAAAATGAAGTACCTTTTACATCTGATGGAGATGTAAATCGTATAATCGATGAACGATTTCGAGCCTCATCACTTTTTGTTACTTGATTTATGGTTCTAACTCTAGTTTTTCCTTTCTTATTTACTAGAGTCATAGTGATATCTACTTTCTCGTCATCTGCAAAAACTTGTTTTTCATTTTTGGTCATAACCTCTAAACCTGTTTGCGCTGATAACACTGATACGTTAAGAGAAAATACAACTAGAATTGCTGATAGCTTTATTGCTTTAAAAATTTTCATTGTTTTAAGTATTTTATATTTTTTTAATTAGATTCTTCTGATAATGCCATTTCTTTTTTGATAATCTTTGGTGGTGTTTCTTCTTTTACCACAATCATTTTTTGCTGAAACAACGATTTAGGTTTAAAAATTCCTAGAAGTGAAGGAAACAATACTAAAGAACCAAAGGCCACTGTTATCATAGTTAATGATATCAACCATCCAAAATATTGTATGGGTAAAAATCCAGAGAAAATAAATACGATAAATCCAAGAATATTGGATACTACATCATAAATTATTGCTTTCCCAGAAGTTAGAATAGTTGTCTCGGTTGCCTTTTCTAAATTTCCGTTTGTAATCATCATTTCTTCTTTAAATCGCAATAAATAATGAATTGCAAAATCGATACCTATACCTATTCCTATTGCAGTTATAATAGCTGTACCAGTTTCTAATCGAATACCTAAAAAGCCCATAAAACCAAAAGTTAAAATACTAGATACTGTTAATGGAACAATACTTAGTAACCCAAGAGATATTGATCTTAATACGATAACACAAAACACTAAAACAATTAAAATGGCTAAGAAAATATTTTGAATTTTACCATTAACGATGTAGCGTATTTGAGCCAACCAGAACATTACTTCTCCTCCAAACTCAATATTTGCTTCTCCTTTAAAATTCTCATTAACATAGGTTTCAAACTTCTTATACAACGCTATATGTTCTTCTTGCTCTGATGTGGTCAAGAAAAGTTTGACTTTGGCTCTTTGATAATCATAATCTATAAGATCTCCAAAATCTCCTGGATCTCCTGAAATGGAGTACAGTAATAAGTACTGGGCGATCGTATTTTTTGAGTCTGGAATGGTATTAAACTTAGGATCTGCATCGTTCATTTGTAGATTCATTCGCTTAATAATATCCGAAAACGAACTACTATAACCAATCCCTGGTTGAGACTCTGCAAATTTTTGAAAATTCGCTATCTTTTTTAAAAATGTTGGATCTTTAATCATATCAGCTTCTTTAGCTTCTATCATTATGTCCATAGTACGAACTCCTCCTAGTTTGTCATTAAATTTATTGAACGTAGAACGTAAAACATGTTCTTTTGGAAAATACTTTATAAAATCGTTACCTACTCTAATTTTGCTAATCCCAATACCCGAAATAACAAATAGTAGTAATGTACAGATCAAAATTCTCACCCTATATTTTAAGGATACGGCGGCTACCCACAATAAAAATTTATTAAGAAGTACCTCTCTATTTTTTGTACTCTTCTTCTCTCCTTTTTTCTTTGACAATGCAAGTATTGCAGGAATAAATAAAATAGATACTAGTAACGTAGAGATTATACCCAATGAAGTAATAATTCCAAATTCTTGTATAGAGGTGACTTTAAAAATTATTAGAGTAGCAGATCCTATTGCCGAGGTTATCCCTGTCATTAATACTGCTGGTCCTATTTTTTTTACCGTTTCTCTGGCTGCTACTTTTCTGTTCTCACTAGTTAAGATTTCTTCATAATATCGATGAAGAACATGAATACCATAAGAACTTGATATAGCAATCATAAGCATTGGTAATACCGAAGATACAACTGTTATAGGAAAACCAATATGCCCCATTAAACCCATTGTCCAAATTATACTTAAAACAACAACGACAAATGGCAGTATTACGCCTTTTGCAGAGCGAAACGAAATGAAATACCCAATAAGTACTAATAAAAGCCCTAAGGGTAAAAGAAGGTTTACATCATCTTGAATACCCGTATCAATTTCATGAGAATTTATAGGTGCACCGGCAAGATAAAATTTCTCTTGTCCTTCATGCTTTTTAATAATTTCAGAAATTTCATTATAAACTACAGTTTGATCATAATCCTCGTCAAGATTAGCTATTATAGATGTAAAAGTAGCATCTTCGGACACTAAGCGACCAATAACCAGTTCGTTAGAAAAAACTTCTTTTTTAAGTTCTAGAATTTCTTCTTTGGTCGCCGGAACTTCTTCCATTAATGGCCCTACATCTAGCCCCCAATCTTTACCTTGTATGTTATTAATTGTCGATAAACTTGTGATTTCATCTCCAATAACACCTTGTACAGTTTCTATTTCCTGAGAGATATTAATGATTTTACTAAGTGTTTCTTTGTTAAAGATATTTTCGGTTTCTATACCAACTATTAAAACATCTTTTTTTCCAAATACTTCTTCCAGATAATCATTTGTTTTTACAATTGGATCATCTTCTGGTAGTTCTGAGTCCTGATTATTCTTAGTTTCAAGTTTTGTAACTCCGGTTCCTAAGAGTACAGTAGTGACCAAAAGTCCAATAAGGACAATCCATGGTCTCTTATAAATAATATTAGCTATGAGTTTCATTTTAAAAAATAAAATTAGTTAGGGGTTATGATTCTTATACACTCATCATACTTTGAGAAATCAGTTTATTAAGATTTGTTCCATCTTTTTTCATGACTTTCTCTGTTGCTTTTTTAATGATTAGTAATGGTATGATACCAAAATACTTTCCTGGATCCATTTCGAAATACCATTCAAATTTTGTTGCATTGCCGTTTTTTATAGATTCAAATCTTTGTTCTCCTTTCATAGGAAAAACTCCTTCAGTACTTGTATACTTTCTTAGATGATATGCTTCTGTTGTGATTTGCATAACAAAAGTTTCTTTTCTACCTAAAAAATCATATAGTAGTTTTAATTGATCATTTGCTAATTGTTCGACTTGTTTCACAGAAGAAACCCAATCGACTTCATTTCCTGAGTCATTTACAAATTCATAAACATCCTTGATGTTATGATCTAAATAAAATGTTTGCTTAATAGATATCATGATTTTGTGTTTTGTTATTTATTTTGATACTGTTATCAATGCTTATTTTATTGGTGTTTTTTAAATAAAAAGCTCATCAGAAAGCGTAAAATGATATTAATTAGTATTGCTTGAATTAGCCAAAAAGTTATGATTATTACTTTCTGACGAGCTATTGTTTTTTTTATTTAGTTATTACCATTTATAGTAATACCGCTGTTTCAACTTCTTTATACTCTGCCAGTACCTTTTGAAGCGTTCCTGCTAGTACAATTGCATTTGGATTATACATCATAGTATTATGATTACCTGGTACATCGTAAACCTTAAGATCTTTAACTTCGCAACGATCCCACCCTAGGTTAATACCTATTTGTTCTATAAGTGGTTCATGTACTGCTCTTAATAAATTTATCCGTCCGTTGTATGGTTTCGCTTCGTATAGTGATAATGCGGTTCCGTTAGAGATATACACATCAAGATATCGTCTCATTTGATCTTGATTAATATCATCTGTTACGATATGTTCATTTTTTGCGCGGGATAGCACAAGTTCAAACATTTTATCTACAGATTCACATTCTCTTAACTCTTCTGGAGGTATCGTAAGTGTTTTACCATATGGTAATGCAAGATCTCTTGCAAACCATGATAAAAGAATAGCATCATCAAACTCTTCTGCATCATCATACAATGGAGATCGTGTATCTAATAAGTTTAGTGTCCCAATCTGGTCTCCTTGTTCTTTTAACTGATGTGCAATTTCTGTAGCGATTAATCCTCCAAAACAATACCCAACTAAATGGTAGGGTCCTTCTTCCTGAACCGATTTAATGTTATCAATATAATCCGTTGCAATATCTTCTACTGTAATATGAGGTGTACCATCTTCGTATAAATAAGGCACTTGTAAACCATAAATTTCATATTCATCTTTAATAGATTCTACCATTGGTGAATAACAAAAAACGTTACCTCCTATTGGGTGAATACAAAATACTGGGTGTTTATCTGATTTTCCTTTTTGTAACCGTACAAGAGGTGAACCTTTGGCGATCTCTTTCTTTTCACGGATTATTTCACCTAATTTTTCGATTGTTGGGTATTGAAACAAAACAGAAATTGCAAAACTATCACCAAATAATAGTTTAATATCACTCATTATGCTCACGGCTAACATTGAATGTCCTCCTAGTTGAAAAAAATCATCTTTCACACCGATTGGTGAAATTTTAAGAGTTTTTTCCCAAATCTTCTGTAATTCTAATTCAACTACATCTCGTGGTAAGATCAATTCAACATCATCTCTTTTAATTTTGGGCATAGGAAGTTTTCTGTAATCTATTTTTCCATTAATAGTAAGTGCAAATGATTCCATTTCCATAAAAATCGATGGTATCATGTAATCCGGTAATCTGTTTACTAAATAATTTCTCAAGGCCTTATCAGTAACTTCTTTCTCTTCTTCTATGCTGTAGTAAGCTACAATTCGTATATCATTATCATTTATATTTTTTGTTGTTACTACTGCATTTTTAATACTAGGATGTGCTGTTAATAATGTTTGGATTTCACCAAGTTCAATTCTGAAGCCTCGAATTTTTACTTGAGTATCTGCTCTTCCTATATACTTTAAATCTCCATTTTTATAAAGTTGTGCCAAATCTCCACTTTTATACAATCGTGCATTCGCATCAGTACTATAAGGGTCTTTTATAAACCTTTCTGCGGTGAGCTCTTCTCTATTTAGATATTTTACAGCTAATCCTTCTCCCCCAACATAAATCTCTCCTGTAACTCCGTAAGGTACTGGGTTTAATTCACCATCTAATAAATGAATTTTCATATCAGTAATTGGCTGTCCTACCATACTTTTTGGTGATAATAGGTCTTCTTTTACTATTTCTCTATATGTTGTATGTACAGTAGTTTCTGTAATACCGTACATATTTATAAGCTTAGGGGATTGATCCCCGTGTCTTTCTACCCATGGCTTTAAGGCAGGTATATCTAAAGCTTCTCCCCCAAAAACAACATATGACAGTGATAAATCTTTTGGTGCTGCCAAAGATACTTCATACTCTATAAGTTGTTTAAATGCCGAAGGTGTTTGACTTAATACGGTTACTTTTTTATCTACAAGTAGATCATAAAACAACTCTGGTGTTCTGCTTACTTCATAAGAAACAACAGCTAGTTTACCGCCATATAATAGTGCTCCCCATATTTCCCAAACACTAACATCAAAAGCATAGGTATGAAACAAAGTCCATACATCGTTCTCACTAAATTTATACCAATGATCCGTAGCAGTAAAGAGACGTAATACATTATGGTGTGTATTTAATACTCCTTTTGGTTTTCCTGTAGAACCAGATGTATAAATTACATATGCTAATTCATCTTTTCCTGTAACCAGATCTAAATTTTCATCTGAATTGGTTTCTATTAATGGCCAATCCATGTCTAAATCAACTATTTCAATTTGATCATCTACTATTGCTATTTTTTCTTTTCCTTGCGTTATTATTATAGGAGTCTTAGCATCATCAATAATTAGTTCTAATCGTTCTTTTGGGTTTTTAGGGTCTAATGGAACGTATGCTCCGCCAGATTTTAAAATCCCCATTATTCCTACAAGTACTTCGATAGATCTATCCACGCAAAGTCCTATTAATGTCCCTTTTTTAGCTCCCAGGCTTTTTAAATGATGAGCAAGAGCATTTGCTTTTTTATTTAATTCATCATAGGTCATTTCGGTATTGTCATACACTGCGGCAATGGCATTTGGGTTTTTAACAACCATTGCTTCAAATCCTTGATGTAACGTATTAAACTTAGGAAACTCTTGTGGTTTTTCCTGCCAAATATTTAGGATCTCTTCTTGTTCGGCATCCTGTAATATTGGGAGTTTAGCTATAGATAATTCTGGATTTTTCACTATCGATCGTAGTAGGTTTTTAAAATGTTGGATTACCTGAACCACAGTTTCACTAGATAATAAATCTGTATTATATTTAAATAATCCATGTAATTCTCCATCGACTTCATTCCCCATTTCAAGACTTATCTCAAACTGTCCTTCTTGTTGATCAACATCAAACAACTCTATATCTAATAACGAATCTTGACTTGTTCCTAAAGATGCCATAACATCATCTAAAACAGGTAATCTCTCCCAAGCAAATGCGGTCTGAATTAATGGAGATCTTGCAGGATCTCTATCCGGAAGTAGTTCCTTTACAAGTTCTGAAAAAGGATATTCCTGATGTTTCATCCCATCGATTACATCTTTACGAATATCTTTTACAAAATCAGAAAAGTTTCTAGATGTATCTAAAGAAGATCTTAATACAATGGTGTTTACAAAATTACCTATGATATTTCTTGTTTCTTTTTTACCTCTACCAGCAACAGGAACTCCTATTAAAATATCTTCTTGATTTGTGTAGCGCTGTAAAAGAATTCTGTACGCTCCTAATAACAACATGTAAAGCGTTACACTTTCTTGTTTAGCCAACTCTACAAGCTCATTGCTTAATTCTTGGTCTAAAGAAAATCGTTCTACTTTGCCATTATAAGTTAATAATTTTGGCCTCACTTTGTCTATTGGAAAGTCTAATACCGGCAATTCTCCCGATAATTTTTCTTTCCAATAGGTTAATAAACTATCTCCTTTTTCAGAAAACAAGAGTGCTTTTTGATCATTTACATGGTTTCTGAAATTAGCTGTTATTGGTTTTAATTGTGGAGTCTCATTAGTCTTAAATGCCGTATACACTAATCTTAGCTCATTAAGTAATATAGCCAATCCCCATAGATCAATAGCGATATGATGTGCCGTTACCACCAATATATGCTGTTGATCATTTTTTTGATATAAATTTGCTCTAATTAACCTATCTGTACTAAGATTAAATGGTTTTTTTGTATCCTTATCAATACATTTTACTATTTCTTCTATTTCAGACACATCTGTATTTAACTGAATATCAAATCCTTTAACAATATTTTTTTCAAAATTTTGATACGGTTTACCTTCAATTGTTTCAAATGTTGTGTTTAAAACATCATGACGTTCAATTAAAAAATTAAATGTACGTTCAAGAGTTTGAATATCTAGATGTCCTTCTATTTCCCCACCAAAAACGACATTATAAGCCGAAATATCTGGGTCTAGTTGTTGTAAAAACCACAACCCTTCTTGTTCTTTGGATAGTGGATATGATTGAGATGTATTTTGATCTATGTTAAAATCGGTTTTCATTATTTTTTAGTTTTAAGAATATGGTAAGCCTTAAGAATAAAAAAGAAAATATATACTAGTTGTTTTGGTTACTTTCTTAAATTCTTAATAATTGGTTATGGTGTTTCTTATTAAATTTTATCTTTAAGAAACGACATAATTGCATCTATTGTTGGATAATCCCATAGTGTAGTAGAAGGTAATTCTATATTAAGTTTTTCTTCTATATCTCCAGAAATCATAATAGCACTCATAGAGTCTAAACCATATAGCACCAGTTCTTCATGAACAGAAATCTTTTCACTATCCATACTTAAATGTTCTGCCACTTTATTGATTAACCAATTTTCCATTTCAATTATAGAAGTATTTTTTGCCCCCACTTCTATAGTTTCAGTTTTTTCTGACATTTTTTTTGTTTTTAATTAATTTGAAAGTTGAAAAGGTGTTATAGAAAATAACTTACCTTCTTGATGTAATTCTAATAAATGTTTTGCTGTGTTTTCTAGATATTCTTTATCTAGTTCTTTCTTATAAATTGTAAAAGAGTCCAGAGTTCTCTGTAAAGCAAGGACCAGCCATTCACCTTTTGCAAAATATGGTCCTAATTCTTCTTGATTATATATCCACATAAATACTGAGGTAGCCGCTGTATGCAATTGACAATAATCCTGAGCAAGATCAAAATATTCGGTTTCAAGATTGTGTCCTGATTCTACTACAGGTAATTTATCTACTTTATTCTCAAGATCCATTAAATTACTAATAAGATCTATTGTTAAGTTAAGGATTTCGGATAATGTCTTAGGAGAAACATTACTTTTTCCTTTTAAGTTTCCTAATTTAGAAAGCGCAAACTCTATACCTTGTAGTACTATATTATTTCCTTTGCTAAAAAGGTCTAGTTTATCAAAATTGATATTGCTAACATCTTTATTTAGAGAGAAAATCTTTTCTAATTTCTCTTCTAAATCTATACCTCTACTTTTTGCTCTCTTTTTTGCTAAAAATTTAAGTTGAAGTGATAAAGAATGCTTGTTAATAATTGTACTACCATCAAATAAGCTAATAATAGAGTTGTCTCTCATCATTTTTTGAAAAACGCCATAGTCATGATCATCCCTAAAGTAAAATCTTGACCCTAAAATAACAGATAATTCTTGTATACTTTGTTCTACTTTTTGTGGTATATAATTTTTTACAATTGCTGACCACACGCTAAATTGAGAAGTTATTTCATGTAACCCTCTTGAGGAAGCAATAGCTAGACAATCACAACTTAAAATATCAATAAATGATTTGGCTAATGTATGTCTTGAATGTTGTATATCAAAAACAGTTTTTCCGTATAATTGTCTTTTTAAGACAAAATTCAGTGTAGTTCTTAATGCCGTATCAGCTGCACCAAGAGATAAACCGGCACAAAGAGTTCTTGTTATTTGAAATCCTTTTAATGTTATTTCAAGACCTGCACCTTCTTTACCAACAAGTGCATTTTTTGGTAGTACTGCATTCTCGAATACAATACCACTTATATCACATCCTTTAATGCCAAGTGTATTGATCTTTGGACGATACGAAAAGGTATCAGGTGTTAGTTTTTCTTTATCTACCATTAAAATAGATAAGCTTCTTGAATCTTTCTTATCATTAGTTTTTGCTAAAACACATAAGATATCGGTCAATGTAGCTTTATTAATTGGCCATTTTTCTCCTGTCAAATGATACACTTCATCATCTGACTGCACTGCATATACTCCATTCGAATTAAGATCACTTCCATGAGATCTTTCTGTTACTGCAAGGCAAGCAGATCTACTATTTCTTATCGCTTCGGCTAACTCTTCTTTTTGTTCTTCTGATCCAGCAATCCAAACTGGCAGTGATCCTAAGAGCGTATGCGCATCGGTAATCGAAATAGATAAGTCTCTTCTAGAAATCATTCTTGTAAGAAATAATAACTCTTCGAAAGATTTTAGTTTTCCACCAAATTCTTCGGGAATATAATATTCATTATATCTCCACTTATGTAATTCTTTAATTTCTTGATGAGGAAATATTTCATTTTCATCAAGTTCGGCTGATTTTTTAAATGAAATTGCTGATGATTCATCAAAAGGGCTCTCTAGAAATTGTTCCAACTCTTCTACAATAGCAAGTCTATCAAAAATTATTGATTTTTGTATTTTAATTATATCTACAGACATATTCTTTCTTAATTTAGTTAGATAATCAATCAAACATTCATCAATACATTAACCGGGTATCATTTATGAATACCTATTTTGTCAATGTTTATGAAGTTTAAAAATAAATCGAATTAATCTTACGTATTTGGTACGATTAATTAGTTATTAGCATACTAAAGTTGCTTTTACGGGCTGTAAGTTATTTTTTAAATACATATCTTTTGAAGCCAATCTTTGTAATTTTCCACTGGTAGTTTTAGGAAACGAAGATGGCTCTATTAATACAACATCTTTTACCTGTACTTGGTATTCTTTAGACACTGCCATACATATCGCATTTGTAACTTCGTCTACATCAACTTTTCTTCTAAATTCTCGCTTCACTTCTTGCACAACAATAAGCGCTTCTCCATCTTCATTTTCTATTGCAAAAGCAGAGCCACATCCTGGTCTTAATGATTCATGAGTTTTTTGTACTGTATGTTCTATATCTTGAGGGTAATAATTTTTACCTCGAATAATTATCAAATCTTTATGTCTTCCTGAAATATATAAATTTTCATCTATCATAAACCCAAGATCTCCAGTTCTAAAAAATGGTCCTTCACCAGTATCTTTTACAAACGCATGAAACATTTCTTCTGTTAAATCTTCTTTTCCCCAATATCCTACAGCTACACTTGGGCTTTTAATCCAGATTTCCCCAATAGTTAAATCATCAGATAATGTTAGCGTTTCAGGATCTACTATTCTTATTTCATGACCATCTTCTTTGGTACCGCATGACACAAAAGATAAGCTTTCATCATTATTATCTTTATCAAGAACTTTTACTATTTGATCTTTTAAAACCTCTTTGTCTACACTAATAATTTTTGGATTTACTTGTGTTTTTCCTGAAGAAACTAATAGTGTTGCTTCTGCAAGACCATATACTGGAAAAAATGACTCTGGTTTAAAATTAGATGCCTTAAACTTTTCATTAAAATCAATTAATGTATTTTCTCTCACCGGTTCTGCTCCACTAAAAGCCACTTTCCAGTTACTTAAATCTAATAACTCTAATTTATCATCGGTTATTTTTCTTGTACATAATTGGTATGCAAAATCTGGAGCTCCACTTATAACACCTCCTTTTTCTTTTCTTTTAGATATTTCTTCTAACCATATAAAAGGATTTTTAAGAAATGTCATCGGTGCCATAGATGTTAATCCAATACCGCTATATAGCGGTTGCAATATACCTCCTATTAATCCCATATCATGATAAGGAGGTAACCAACTTACCATATATGTATCTGGATAAAACCCAAACGATTCTCGAGCTACCTCTAAATTATCAAGAAGATTTTCATTGTTTAAAATAACTCCTTTAGGGTTTCCAGTCGAACCAGATGTATACTGTAAAAAAACAATATCATTTGGGGTTAATTCATTTGTATCATATGCTATTGTACTAGAAGAATCTATTAAATCGGTGGCTATCCAACCTATGTTATTTAAACAGTCCATTCCTTCTTTTCTGTTGTCATTAGAAATGTTTTTTCCAACCAGTGAATTTACATATTCTATAACAGGAGATGTACTTAACGCATATTTTGCTTCAGAATCCTTAATAATCATTAACAATCTTTCTGTATTTCTGCTATCTGGCGGATAAGCTGGTACAGGAATTACACCTGCATAAAGACATCCAAAAAAAGTACTTATATATTCTAGTCCAGGAGGATAAAGTAAAAGAGCTCTATCTCCAAAACTTAATTTTTGTTTAAGTTGCTTTGCTATAGCTTTTGCCCTATTTGACAATTCACCATACGTGATTTCTTCTTTCTTGTCTTTTGATTGTAAAAAAGTAATAGCTACTTTGTTCGCTTCGATTTCACCCCTACAGTACAAGATCTCTGCGATTGATTTAAAATTTTTTGTTTCCATTTAAAAGGTTTTAAGAGTATTAATTTTCTTTAATAAATCGACCTTCTCATATTATAAGAATATATTCCTGTTTATTCTAATGAACTCATTTATACCCCAAGTATAAATTGTTTTCAATACAAAAAGATCAACTATCATTTTTTAATTACGAGATAAAATTAAATATTATTTAAGTCATAACTATTTCATTGCATTTCACTAGGCTACTTAAAAATGCTCTAATTGATTGTTATTACATAGGTTCACATAAATTATACTTTAAAATAAAATAATATATTTCTGTTTTAAAACTCTAGAATTAGCCAACTATTTAACTAATAAGTAAGATCACAAAAAGTGATTTAATTATTAATTATTGACATTATTCCAGCGTTTCTCTATTTTTCAAAACTAAACAGGTTTAGCTTTAAAAATTTAAATAAATTTACTTTTATGACGACTATATATGAGGGGATATTTGTACTTTATTACACTGCAAATATGAATAATTAAAATTTAACGAAATGCAACTGGGCTTTTAAATAAACGTTAAATAAACATAATTGATTTATTATATCTTTTAAATTATAAATTCGAAATTTTCATGAGGAATATTTGAATTTAAATTTATGTATATAGTTACGTATTACAAAAAACACAAACTGTACTTACATCATTTTAAAGATAATAGTGTTATTAAAGACTATTATTTGGGGGCTCAAAAATAGATAATATTGATAAATTCTAGACATAACTAAGGTCTACAATAAGTAGACTTGAGATAATAAATTGTTAAAAAAGGTAAACAGTAGGTAGACAACTAATAAATAACACACTGAAATCAAGTTATTTGAAATTATTAGTGTTTTTTTAATTCTTTAGTATGTAGTATTTCTAATTCTAATTTATTTATCTGCTTTTTTAGCAATTTTAATGAATTCTTATCTCTGTTCTTAATAAGTGAATTAACAGCTGATAATATTTTACCCTTAATCAAATTAAGTCTACTGTCTTGATCTAAGAATAATGTATCGACACCATTGACCAATTCATATGAAGATGAAGTATCGATTTTATCAAATTCGGAAATGCTTTTTTTCCTTTCTAAATCTTCTTTAGTGATTTTAATTTTGTGTCTTAAATCTGATTCATTAACAATAATCCAATCGTCAACAGATTGGGCTTGTAATAATACCGCTAGGTCAGATTTTTTCATTCTGATCTCACCCATTAATATTTGTAGTTTAAGTTTAGGGTTTGTATCCCCTATTAAATTAAGGGCCATGGTATATTTTTCATCGCGTTTAATTGTACTTTCGCTAACATTAAATTCTTTAGACAATAATTTTGAAGTCGAAAGTTCAATTTGACCCTTTGATTCTACATTTGCATATCCTCCTCTACTTTTTTTGGTAAAACAATATTTTAAGCCTCTATAATAACTTAACTGATCTGGGTTAAGGTTTCTTCTACCAAGTTGATTATTAAGCATCCAAAATTTGACATCTTCAATGCTAGAAAAAATCATTTTTTTAGTCTTATACTTAATATTATGGTCGGTACAAATTTGATACCTGTTATGCCCATCGATAAGAATAAGGTCATCATCTTTTTCCCATACCAACAAAGCTTCTCTACATCCTTCAGAAATTATACTTTCACTCAATAAATGATATTCTTCTTTGGATAAGGGAACAATATGTTCTTTTAATTCTTGTATAATCCTTATTTTTTTCATGGTAATAGACTAACTGTTTTTAGGGGTTTTCAAATATACGAAATTCATCATGTACAAAATACACTTCTATTTGATCCAAAACAAAAAAAGACATTTCTAATGCCAAGAGTATGAAGCTAAAAATATTTTAGAAAAGAGAATGATGTTTAGAATTATTCATAAAACAAAATTCATAAATACAAGTAAAAAACAATATTATTGAAATAAAAAACAGTCCATTCATTTATGTAACTAATAGAAATGAATGGACTGTTTGCTATATTTTACCTAATATACGGTAAAGCACTACAGTTTAAATACCTGCAATATTCTTTAACGTAGTAATAGTTTCTGCTGCAAGTTGATCTGCTTTTTCTTGACTCAATGCTTCAGTATAAATTCTAATGATAGGTTCTGTATTACTCTTACGCAAGTGTACCCAACAATCAGAGAAATCTACTTTAACTCCGTCAACAGTAGAAACTTCTTCTGTCTTATTTTTGTCATGAAACTCTTCTAAAATTGCATCTACATCTAATCCAGGTGTAAGTTGCACTTTATTTTTACTCATGAAATAAGATGGATAACTATTTCTTAATTCACTTACCGTACACTTTTTCTCTGCCAAATGTGTTAAAAATAATGCGACTCCTACGAGAGAGTCTCTTCCGTAATGGGATTCTGGATAAATAATCCCTCCATTACCTTCTCCTCCTATGATCGCTTTATTTGCTTTCATTTTTTCTACTACATTTACTTCTCCAACGGCACTTGCTTCATAAACTCCATTATGTTTTTGAGTGACATCTCTTAATGCCCTGCTCGAAGATAAGTTAGAAACAGTATTTCCTGGAGTTTTTCCTAGTACAAAATCAGCACAAGCTACTAAAGTATATTCTTCTCCAAACATCTCACCATCTTCACTCATAAATGCTAATCTGTCTACATCTGGATCTACTGTTAAACCGAAATCTGCTTTTTCTTTTACCACTAGTTCAGACAAATCAGTAAGATGTTCCTTTAGGGGCTCTGGGTTATGCGGAAAATGACCTGTTGGGTCGCAATACAATTCAACTACGTCAACCCCCATTTTTTTAAGTAATTTAGGGATTGCGATTCCCCCTGTAGAATTAACTGCATCTACAACTACTTTAAAACCTGCATTTTTAACAACATCTACATCGACAAGAGATAAGTTTAAAACTTCATCTACGTGTTTGTCTATATAGGTATCGTTTATAGTAATACTTCCCAAGTCATCAACTTCAGCAAATGTATATGCATCGTTTTCTGCTATTTCAAGGATTTTCTTTCCATTCTCTGCATTCAAAAACTCTCCTTTATTATTCAAAAGTTTCAAAGCATTCCATTGTTTTGGATTGTGACTAGCGGTAAGAATAATTCCTCCATCGGCTTTTTCTAAAGTAACTGCAACTTCTACCGTTGGCGTTGTAGAAAGTCCAAGATCAATTACATTTATCCCCAACCCAATTAGGCTATTCATAACTAATTGTTGTACCATCGAACCAGAAATTCGGGCATCTCTACCAACTACTACAGTAGGATGGTCACTATTTGTATCTGTTTTTAACCAACTACCATAAGCGGAAGCAAATTTAACCGTATCTATAGGTGTTAAATTTTCACCTACAGATCCTCCAATTGTACCTCTAATTCCTGAAATTGATTTTATTAATGTCATATATATCTTCCTTGATTTGTTTCAATTTTAAACAAATGTACAAGATACAATGAACCGGTACAATTTAATGTACTATAAAATCTTGAAAAGAAAGAGGTTCTTTTTTAAGCTTTTACATCGCTTGTAATGTATTTCTTACTACTTCAATATTGCCTCTATCTGCAACGGTAACATAAAACAATTTAAAATCATTACTAAACGTAATATTTGTTGGTTTTTTTCCTTTAAGTCTAAATTCTTTTAGTAAATCTCCTTCTTTAGATAATACGACAACAGTACCTTTTTCATAACGACATATATAAAGATTTCCTGTTTCATCACATCTCATTCCGTCTAAACCATACTTATTAAATGAAAAGAATAATTTTTTATTTGATAACCTACCTCTTTCATTTATATCGTAAACCCATACTTTTCTTTGAACAGATTCATTCACATAAAGTTTTTCTCCATCTGGACTCATTGCTATTCCATTAGTTGTGCCCATATTTCCTTCGAGCAATTCGAATCCTTTTTCTTTAGTTACTTTCCAAAGATTCCCTGTATTATTAGACCAATTAGGATCACTGGCATAAATAACATTATTGTTTCCTATTGCTATATCGTTGGGTTGATTAGCACTAGAATCATGTGCAAAAACGTCTATTACTTTCGTTTTCATATCAACCTTTAATACATTGTGATTTTTGTAATCTGCGATATACATGTCTCCTTTACTTCCAAATCGTATTCCGTTTCCTATACTTCCGTTAGGGAGTTCTAAAAAAATAGAAGTTATTCCGTTTGGTGTTACTTTTCCTATAGTTCCTTCCGTATCAAAATTAACGGCATAAATATTTCCTGAATCATCTGTAGCTGGTCCTTCAATTCCACTCGTAAATGTTCCCTCATCTGTAAAGTCCGAACTTTCATTAATTACGGTACATGAATACAAAAAGGGGCATACCATAAAAACCAACAACATATATTTTACAACAATAACATTTACAGCTACTTGAAGTAAATATACAACACGACAATATCTAATTTTTGTCATGCTAGCGTGTAAATAAGAATTATGTTTCATACATTTTTCAGTTATCCTCTCAAAAATAGAATCTTAAACCACGAAAAACATTTTTTTTATATCAATGACTGTAATAGAACTATAAACAGCAATAAAGTAGAATGTATAATTAAAAAAACTCGTATTTTAACACAATGAATTTTTTAGCCCATATCTATCTTTCTGGTGATGATCCAGAACTTAAAATAGGCAATTTTATAGCCGATTCTGTAAAAGGAAAAAAGTATCTAGACTATCCTGAACGCATTAGTCAAGGCATCATATTACATCGTAAAATCGACTTTTATACAGATACAAATGCTATTGTACGACAAAGTGTATCAAGGTTATTCCCAAAATACGGTCACTACAGTTCTGTAATTGTTGATATCCTTTATGATCATTTTTTGGCTGCAAATTGGAGTGAGTATTCTAATATTCCGCTTAAAGAATATACTTTAGGTTTTTATAAGCTATTAGAAGAAAACTATGATATTTTACCTAAACGAATTCAAAATTTTCTTCCCTATATGATCCAAGATAATTGGTTGCTTAGTTATGCAACAGTTTCGGGAATTGGAGATGTATTGGCTGGCATGAATAGAAGGACAAAAAATAAATCTAAGATGCATCTAGCTGTTGTAGAACTCGAAAGTTATTATGAGGACTTTAATTCAGAATTTCATTCTTTTTTTAAGCAGCTTGAACACTACACCAAAGACGAAATGTCAAAACTTTAATTCTCTATACAAATGAAATATACAGTCTATTTCTTACTTACTATTTTACTCTTTATTTCTTGTAAAAAAACTCCTGAAAAAGCACTTTCTACCTACACACCATTACGTGGTAATATCACACAGAAAGCTATGGTAGTATCTGCACGAGAAGAAGCTTCTAAGATTGGGACCGAGATTATGAAAAAAGGAGGCAATGCTTTTGATGCCATGGTTGCAACAGAAATGGCACTTGCGGTTGCATACCCCTTTGCTGGTAGCCTAGGTGGTGGTGGTTTTATGGTGTATCGCAAAGCAGATGGAGAAACTGGAGCATTAGATTACAGAGAAAAAGCACCTCTAGCAGCTACAAAAGACATGTATCTGGATGAAAATGGTGAAGTTGTTTCTGAAAAAAGTCAGGTAGGCGCTTTAGCCATTGGTGTACCCGGAACAATTGCCGGAATTTTTGCGGTGCACAAAAAATTTGGAACATTACCTATAGAAGAAATTTTAACCCCAGTAGTTGCATTAGCAAACCGTGGTTTCGTTATCACCGAAAAGCAAAAACTACGTTTTGATCATTTTAAAGACCTTTTTATTGAAGTAAATAAAGATACTATACTGTTTGCGAATTCCTTTAATACAGGAGATACTTTAAAAAATAAACAACTCGCTATTACTTTAGAACGCATTATTAAAAATGGTGCATCTGAGTTTTATACAGGTGAAACTGGAAAAAAACTTGTAAATCGAGTACAGGAATATGGTGGGATTATCACCATGGAAGATTTAGCTAAATATGAAGCAAAATGGCGAGAACCAGTACGTTTTACGTATAAAGACCTTTCTATTATATCTATGTCACCTCCTTCTAGCGGAGGAGTTTGTCTCGCCCAAATCATGAAAATGATAGAACCGTATGATCTCTCCAAATACGGGCATAACCAAACAAAAACTATTCAGGTAATTACAGAAGCCGAACGCAGAGCTTATGCAGATCGTAGTTTTTATCTTGGTGATCCCGATTTTACAAAAATACCAATAGATACATTAATAGGAGAACCATATTTACAAGAACGAATGGCAGATTTTAGCTTTGAAAAAGCAACATTATCTTCTGCTATAAATTGCGGTATGATTCCTGGATATGAAAGCGATGAAACGACTCACTACTCTATTGTCGATCAATTTGGAAACGCTATCTCGGTTACTATAACACTTAACGGAGCTTATGGCTCAAAATTATATGCCCCAGAAATAGGAACCTTTCTAAATAATGAAATGGATGACTTTAGTGCTAAACCTGGAGTTCCTAATATGTTTGGATTAATTGGTGCCGAAGCCAATGCTATAGCACCCGAAAAAAGAATGCTTAGCTCTATGACACCTACTATTGTTGAAAAAGAAGGAAAATTTTGGATGTCTGTAGGAACTCCAGGTGGTTCAACTATCATCACTTCTGTTTTACAAACCATACTTAATGTAAAAGAATTTGGTATGACGATGCAAGATGCCGTAAATGCACCTAGATTTCATCATCAATGGCTGCCAGATGTAGTTGTTTTTGAACCCAACTTATTTGATACTGCTATTCTGGACAGTTTAAGGCAAAAAGGATACAAAATTGATGAAGAAACCTCTAAAATTATTGGTAAGGTTGATGGCATTCTTGTATTACCCGATGGCACCCTAGAAGGAGGTGCAGATAGACGTGGTGATGATACAGCTGTTGGATTTTAAGATGATGAGTTTTATTTCTGAGTTAATATTAAAATTTGAAAATAATGCAGATGCGGATACAGCTTTTGCTATGGAAAAATATTTGAAAAATATTTTCAAATTATATGGAGTAAAAGCTCCTATCAGAAAAGCAATTTTGAAAGAAACTATTACTAGTTTTAAAGCTGAACTAACAAGAAAAAAAGTTATTGAGATAACAGAGATACTATACCAAAAACCCCAACGAGAATTACATTATTGCGCTATAGAACTTATAGATCGTTTTCTTAAAAAGAAGTATGAAGTAACAGATATAGACTTTATTCAAAAATTAATCATAACAAACTCTTGGTGGGATTCTGTTGATTTTATTGCAAAACATATTTTAGGGAATTATCTTCTTCAGTTTCCAAATCAGGTCGCTATTGTAACTTCTCAATTTTCTTCTTCAAAGAATATGTGGTTAAACAGAAGTGCCATTTTATTTCAGCTTGGGTATAAGGAAAAGACTGATTCAAAATTGTTGTTTTCTCTATGTGATAACCACAAATATTCTAATGAATTTTTTATTAAAAAAGCAATTGGATGGGCACTACGGGAATATTCAAAAGTAAATTCTGAAGAGGTTCTTCAGTTCGTTTCGACTGCGGGACTTAAACCTTTATCAAATAAAGAAGCTTTAAAGAGGATTAAGTAAATAAAAAAATGCGCAGTAATACTGCGCATTTTTTTATCTATATGTTGTAAATGTTACTTTACTTCTTCAAAGTCAACATCTTCTACATCACTACCTTCAGAACCACCGCCTGTTTGGTCTGCACCTGCATCAGGTCCTGGTTGTCCATTTTGTTGTGCTTCAGCCTGTGCTTTATACATTTCTTCACTAGCAGCTTTCCAAGCTTCATTGATCTTATCAAGTGCTGGTTGTATAATAGCAAGATCCTTAGTTTCATAAGCTTTCTTTAATTCTTCTAAAGCTTCTTCAACAGGTTTCTTATTATCTTCAGAAATTTTATCGCCAAACTCTGTCAACTGCTTTTCTGTCTGGAAAATCATTCCATCAGCTTCATTCAACTTGTCTGCAGTTTCTTTTGCCGCTTTATCCGCTTCAGCATTAGCCTCTGCTTCTTGCTTCATTTTCTCTATTTCTTCTTCTGTTAATCCTGAAGAAGCTTCGATACGAATATCTTGAGACTTATTAGTTGCTTTATCTGTAGCAGATACTTTAATGATACCATTTGCATCAATATCAAAAGTAACTTCGATCTGTGGCGTACCTCTTTGCGCTGGTGGAATACCATCTAAGTGGAAACGACCAATTGTTTTATTATCTGCCGCCATAGGACGTTCTCCTTGTAATACATGGATTTCAACTGATGGCTGATTATCTGCTGCTGTAGAGAATACCTGTGATTTCTTAGTAGGGATAGTTGTGTTAGCTTCAATAAGCTTTGTCATTACATTACCCATAGTCTCTATTCCTAAAGAAAGAGGCGTAACATCTAATAACAATACATCTTTAACATCTCCTGTCAGTACTCCTCCTTGTATTGCTGCTCCTACTGCTACTACTTCATCTGGATTCACCCCTTTACTTGGTGCTTTTCCAAAGAATTTTTCTACAGCTTCTTGTACAGCAGGTATACGAGTAGACCCTCCTACTAAAATAATTTCGTCTATATCACTAGTTGATAATCCAGCTGCTTTAAGAGCTGTACGACATGGTTCTACAGTACGTTTTACTAAATCATCAATTAATTGATCAAATTTAGCTTTTGATAAAGTTCTTACCAAGTGTTTAGGTCCGCTAGCTGTAGCAGTAACATATGGTAAATTAATTTCAGTTTGTGCAGAAGATGATAATTCTATTTTAGCTTTTTCTGCAGCTTCTTTAAGACGTTGTAAGGCCATTGGATCTTTACGTAAGTCCATGTTTTCATCTGCCTTAAATTCTTCTGCTAACCAATCTATAATTTTTTGATCTACATCATCACCTCCTAAGTGTGTATCACCGTCTGTTGATAATACTTCAAATACACCGTCTCCTAATTCTAGGATAGATACATCATGAGTACCTCCACCAAAATCAAATACTACGATTTTTTGATCAGTACCTTTTTTATCTAGACCATATGCCAATGCTGCGGCAGTAGGTTCATTGATTATACGTTCTACTTTAAGTCCTGCAATTTCTCCTGCTTCTTTAGTCGCTTGACGTTGAGCATCATTAAAGTATGCTGGTACAGTAATTACTGCTCTAGATACATCTTGTCCAAGATAATCTTCTGCTGTTTTCTTCATTTTCTGAAGTGTCATAGCAGATAATTCTTGTGGTGTATATAGACGACCATCAATATCAACACGAGGTGTATCGTTATCTCCTTTTACAACTTTGTAAGCAGCTCTTTCTGCTTCTTTAGCTGATTCAGAAAATTTATTTCCCATAAATCTCTTTATAGAAGAGATAGTCTTAGTTGGATTCGTAACCGCCTGACGCTTTGCAGGATCTCCTACTTTAATTTCTCCACCTTCTACAAAAGCAATTACTGAAGGAGTTGTTCTTTTACCTTCGGCATTAGGGATTACTACAGGCTCATTACCTTCCATTACAGAAACACAAGAGTTGGTTGTCCCTAAGTCTATTCCTATTATTTTACTCATCTTTTATAATAAATTGTTATACTACTGTTCATAATAATTTAATTCTCTTAAGTCAATGATTATGCCATTGCTTTTTATATGACAGGATGTCATTATGATTTCTTTAACCATTCTAAAAACAATGATACTAATGCTCTTTAAAATACTTTCTAAGTATTTCACAAAAAGTAAGTTTCTTTATTATCAAAAAACTATATTTAACCCATAAATTTATTGACTAATTACGAATTATGGAATGTATCAGTATTTTTGATATGCTCAAAATAGGAGTTGGCCCCTCTAGTTCACATACTTTAGGCCCTTGGCGAGCCGGTCGAAGATGGATCGCCGAACTAAAAAGCAACAACACCTTTACATCTGTTGATACAATTTCAGTTGATCTCTATGGTTCATTATCTCTTACGGGCAAGGGACATGCCACTGATATTGCAGTTATTTTAGGATTATGTGGTTATGATCCGCAAACTATAGATGTATCCCAAATTAGTTCGATAATCGATACCATCAAGAATTCAAAACAACTTCTATTTAATAATGAGTTAGCGGTTTCTTTTGATCCTGAGTCTCAAATCAATTTTAATTCAAAATTTAAAGAATTTCATCCTAACGGAATGACATTTCATGCTATATTAAATGATGGTCAGCAAATTTCATCTTCATACTACTCTATTGGAGGCGGTTTTGTAGTAAAAGAGGAACGAAAAAGAAAAGAAAAAAAACTAGAAGCTTTTGAATGTTTTCCTCTTCCTATTCAAAAAGCCACCGATTTATTAGAATATTGTACTGCCAAAAACAAAAAAATATCAGAAATAGTTCTTGAAAATGAACGTTCTTTAAGAAGTGATTCTGAAATTGATGAAAGAATAACAAAAATCTGGGATGTTATGCTTTCATCTATGTATACAGGTTGTCATACAGAGGGAACATTGCCTGGGGGTCTTAATGTAAGACGTAGAGCATTTGACACTCATAAGAAACTTATAGGTACCACTACATATACCAACCCAACAGAATGGATAGAATCTATTCGTGACACCGAAGTGAAATTTCGTCAGATTTTAAAATGGGTTTCTTGTTTTGCTCTGGCTGTAAACGAAGTAAATGCATCATTAGGAAGAGTTGTAACAGCTCCAACTAATGGCAGTGCAGGTGTTATTCCGGCAGTAATGATGTATTATATGGTTATCGAAAATCACGATGCTAATTTTGACGATGTAAAACAATTTATGTTAGTTGCCGGAGAGATTGGTAGTTTGTTTAAAAAAGGTGCCACAATATCTGCCGCGATGGGTGGTTGTCAAGCTGAAATTGGTGTTTCTTCTGCAATGGCAGCAGGAGCATTAACAGAACTAATGGGGGGAACTCCTGAACAAGTTCTTATGGCTAGTGAAATAGCAATGGAGCATCATTTAGGCTTAACCTGCGATCCAATTGGCGGTCTAGTACAAATACCTTGTATAGAACGTAATGCTATGGGAGCAATTAAAGCTATAAACGCCTGCGAAATGGCACTGGATACCGATGCTGCAAATGCCAAAGTACCTTTAGATAAAGTTATTGCTACTATGTGGGAAACTGCTCTGGATATGAATACAAAGTACAAAGAAACAAGCGAAGGTGGTCTCGCCGTTAAAGTAAGTTTAAGTGATTGTTAAACAACATTCACGTTTAGTCATATTTATATTCAAACAACAATTTAACGTCAAATTATTTACAGCCTTCTTTATTTCTAGTATCGGCAATAGCAATTATTTTCCAAGAATTTCCATCATTAAATAATTGAAAAACATTAACTCCGCAATGACTAAATTTATCATTTACATAAAATTCATACGGTGTCCAGGCATTAGCAATACCACTATCGGTATCTATTTTAAAAAGTAATAATCGTTCATCCCAACGCTGATCAGCAGGTCGATTATGTATTACATCAAGAAACTTTTTTACATCTGTTTGTACTGTTCTTAATTTACCTTCTTTGTTTTTTGCTATAGTTTGCATAGCAATATTATGATCTATAGTTTTTTTTATTTTGGATGTATCACCTTCATGAAAACCTTCAAAAAAGTTCAAAATAGTTTGCTTTACCTCTTCTTTATATCGTGATACTTCATCTTTTGAACCATCTTTTTGGGCATTAACACTAAATGAACATAAAAAAATACATACTGCAGATATACATAGCTTATACATAATATTGTTTTTTGATTTTATCAAAAATAAGGTTTTCATATTATCATTTTTTATTTCTTTAAAATAAAAAAGCATCAAAAATGGTATACACTTGTTACGATATTGGTAAATGATTACTTTTACATCTCAAAAAATTATTTCAAATGTCTACAGCAAAAAAAGATTACAAACGCGTTACCGTAAAGTCCCTTGTGGAAATGAAAGCTAATGGAGAAAAAATATCCATGCTCACAGCTTATGATTATACAATGGCTAAGATTGTAGATGGTGCAGGCGTTGATGTAATTCTTGTTGGGGATTCTGCATCTAATGTAATGGCTGGTCATGAAACTACTTTACCAATTACTTTAGATCAAATGATTTATCATGCTTCTTCTGTTATTAGAGCGATTCACAGAGCTCTAATCGTTGTTGATTTACCTTTTGGTAGTTATCAAAGTGATCCAAAAGAAGCACTTCGATCTGCGATACGAATTATGAAAGAATCAGGTGGACATGCAGTAAAATTAGAAGGTGGTAAAGAAATTAAAGAATCTATAAAAAGAATTCTTAATGCAGGTATCCCAGTTATGGGACATCTAGGTCTTACTCCGCAATCTATATATAAGTTTGGTACATATACAGTAAGAGCAAAAGAAGAAGCAGAAGCTCAAAAACTAAAAGAAGATGCCTTAATGCTAGAGAAAGCAGGATGTTTTGCTATAGTATTAGAGAAAGTCCCTGCCAAATTGGCTAAAGAAGTTGCAGAAAGCTTAACTATTCCAATTATAGGAATTGGTGCTGGAAACGGTGTTGACGGACAAGTATTGGTAACTCATGACATGCTAGGAATGACACACGAATTTAATCCACGTTTTTTAAGACGCTACCTCGATTTGTATACCGAAATGACTAATGCATTTAAACAATATGTTACAGATGTAAAGGCTGTTGATTTTCCTAATGATAGTGAGCAGTATTAAAAAAATATATGGGTTTATATTCTAAATTTACTGATAAAGAATTACAAACTACTTTATCAAGACATACCAAATTGTCTTTTATTGCTAAAAAAGAACTTAAAAAAGAGTTTTTAAGTCGAACTATTAACGATATAGAACACCCGTCTTTATTTGATAATTTAGTAAGGGATATTGATCTTGAACAAAAAGAAATACGAGATTTTAAGTATTTAGGAAACCTAGGACTTACAATTCGACAATCTGGTGATACAGTTTTTGAAATCCAAAGATCTTTAAAAGGGTTACTTGTTGATATTTTGGCCATCATTGTTGGTCTTATTTTTTTTATTATCGGTATCATAGGTCTAGGTAACATTTCTTATCTTTTTATTGGCGAAGAAAAGCTCAACTTATTTTCTTTTTTTATGGGTATTCTTTTAATAACGATTGGGTTATCCGGAATAAAAATGATTATTAATGGTCTTAGTAGATTTATCGAGTATCTTGGGTTTGAATTTAAAGTGAATAACGCCACTTTTTATTTTAAAAAGCCCTTTGATATCGGTAAAAAAACTATCGAAGGTGATGTGTCTTCACTTACTATTGAAAAATCAGATCACCAAATTCAACTCATGTTTAATGATATTGTTATTATTAAAATTAACGCCCCAAATACTGTAAATACAAATACATTAGAATGGATTTTGAAACATACACAAAAGCCATTAAATGATAACATATTAGAGGAATCTTAAAATGTCTAAAATTATCTCGACTAAAGCTAACCTTCAAGTCCTTTATGAAGACAATCATATTATTGTTGTAAATAAAAGACCTGGAGATATTGTACAAGGGGACAAAACAGGAGATAAACCTTTAAGCGATGTTGTTAAAGAATATATTGCCGAAAAATATAATAAACCTGGCGCCGTTTATCTTGGCGTAGTTCATAGATTAGACCGCCCCACTAGTGGAATAGTATTGTTTGCAAGAACTAGTAAAGCCTTACCTAGATTAAATAAATTGTTTGCTGATAAAGAAGCAAAAAAGACATATTGGGCAATTGTAAAAAACCAACCTCCTAAAGACAAAGACACTCTAGTACATTGGCTAAAACGCAATCCAAAACAAAATAAATCATACGCTCATAAAAATGAAGTTTCTGATAGTAAGAAGGCTATACTAGACTATAAACTATTGAAAAAACTAGAGCGTTACTTTTTACTTGAAATCGCACTTCATACAGGAAGACATCATCAAATACGATCACAACTCTCTACTATTGGGTCTTTTATAAAAGGAGATTTAAAATATGGAGCACAACGCAGTAATAAAGATGGTAGTATACATCTACATGCCAGAGAACTTAAACTTATACATCCTGTAAAAAAAGAACCTATTCACATTATAGCGCCCCCTCCTACTGATCCTATTTGGAAAGCTTGTATTTAATAAAAAGAATTTAGCATTTCTTAAAGGTATAAAATGAGCTTCTCGTTTTATCTGTATGCCCGTACACTTTCTATGACCACCGAAGTTAAAATCAAAACTCCACCAATTATAGTTGAAATTTCAGGTATTTCGCCTAAAAAAATCATACCAATAATAATACCGTATATTGGTTGTATGCTACTTATAATACTTGCTGTAGTGATTGAAAACTTTTTAAAACTACCCAAAAACAATGTGTGACCGATTGCCGTGGTTAATAACGCTAGCATCAAAGTAGGGAACCATTGTGAAGTGATACCAGAACTATCCATAAAAAATATAAACGGCAAAAGAATAGTACTCACTACTACCAATTGATACCACATTAGTACAGAACCGTTATAACTACTTACTTTTGTTTTCATAATAAGATTACGAAGTGAATAACATACCGCAGAAATTATTCCTAAAACAACTGCTTTTGTATATGTATTACTAAAATCTAAGTCAGGTACTAAAAAGTATATTCCTATTAATACTAAAAGAGTTAATAGTATATGTATTTTTTGAAATTTTGTTTTCAATAAAATAGGTTCTAGCAAAGCTGTAATTACTGGATACGTAAAAATTGACAACATACCTATTGCAACATTAGACAACTTCAAGGCATAAAAATATGTAATCCAATGCAATCCCATTAGGATACCACTTAATATAATTGTGGCCCTATCCTTACTCCCTATCTGAAACGAATTTTTTTTCCATTTACAAAAAGCAAAAAGTAATGCTCCTGCAAAAATTGCTCTAAAACCTATAATTACAGGTACAGGCATATCTATGTACCTTCCTAACGCTCCCGAAGTACTGATAAGGAGCATTGCTATATTTAACTCTAAAATATTCTTAAGGTGGTGATTATTCTTTGGCAATGGTATCTATCTTAAGAGTGTAAAATTAGCTTTAAATTCTTTAAATTCTTCATTTTCTCTATATAAAACTTTAAACCAATAATCATTAGATGGCAATGGTTTTCCGTTAAAAGTACCGTCCCAGTTTCCTTTAGGTCCAAGATTTACAAGTAATTTACCATATCGATCAAAAATTAAAACCTCTGAAATTGTAATATTTTTAGTATCCTTAATCTGCCAAAAATCATGAAAACCATCTCCATTTGGTGTAAAATACTCAGGATAATCAGATGTTAAACTTATAGTGGTAGATAGTTCATTACACTCTCCTTTATCTCTTACTGTTATTGTATGTTCTCCTTTTGAAACTTTAGTAAACACAGCTTCTTCTTGCCAGTTGCCATTATCAATTCTATATTCATACGTTCCTAAACCTGTAACTGTAACTTCAATTGTACCGTTATTAGAAAATGCTCCCGAAATAAGTTCTGCAGTAACACTTTCTGGCGGATAAGAATCTATAACTTTAATAGTCTTAGGTAGCGTACATCCTATAGTTTTATTTGTAACTAAAACTGTATAATCTCCCGCAGTAAGTGGTAGAAATGAACTACTTGTTTCTCCGATAATCTCATTTCCTGTAATAGGTTGAATACCTGTATACCATTGAAAATCATATATTGTTGGATCTAGATTGAGGTCGATAGTATTTGTAGGTTTTAAATTGATTAATGTGCCATCCCGTTCTAAACATCTTAAATATTCATTTTCTATTTGAAATGGCTCGACAGGAAATACTGAAATTTTAAACGAAGCTATTTCATAACATTTTTGATTAAGTTCTGCTATTCTAATCCAAATGGTTTGATTTGCACTTGTATTCGTATATGCTCCGGGATTATCTATTACATTATCTGTACTTAATCCTGTATAATTCTTTGCATCGTTTTCATTTAAATGATAAGAAATATTTACCAATGAAGGGTCTTGTGCCCCTAGTACGACACTAGAATTTCTAGTAAGATCAAATACCGTTGTCGTATTTCCTTCTGGGTTACAAGAATTAATATCTACTGGTGCATTTATAATTTCTGGGGAAGCAACAAACTCAACTATTACAGAATCTGATGCTCTACATTTACCTGAAATATCAATACCAACAGTATACGTCCCATTTTGTGTAACTTCTAATTTTGCGCCTCCATCTAATATTGTGGTTCCATCTTCTGGGACCAATGGAATGCCATTTCTCATCCAAACATAAGTAGATCCTGATCCAACATTAGCATTCAGGATAATCGAATCTCCTATACATCCTGGATTACCGTTTGCAATAGTTCTATCTTCTCCTAAATCCCCACCGATATTAAAACTACCTGCAGATAAAAATACAGCAGAATCAAAATTACCATCAATATTATCTGCTATTACCAATTTTATAGTATATCGCTCATTAGGTATAACATTTCCCGATGCTTTTAACACTTTAGTATATCCATTAAAATTTATAGGTGAATTTGAGCCTATTAAATTTCTGGTATTAAAAAATTCTTCGTTTGTAGGAGGGCATTCTGCTGAATCAACAAATGTATCTATGTAATCTCCATCCATATTTAAATCAACCCCATCATGAACAGTAGTTACTCTAATAGGAATCGTTGTACCTGGTAAAACAGCCAAGTTCCTTGAATTCCCAGAAGAATCTGTAAGAATAAAAGCAAAAACATCAGAAAAAGTACAAGGAAAAGTACCAACATATTCGTCTGAAGCAAATAAAAAATCAAAACTTATAAAATCGATTGCTGGCACAAATTCAAACTGAATAAAAGATGCATTAAACAAATTTGGAGTGCTTGTAATTCGAGTTAAGTCAGCGTCTCCTCTCCATCCAGTACCATCTCCTTCTCCTGTTGTGTCAGGGTTATTAGGACCAATAGCACTTCTTGCGTTCCCAGTACTTAATACAATACCTCTATCGATCTCAAAGCCAGAACCATTTTCTTCAAAATATCCAATACCATTAAAACCAGCTGCAGTTCCTGTAGAAGATACTATATTTTCTACAACAGCGCATGGACTATCAATTAAAATATCCTCGATAAGTTGTTGCGCTGTAAATGAACGATCATCAACGGTAATTTGTCCTTTAACAATATTGGTAAAAATCATTAAGGTTATGAATAAGATATTACCAAGTATTCTTTTTACTTTCATATTTTCTGTATCTAACAGATTTTCATAGTAATTGCTATAGCTTAATAACACATTAAGTATAAAAGTCCCTACTTAAACATCAATTCTTTAACAAATACTTAACATAACTTGTTCTACAGATCTGATATTACTTAACAGACAATACTAACCGTTTTATTACTTTAGAATCTCTAAACAAAATTAACGTGAAGATTTTTTAGATTTTTCTTTAATAATATCTGCTACAGGGCGACCCTCGATATTACTTTCTAACCATGATAAGATGTCTAAATATAAAAATGCTCTTTTCTCATAAGGATGTTCTTCATATTCTTTTAATCTTTTATGTAACTTCCTAAATTCGTCTTTAATTTGATGTGGAAAAATATCCCCGAGGTTTTTTAGAAACTTGATCATTTCTTTTTGGACTTCATGTAGGTCATCCATTTTAATTAAAAAACGATATGTTTCTTTTAATTGTGTTTCCAAGTGATAGTCCATTCCGGCTTCATAATGGGCAACCAAGCTTAAAACTCTAGAGAAACACATTAAATCTTCTCGCATTTTTAATGATTTATTATTGATGATTTTAGCAAGATATTCTATACATTTTTTATGATTTGCCATTCCAAAATAAAGGCATCCAATTTTATAGTAAAAAACCATAATGTGATGATCATCAAGACGGTTTTTATAATCTTCTATACCCTTTAGAATTTCATTTACCAAATGCTCTCCTTCATCAAAAGTTCCTTCTAGAAAATGAATATTAAGTTTATTATTATAAATAAACTGAAATGATAAAACCTCTATATTATCATCTTTTGGAAACGTATCTTTATTAATAGCTTCTTCAAAATTAAATAAGGTAGATTTTAATTGCGTTTTATCCTTTATTAAAAATAAAGATTCTAACAAATAATGATTTCCTCTAAGAAAGAAAACTGGGTTTTGAATCATCATTTTAGGATGTTCATAAAATAAGTCCACCCATTTCTTAGAATAACGATAGCACGATAAAAAATCTTGAATCATAAAACTATACCATAAATGTGCTTTATATAACCATAGTTTTTCTCTGAAACCCATTAAGTTCCATTCGTACTTAGGTAATTTACTATTAAAATAATTCGTAATTATAGTATGCTCTTTATCATTACGTACATATCCACTTTTTAACATCAAACCATATAACTGAAGTGACAAATTTGATAAACGACTGGTTAATACATTTTTCATGCTCAACATCTTAGCCTCTATCGTCAGTTCATCGGCTCTGCTATTAATACTTCTTGTTATGTATTGGGTTTCTATTATTTTTTCTAATTCAACTATTTCATAAGCAACATTATGTTCTTCATTTTCTTTTGCCATGACTTTTGCCTTTTCTAATATCTTTAGGCTTTGTTTATACAGGCCCTTATGGTATAAAATAGATGCAAAGTCTAATTGTTCTCTTATCTGAGAACGCATATTTTGATGAAGAGGGCTCAATCTTAAACTTATTAATATTTGCTTGTACAGATGAGCTTTTAAATTTGAAAGTTGTTGTTTTTTCACAATTCCTTTCTTTACAATAAGATCCTCGTCTAAAATATCATGTTTATCTAAATGATTAAAAAGTGCTAAAAATTTAGAATCTGTATTTACTCCTAATCGCCCTACATACACCTTAAACTGCCTCTTTTCAGATTTAGAAAGTGATTTCACTAAAACAAACAAAGGATCTTTTTGATCAATAGTCATTGTAAGAAAATATATTGTAATTAATTGATTTGTAATTGATTAAAGTTTCACAAAATTAGTTTAGCATTGTAAAACCAGCTATCAAATACTTCCCTTTTGAATTCCCAAAATATAAATTCGTAAGAGATTTAAGAAACATCTTCTCAATAATATTTTAAAAAGATGATTTTTTTATAAAAGTACTGAACATATAATTCACTAAATTCTCATGAGCGATAATAAAGTCCAAATATTCGACACTACCCTAAGAGATGGAGAGCAAGTCCCAGGTTGTAAACTTAATACTGAGCAAAAAGTAGTACTTGCCAAACAACTTGATCTATTAGGAGTCGATATTATAGAAGCAGGATTTCCTGTCTCAAGCCCCGGAGACTTTAAATCAGTCAATGAAGTAGCTAAAATTGTAAAAAATGCTACAGTATGCGGCCTTACACGTGCCGTAGAAAATGATATCAAGGTTGCTGCAGAGGCATTAAAGTATGCTGCCAGACCAAGAATACATACTGGTATAGGAACTTCTGAATCACATATCAAATATAAATTTAATTCTACACAAGAAAAGGTAATCGAACGTGGTATTGCTGCTGTAAAATATTCAAAATCTTTTGTTGAAGATGTCGAGTTTTATGCAGAAGATGCAGGACGTACGGATAATGAATTTTTGGCAAGAGTTTGCGAAGCAATGATCAAAGCCGGAGCTACCGTACTTAATATTCCTGATACTACAGGATATTGTTTACCCGAAGAATATGGTGCTAAAATAAAGTATCTAAAAGAAAATGTAAAAGGCATACACAATGTAATTATTTCTTGTCACTGCCATAATGATTTAGGATTAGCAACAGCCAACTCAGTAGCTGGAGCTATTAATGGCGCTAGACAAATAGAATGCACTATTAATGGAATTGGAGAACGTGCCGGGAATACTTCGTTAGAAGAAGTAGTAATGGTATTAAAACAGCATCCGGATCTAGCATTAAATACAGGAATTAACACAAAACTATTGTACGAAACAAGTCTTATGGTTTCTGATCATATGGGAGTACTTGTACAACCAAATAAGGCTATAGTAGGTGCTAATGCTTTTGCACATAGTTCAGGAATACATCAGGATGGCGTGATCAAAAATCGCGAGACTTATGAAATCATAAACCCTGCAGACGTAGGAGTAACAGAATCTGCAATAGTGTTAACCGCAAGAAGTGGTAGAGCAGCTTTGGCCTATAGAGCAAAGAAAGTAGGATATGAATTAACCAAGTTACAATTAGACGATGTTTATACCGAATTTTTAAATTTTGCAGATAAAAAGAAAGAAGTTATCGATGAAGATATTCATCAAATCATGAAAAATACAAATGTAGCAGCCGCCGTTGTTGCATAAATACTATATAACATACTTCGAAATATAAATTACACATATCAGTTAATAATTTGAAGTATTTTTAAGAGAAACGAATGAAAAAGACCTTATTTGATAAAGTTTGGGACGCACATGTCGTCAAAGAGATAGAAAACGGTCCTCAGATATTGTATATCGATAAACACCTTATCCACGAAGTTACAAGTCCCCAAGCATTTGGAGAGCTAGAACAACGTGGAATTCCTGTTTTTAGACCAGATCAAATTGTAGCTACGGCCGATCATAATACACCAACTGTCGATCAACATTTACCCGTAAAAGACGCTTTGTCAAGAAATCAATTGGCTCAGCTTACCGAAAATTGTAAAAAAAACAACATTACCTTATACGGACTTGGTCATAAATATAATGGCATTGTGCATGTTATGGCACCAGAGTTGGGGATTACGCAACCAGGAATGACTATGGTTTGTGGTGATAGCCATACCTCTACTCACGGAGCCTTTGGCACTATTGCTTTTGGAATAGGAACCAGCCAGGTAGCACAAGTTTTTGCTAGCCAAAGTTTACTACTTCAAAAACCAAAAAGTCTACGTGTAAACGTAAACGGAACCTTAAAGTCTGGCGTATTACCAAAAGATGTAATACTATATATTATCTCAAAACTAGGTACAAATGCAGGTACAGGGTATTTTTGCGAATACGCAGGTAATGTATTTGAAGAAATGTCTATGGAAGGCCGTATGACGGTTTGTAATATGAGTATTGAAATGGGAGCTCGTGGTGGTATGATTGCTCCTGATCAAACTACATTTGACTATGTAAAAGGTAGAGAATTTGCTCCTCAAGGGGCTGATTTTGATAAAAAGGTAGCCTATTGGAAAACATTGCCGACAGATGAAAATGCGATTTTTGATAAAGAATATCACTTTGATGCCGCCGATATCGAACCTATGATCACCTACGGAACTAATCCTGGAATGGGTATTAAAATATCAGAAAATATCCCAGTAGAAAATAATGCTTCTTTTGAAAAATCATTAGCATACATGAATTTTGAAAAAGGACAATCTCTAGTAGATAAAGAGATCAATTATGTGTTTATAGGGAGCTGTACAAATAGTAGAATAGAAGATTTTAGAGTAGCAGCAAATTATATAAAAGGAAAGAAAAAAGCTGATAACGTCACTGCCTGGTTTGTACCGGGTTCACAACAAGTTGCAGAACAGATCGTACAAGAAGGTCTTAATGAAGTTTTTGAAAATGCAGGGTTCACCCTTAGACAACCCGGTTGTTCAGCCTGTTTAGCGATGAATGATGATAAAATACCAGAAGGAGAATATTGTGTATCTACTTCTAATCGAAATTTTGAAGGAAGACAAGGACAAGGATCAAGAACAATTTTAGCAAGTCCATTGGTAGCAGCAGCAACAGCAATCGAAGGAAAAATTATTGACATTACTAAACAACTTAATTAATCATGGATAAGTTTGTAAAATTAAGCTCTACTGCTATACCATTGGCTATAGAAAATGTAGACACCGATCAGATTATTCCAGCTCGTTTTTTAAAAGCTACCAATCGTGATGGTTTTGGAAAAAATCTTTTTAGAGATTGGCGTTTTCATAAAGATGGAAGTGAAAATGAAGAGTTCGTTCTAAATGACACAAAATTTCAAGGCAGTATTCTAGTTGCCGGAGATAATTTTGGATGCGGTTCTAGTAGAGAACACGCAGCATGGGCCATTCATGATTTTGGATTTAAAGTTGTTGTTTCAAGTTTTTTTGCAGATATTTTTAAGGGAAATGCACTAAATAACGGAGTATTACCTGTACAAGTATCTCCAGAATTCTTAAAAGAACTATTTGATGCTATCGAAAAAGATTCAAAAACAGAAATCCAAGTAGATTTAGAAAATCAACAAATAACACTTTTAGCTACAGGAGCATCTGCTATATTTGAAATTAATCCGTACAAAAAAACATGTCTAATTAATGGATATGATGATATTGACTTTTTACTAAGCAATACTTCAGAAATAGAAGCTTTCGAGAAAACCTTATCATAAATATAATTTACCTTTATAATTAGGCTTGTGCAAATAGAAGTCACATTTTTGAACATCCTGATATAACCAAATAAATAAAAAATTGAAATAAAGAAATAAATAGATGAAATTAGATATCGCAGTATTATCAGGAGACGGTATTGGGCCAGAAGTAACCGCCCAGGCTATAAAGGCATTAGAGGCTGTTGCCCATAGTTTTGACCACACTTTTATTTTTAAAGAAGCTTTAGTAGGTGCTATAGCAATAGACAAAACCGGAAACCCTTTACCTAACGAGACATTAGAATTGTGTGTTAATACAGACGCTGTCTTGTTTGGTGCAATCGGGGATCCTAAATATGACAATAATCCCAGCGCGCCCGTTAGACCAGAACAGGGGCTTTTAAAATTAAGAAAAGAACTTGGATTATATACGAATATTAGACCCGTAAAAGCATATCCTACACTGATAGATCAATCTCCTTTAAAAAGAGATATCATAGAAGGTACTGATATTTCAATATATAGAGAACTTACAGGCGGTATTTATTTCGGGAAAAAACATTTAAGTGATGACGGTACTGTAGCTTCTGACCTTTGTGAATATTCTAAAATGGAAATAGAACGAGTGGCACATTTGGCATTTAAAGCTGCACAAAAAAGAAAAAACAAACTAACTCTGGTTGACAAAGCCAATGTGTTAGAATCGTCAAGATTATGGAGAAAAGTCGTAACCGAGGTAGCGCAAGAATATAAAGACGTAACACTGGACTTCTTATTTGTTGATAATGCTGCTATGCAAATGATCTTAAACCCTAGTCAATTTGATGTCATCCTTACCGAAAATATGTTTGGCGATATTATATCAGACGAGGCCAGCGTTATTGGTGGTTCTATCGGTTTATTAGCTTCTGCTTCTGTTGGAGATAATTGTTGCATGTTTGAACCTATACATGGCTCGTACCCACAAGCTACCGGAAAAGGAATAGCTAACCCTATTGCTGCAATTTTATCTGCTGCGATGTTATTAGAACATTTTGATTTAGTAGGAGAAGCTAATGCTATTAGAGACGCTGTAGAAAAAGCCTTAGAACTAAATATTACGACACCAGATTTAAATACTAGTAATCCACTATCTACAGAAAAGGTTGGAGATTTTATTACAGATTACATTTTAAATCCAGAAGATTCTAATATTAATTTTGAAAATATTCATGTAGGGCAATCTACAATTATATAATTTTCTGCTAATCTAATTTCATTTACAGATTAGTATTCAAACTGTTTTGTTTAGTCAAAAGCAACTAAGGAATTCCTTAGTTGCTTTTTTTATGTGAATAACATAAGCAATCAAGAAGAACAGACACTACTAATAAAACTATGATCTCCAAATCATTAAAAACAAGTAGTTACCATACGTTCTAAAATCTGAATCAAGTAGTTATTAACAAAATATTCTCCAAGTCCTAATAGGTAGTATTCTTTTATATCTTCGCCCGCACTTTTACAACCTATTTCTTTGAAATACCTTATTAATCCTCTATAGAAAAGAATATTTTTTTAGCAGGAAATACACTGTATCTCAAAATTTCAAAAAACAAAATAAATTAATTAGGTAACAAATTTAATTATAAAGACATAAATACATATCACTACAAACCTCTAAACAAAAATGAAGAAAATACTAACGATTATTTTACTACTTGGAAACTTTATTAGTATTCAAGCACAAATCACCGAATTACCCAATGGAAATGTCGGCATAGGAACTACTACTCCATTAGATAAATTTGACATTCATCAAGGAGGACTTACTTTATCTACTCCAAATCAAGGAATAGGATATGGAAAAAATCTTAATGGAATTACATGGGTTGTAGATGATGATAGTGCAGGAAGAATTAGTGAAACCGCGGCAGCAATTAGGTTTCTAGGAACTTCAAATTGGAATGGTTCCACAAGCCCTAGTCTTTTAAGTTTTGAAACTATTGGTGCTGCTGGTGAAGGAACTGTTCAACGAATGATAATTGATCATAAAGGAAATGTAGGAATCGGAACTAATAATCCATTTGACAAATTTGATATTCATCAAGGAGGAATTACTTTATCAACTCCAAACCAAGGAATAGCCAATGGAAAAAACCTTAATGGAATTACATGGGTTGTAGATGATGATAGTGCAGGAAGAATTAGTGAAACTGCGGCAGCAATTAGGTTTCTAGGAACTGGAAATTGGAATGGTTCCACAAGCCCTAGTCTTTTAAGTTTTGAAACTATTGGTGTTGCAAATAGTGGTACAATTCAACGAATGGTTATAGATCATCTGGGAAATGTAGGTATTGGCACTACTGCTCCTGACTCTAAGCTAACCGTAAAAGGAAAAATACATGCCGAAGAAATTAAAGTGGACCTAAGTGTTCCTGCTCCAGACTATGTGTTTAAAAAAGACTATGATTTATTAACCATAGCACAAGTACAACAACATATCAAAGAAAAGGGTCATTTACCCAATATCCCATCTGCAAAAGTTCTGGAAACCGAAGGTGTTGATCTAGGATTGATGAATATGAAATTGTTGGAAAAAATTGAAGAGCTTACCCTTTACACTATTGATCAAGAAAATAAAATAAAAAAATTAGAAAATCAAAGCTCTAAAATTGAAGATTTAGAGAAAAAAATAACATTACTAATAACACAACTAAAGAAATAAGATGAAAAAAATAATTGTAACAGGATTTTTATTAGCAAGTTTTATAGTAACACAAGCACAAATCACCGAATTACCCAATGGAAATGTCGGCATAGGAACTACTACTCCCGAAGCAAAACTACAAATAGAAACCGATAAATGGTCACCATCCTTATTTACCTTAAAAGACACCCATTACACTCCTTTTCAAACCTATCATTTTCAGATTGAAAGCGATGGATTAAAAATCAAACAAAATGATGCCATCCATTACCAATTTAAATCGGGTGGGAACTTTATTGTAAATCAAGGCAATCTTGGTATAGGTGTTACAAACCCATCTCAAAAGTTACAGGTTGACGCTTTAAATAGCTCTATTCAAGTACAACTTAACAGAGTCGGAAGCGGTGAAGGAAAGGTTGATTTTGGTGCAGACGATAAAGGTTTACACTATTGGGTTGGTGGTTATGATGGATTTGGAAAAGAAGAATTCTTTATACAAACTAATGGTAACATAGGAATAGGAACCAATTCTCCTTCAGGAAAACTACAAATTGAAACAGATAAATGGTCCAATTCGCTCTTGACATTAAAAGATACACACTATTCGCCTAATCAAATTTATAATTTTCAAATAGAAAGTGATGGATTAAAAATCAAACAAGATAATATCATTAATTATCAGTTTAAATCCGGAGGAAATTTTATTGTTAACAACGGACGTGTAGGAATTGGCACTACGGCACCAGATGCCAAACTCAGCGTGAAAGGAAAAATACATGCCGAAGAAGTAAAAATAGATTTAAGTGTTCCTGCACCGGATTATGTATTTAAAAAAGACTATGATCTATTAACTATAGCACAAGTACAACAACATATCAAAGAAAAGGGTCATTTACCCAATATCCCATCTGCAAAAGTTCTGGAAACCGAAGGTGTTGATCTAGGATTGATGAATATGAAATTGTTGGAAAAAATCGAAGAGCTTACCCTCTATACTATTGATCAGGAAAATAAAATAAAAAAATTAGAGAAGAAAATGGCATTAATATTAACTCAAATAAAAAAGTAATATGAAACCAATATTTATATTAACTATACTCATAGCAATTGGTTTTCAGGCTTACGCCCAAGTTCCAAATAAGAATGAAACTGAACTTCCTTCTGAAGGGGCTATTTCAGAAGGAAGTTGGGGAAATTATTTACTTTCTAACAATACCACGACTAGAGCTTTACGAATTGGAGTATCAAATGACGGATATACTAGAGGGGAAATAGAAATAGATAATAATAACTCTATAGGAAGTAATATCATTTTTAAAACTACCAATATAAACGGTGGGGCTTTATCAAGAATGATAATAAAAGATAATGGAAATGTAGGGATCGGCATGTCAAATCCAACTCACAAATTAGAAATTCAAGGTTCTTTAGCCTTAAAAAATGGTAATACTGATCTTCTTTTATATAGGGATAACGATGTAGGCGATTGGTCCTTATTAAGAACAAATACAGGAAATGGTATTGGTTTAATAGGCCAACCTGATGTCGTAGCACTGTCTGTTTCAAGAACAACAAGTAACGTTGGTATTGGCACAACTAATCCAACGGCTAAACTGCATGTTGAAGGGAATGGTATTCGTGCACAAAGGTTTTCAGTTTCTAATATTAATGATAGAATAAACGATAGCCCGTGGTACGGTACAGGAAGGTCAAATTTTACCGATTTATCTAATGATGATCAGGTCTCCTCTGTACAATTAGCCGGATACTATGGTATTTTATTAAAAACCTCTTCTGGTTCTATAGGGATTCACCAAAATGGAAATGTCGGTATCGGAACTTCAAAACCAGACTCAAAACTAACGGTAAAAGGTAAAATACATGCCGAAGAAGTAAAAATAGATTTAAGTGTTCCTGCACCGGATTATGTATTTAAAAAAGACTATGATCTATTAACTATAGCACAAGTACAACAGCATATCAAAGAAAAGGGTCATTTACCCAATATCCCATCTGCAAAAGTTTTAGAAACTGAAGGTGTTGATCTAGGCCTTATGAATATGAAACTCTTAGAAAAAATTGAAGAGCTTACCCTCTACACTATTGATCAGGAAAAACGATTACAGCAACAGACGACGGTCAATAAAAAACTTCAAAGCAAAAATAATGAGCTGGAGGCTCGACTTGTTACAATAGAAAAACTACTTATTAAAGAATAAATCCATGAAAAAGTATATTGCATTAACAATCTTATCTATACTGCATTTTGTAGGCTTATCTCAAGATAGCAAAGGCTATTTTTCAGAATTAATTCCTCCAAGTCCAACTACTTCGGAGTTAGGAAAATTTGGAGAAGTTCCTGTTGGAAAATATAATGGAACTGCAAATATTGGCGTCCCAATTCATCAAATTTCTTTTCAAGAAATTTCTATTCCCATTAGTCTTTCTTATAATACTGGTGGAATTAAGGTATCACAAGAAGCTTCTTGGGTCGGATTAGGATGGAATTTATCTGCAAATGCTATTATATCCAGACAGATAAAAGGATATGATGATTTGACCAATAATGAAGGAGCCGTAGGTTATTTGTTTAGTAACAATTATACTTATCCTCTATCAGCTACTCAACAACAAGAGTTAGTAACCGCATATAGTACAAATCCAATAGATACTGAACCAGATTTGTTTAACATTAGTCTTTTTGGTCAATCTATTAAGTTTACTCTTCCAAAAAAAGGAAATACCAATACTATTAGCGCAAACGTACTAAACAATGCAAATACAAAGGTATTTTATAACACAAGTACTAAATCTTTTGAAATTATTAATAGTCTTGGCTACCGCTTCTTTTTTGGTAGTAAAGAGTTTACCACAGCATATAGAAGTGGTTTAGGTGGATCTGGTACTTTAGATACCGAGGAAAGTGCTCTGGGTGTAATTAATTATCAAACAGCTGATGGTAGCAGAACAAGACACAAAGTTTCTTCTTGGCATTTAGATAAAATACAAGCTCCCAATGGTGAGGAGTTGTTTTTCTCCTATCAGAAAGGGTTTCATATGAGTTATCCTTCATTTTCAGAATCTCGTGATTTTAACTTATGTGATTTTGGAGGAACTGTAAATGGTCTTGATCATATCGATGGCGAAGTATCTACTAAGACAATCACTGGATATATTACTGGTTTTGAAAGTTTATATCTAAATCAAATTTCTGGTAGATTTGGTAGTGTAACTTTTGGACTTACAGATAGAGAAGATATTTCTTCTAGATTTCAAACTCCATTTACATTTCCTTTAGCCATTCCGGTAGATATAAACCAAAAACCTAAAAAATTATCTTCTATTGTTATTAAAGATTATAATGGAGTAATTAGAAAATCTGCCAGTTTAACTCATACCTATTTTAATGCCGATAAAAATCAAGATACAGATGACTATAAAAAAGAAAAATACCTTCGTTTGAAACTTGACGAGGTAGTAGTTCTTAATCAAAAATTTAGCTTTGATTATATATCTTCAAATTCATTGCCTGCAAAAAACTCGAAAGCTGAAGATTTTTGGGGATTTTATAATGGAAAAGATAATACTAACCGTATACCATCTTTTGGTAGAGTTGTGAGATGCGCAATCAATAATAAAAATGCTTTTTTAGATTTTGAAGGTGTAAATCGAGGAAGTGATATTACGTATGGTAAAATTGGATTGTTAGAAAAGGTTACTTATCCTACAAAAGGATATACAGTTTTTGAGTATGAAAGTAATAAGGCTACTATTGATAAACCTACTGTTGACTATAGTGATCCATATACAAATTCAACCGGTTTTAGTTATAATTATCAATATCTAAAACGAACTAACCTACAAAGTTTCTATACCCCAATTGGATCAGGAAGCATATTTACCATTAACTCTGCACAAGATTTACCGTTTAGTTATAATTTCAAAGCTTCTACAGGTTTTCAATGTGGTTATAACTGTCACTTAGGTGCCGCCGGACCACAATATGTTTTTAGAATAGAAAATGTTAACGATCCATCAAAGGTCTATGAAATCATAAAATATGCCAATGTCTCTTCTGTAAGCGAAGAAAGTCTTAATCTACCTAACGGTACATATAAACTAAAAATTAATTCTTATGACTGGCCTCCTGGAGGGTTTTCAGCAGCTGTTTCGGCAAAAAACCCTAAAGCATTCTATATCAAATCCCCAGATGTAAATTCCTTTCCTTTTGAAGAATTTGAAGTCGGAGGTGCTCGAGTAAAATCTGTAACTAATAAAGATCATAATAATCAATTCATTACTAAAAAAACATATACTTACACAGAAGGTAAATACGGAACAACCGTTTCTTCTGGAGTTCTTATGAATGAATTAGTATACCATTCAAAAGCTGGTGTTTATGATTACACGCCTCAAGATTTTGGAGGAAGATTCACAATGTCTTCTGGTAATCCACTAAACTTAGACTACGCCGCACAAGGAAGTCATATAGGCTATAGTTTTGTCGAAGAAAGAAATGAAACCGAAGACGGTAGTAACAATGGAGTAATTAGATCTAATTTTGTAAACACAAAAAATCAACACCTTTCAATGTTTATAGGAGCTACCTATGAATATGCATTAGAATCAGCACAAATTAGTCAGTCATACACAGATGTCCACTACGGCAATGCCTATTTGATTGGTGTAGACCCTATCTCTTTTGACTATAAAAACGGTAATTTATTTACTGAAGAAATTATTGATGTAAATGGTGAAACTAAATCTTTCATTAACTACGCCACATATCAAGATGTTACTTTAACATCAGTTCCTGTTGTAAGAGCTCACTTAACAACTGTTAATGTAATTGCTTCATATGGATATACTCAAAAAGGGCAATTATCGCTTTTGACACAAAAAGAAAATTCCGAATATCATAACAACAAAGTTATAAAGACCGTTCAAACGAATACCTATAACGAAAGATATTTACCAGAACTAAGTACTACTTCTACTTCAGAAAATAACACTATCCTTAAATCATATACCTATTACCCTTTTGATAGCGAAAATGGGATTTCAACAAAACCATATATGCAAGATTTAGTAAATCAAAATCGAATAGCAATTCCTGTATTCACAAAAAATTTAAAAGACAATACTGTTTTAAATGAACGATTAACATTTTTTGATGAATTTTCAACAACTAATATGATTTTACCGTCTAAAATACAGGATAGTAAACAATCAGGGAATTTAGAGGATCGCTTTTTCTTTCACGACTATGATGCCAATAATAATGTATTAGAAGTTTCCTTAACTAAGGATACACACACGGTTTATGTTTGGGGGTACAATAAACAATATGCCATTGCTAAAATTCAAAACACCACATATGCCGAGGTTGCAGGTGCATTAGGTATTACCGTAGCAGCACTCAAAAATTTGGATGAAGGCGCTATGTCTTCATTAAATTCATTAAGAGAAAAATTACCACAAGCAATGACTTCTACGTATACCTATGATCCAATTATTGGTGTCACTAGTATGACTGATCCAAGGGGATATACCATGTATTATCATTATGATCTCTTTAACCGTCTGGAATTTGTAAAAGATGCCGATGGTAATCTCGTATCAGAAAACAAGTATAACTACAAAAACTAATCAAGACCATGAGAAAAATAGCAAAATATATCGCGGTTGCCTTACTTTTTGTAGGTAGTATTGCGCAGGCACAAACTCCAGCTAACATCGTAAAAGAAGGAGATTATACAATTACAAGTACAGAAACACTTACGGCTACACAAAGTATCACCTTAAAACCTAATTCCTGGATCAAAGAAGGAAGTAACTTTTCTGCAGTAGTTACACCAGATGCATACATCCCTATTAGTTTGAATATAGATGAAAACTATATATTTACTAGAGTATATCAAGAAGCTAAAACGACACCTAATGCTATTAGCAATAATAGTGATGTGATCGAGAGTATCTCGTATTTTGATGGCTTAGGTAGACCAAAACAACAAATAGCCATAAAGGCATCTCCAGATCAAAAAGATATTGTTAATCATATTACTTATGACACTTTTGGGAGACAAGCGAAACAATATCTTCCTTTTGAGCGCCAAGCTGGTGCTGTAGGAAGTTATAATCCTGTCAATATCAATACAGATATTAATAGTTATTACCAAAATAAATATGCTGCAGATTTTGCAGGAGTTACACCAGCAAATGTAAACGCTTATTCAGAGAGTAATTTTGAATCTTCTCCTTTAAACAGAGTGCTAGAGCAAGGGGCACCTGGTACAGACTGGAAAGCCAATCCAAATAGTGATACAGATCATACCGTTAAATTTGATTGGGCTACAAATACAGCTACAGAAGTATTTTATTTTGACATCAATTTTACAAATGATAACCCAGAAACACCAACATTAATCAAAAATGGATATTACAATGCAGATGAATTATTAATAACCATCACTAAAGACGAAAACTGGCAACCTGGACAAACACATACTAATGATCATACTACCAAAGAGTATACAGATAAACAAGGGCGTGTAGTCTTAAAAAGAACATATAATACCAATGTTCCTCATGATACCTATTATGTATATGATGATTTTGGTAATCTTACTTATATGATCCCTCCAAAAGTAACCTTAAGTGCTACAGATGGTGTGAGTGCTACTGAATTATCTGAGTTATGTTATCAATACAAATATGATTACAGAAACCGCTTGATCGAAAAGAAAATACCCGGTAAAGGCATCGAATCTATTGTATATGATAATCTTGATCGTCCTGTACTTACTCAAGAAGCAAATCAAGCAGCCAAAAGCCCTAAAGAATGGTTATTTACCAAATATGATGCGTTAGGTAGAGTAATCTATACCGGGATTCATAAAAACAATAAAAATAGAGCTGCTATACAATCAGATCATTTTACTGATAAAACTGCGCTACAAAACTATGAAACCAAAGTATCTACAGGTTCTGGGTATGACAATACCTATTATAGTAATGACGATTTCCCAAATACCAACCTTGAGGTATTAACGGTAAATTATTATGACAATTACTATTTTGATAAAGTAACACTTGCCTTACCATCAAAAAGTTATGGTGTAGATATTGTAAATTATGATGATGCTAATACAACACAAACCAGGGGTCTTAGCACAGGGAGTCGCGTTAAGGTATTGACCACTAACAATTGGATTACAACCATTACTGGGTATGACAAAAAAGCCAGACCAATTTATATTGCTAGTAAAAATGACTTTTTAAATACTACTGATGTCATAGAAAGTAAATTAGATTTTTCGGGTAAAGTGTTACAAACCAAAACTACCCATACCAAAGATAGTAACCCTGCTATAGTAACCATAGATAGTTTTACATATGATCATGTAGCTAGACTACTAACTCAAAATCAACAAATCAACTCACAAACACCAGAAAGCATAGTTGCTAACACGTATGATGAAATAGGGCAGTTAGCCTCTAAAGAAGTGGGTGGTGGATTGCAAGATGTGGACTATACGTACAACGTGCGTGGATGGTTAAAGAGTATTAACCAAGGCACTACGGCTAATGGAGACCTTTTTGGCTTTACCTTAGATTATAATAATGGTTCTAATGCTTTGTACAACGGTAATATTACTAAAACTTCATGGCAAACCGCAAATGATAATGTGACCAGAGGTTATGCGTATACTTATGATGCGTTAAATAGACTAAAGTATGGAGCTTTTACAGGTACTAATCCAGGTTCTGCAGAATATGATATGGGCGTTAGTTATGATAAAAATGGAAATATAAAAGATTTATATCGCTTTGATGCAGGAGGATATAGCAATGTAATGGATAATCTTACCTACACCTATGATAGTGGTAATAAATTACTATCTGTAAGTGATACTGGTTTCGACAGAGGATTCAAAGATGGTAATACCTCTGGTAATGATTTTGATTATGATATTAACGGTAATATGACCGAAGATAAAAACAAGGGCATTACAAGCATAACCTATAATCATTTAAACTTACCAGAAACAGTTTCTATATCGAATGCTCAAGGAACAGGAATTATTTCTTATTTTTACGATGCAACTGGGACAAAATTAAAAAAGATTGCGCCTAGTGGAAGTTCTTCAATAGAAACAGAATATGCTGGTAACTATGTCTACAAATCTGGTAATCTTGAATTCTTTGGTCATTCTGAAGGTATTGTAGAAAAGGAAGCAGACGGCTATAAATATATTTATCAATATAGAGATTATCTAGGTAATATACGATTATCGTATAGCGACACCAATAACGATGGGCTGATCGCACAAGCTGAAATTATTGAGGAGTATAACTACTATCCTTTTGGACTACAACATAAAGGATACAATGATATTATTAGAGGTAAAAAACACCCTTATGGCTTTGGTGGGAAAGAAGAGCAGGACGAATTAGGTATTGGTTGGCTAGATTTTCATGCCAGAAATTATGATGCTAGCATTGGTCGTTGGATGAATGTTGATCCTTTGGCTGATCAATTTATAAACCAAACTCCTTATAATTATGCCAATAATAATCCCAAATATTTTGTAGATCCAGACGGGATGGCATCGCAAGCGATACCCTCAAATATTGGAACAAGTACTATTACCGATAGCCCAAGAGGTAAAAGAGAAGAAGAGAAACCTAACGGAGAAAAACCTAATAAATTTAAACAGTATTTTGATGCAAAATTAAGCCAATATCAATCAATTACAGGTGTTTCAGCTAGCCAAAGCATAGGTACTAGTATAAATGTTTTTTTTAGTAAGTATTCTAATAGTTTTAATGAAAGTTTTGCCAATGCATTTTCAGGAATTAAAACTCTGTTTACAAACCCTTTAGCTTTATTAAGAGTTCCTTCTACCAGAGAAATAGTACAAAATCAGATAGATAATATACCTAGTGGGCGATTGTTATCTTTTGGAGTTAAGCAACAAATAGCAATAATGCAAGGTGACCCAACGGCATTGGGTGCTGTACATGGAGCAGAATTTGGTAGAGCAAGTATTGACTTAGCAGGTATAGCAATTGGTGCTGGTATTAGTAGAGGTTTAAGTAGTGCTAGATTTATTTCATTTTCAGGATGGAAGGGTATTGGTATAGGTAGTTCGGAATTTACGATTGGTTATCGACAAACAACAGGAATAGGTTTTTCTTATAGAACAACTAGAAATAATATAACTCTTGCTAAAGATTTTCATACTATAGGAGGAAAGTTTCAGTATCATTATCATTACTATGAAGCTGGTAAATTTACTAGAGGGCATCTTTCCCCTGGTTTATTGAGAGGGAATGGTTACCGATTTAATGATTTATGGCAAGGCCTACCTAATGTAAGATGGAAGAAGTCACCTCTTTGGAGAGCATTAGAAAATTCAAAATACTAATAGATTTAGGATAAATTATGATAAGGATAATCAATCATGGGGCAATAGCCATTAAAACTAAACATAACTGGAAAAGGTTAAAAAAAGATTTTTTTGAAATAGATAATATTGAAACCTATTTAAATCTTGAGAAGTTTGTGGTTAATTTTGATAATGATAAGTCTGATAAAATATTATTGATTTTATCCACTCAAAACTTAGGATATAAAATATATAAGGGAGAAGACTATTATAAAAATAAAATTGATGCATTATTGTCTATTTTTAATGAAACGCTTTTTTGTATAAAAAAAAAAGAAGGAGATTTTGTTGAATATTTTGCCCTTTTTAATAAGGATAAATTTAATCTTTTAGAAGACAAACTCTATGAAGTCTGTGTTTTATTTCGATTTTCTTCATTGCTTGGAATAAAAAGAAACACCGAAATTAAGGAAATTGAGAAATCTATTTATAGGTTCAGTTTCTATGGAATTCACAGTTATAAAAAATGGAGGAGAATTAGTGATTGGAACCTTTTTTTTGATGGAGAACACTTATCAGGTCATTTAATAAGTTAAAAAGAATAAATGAGATTAGTATTAATGAAGGAGAAAATTTATTAAATCATGATACTTTTAATTTATAACCCGATAGCGCGGAAATGTTTTCCGTGCCAGTATGAGTAAGTAAAGTAAAGCCGTAACGATAAAATGTTGCGGCTTTTATATTAGTATTTATAAATAGTATTAAAAAATTATAATTTTAAATATATTCTAGAATAGATACCACGGATTGCAAATCCGCGTTATCGGACCAATATTTTTTTGGAGACACTAGCAATTATAACAGTAAAAAAGAATTAAGAAAAGCCATTAATGGAATGACGACATCTAGTAATGAATTAATAGGAAGAGTTAAAAGAAATTAAAATTATGAAGCAACTATTTTTATTTATATTTTTCTGTCATAGTATTCAACTTTTTTCGCAAAACAGAAAAGATATTATATATAGAATTGAGGGAAAAATAGAAAGCCCAGCATATACTCCTTATAATGTTAGTATTCTTACTTTAAAGGAAGATGGAAATTATCATATCAAATATCAAGAATATGCGTCAAAAAAAATGATAAAAAAAAATATTTTACTCAATTTAGACAGTGAAAAAGGCACTTGGAAGAAAAGTAATGACACTATATATTTAAGAGATAATAATGTTAAAAAAAACACCAAATTCTTTATTAAGAATAAAAATAAAATAGCATTAGTTATAAGAGATATTGATGTTTCATCATCAAATTGGATAAGAATTCAATAAATCATAATAGAAAATTATCCAATAGCGCGGAAATATTTTCCGTGCCAGTATGAGTAAGTAAAGAAAAGTCGTAATTTTTTATCGTTACGGCTTTTATATTATTATTTTAGAATAACATTAAAAAATAAAAAACTCGGATTACAAATCCGCGTTATCAGATTTTATATTATTATTTTAGAAGTAGTATTAAAAAATCATAGTTTTAAACATATTTTAGAATAGAAAACACGGATTGCAAATCCGAGTTATCGCATTATTGGTATCAAATACGGAATGTTTAACTCAAAAGACCATCTGATGGGCCAAAAAGGCCTTCCGTTTAACTTAAAAGGTGCTATTTTTAACTCGATAGACTCAAAATCTAAGAGTCAACGTCTAATTTTTAAGAAGATGTGTTGAAATTTCAACCTTCTTTTCTCAATTTTAGGTCAATGATGCTCAAATTTTCGTCACAACAGCCCAACAGAAGGTCAAAAAGGTCCATCACTCACTTAAATAAGTCTAAAGTTAAGCTTGTTAGGCTTAAAATTGAGTAAATAAAGTCTAAAAACTAGAGTACAGGGTAAAACCACAAAAAACACAGATTATACCTCCGTGTTTTTTGTTCTATATAATTATATTTTTAAGTATAATAGAGTACTACAAACTTATCGCTTATACACCTTTACCCAATCTACTTTCATCACTGCTGTATCAGCATATGCTGTAATGTCTCTATCACCAGGAGGGAAGAAAATCCCGCCTACGGCAACGTTTAAAGTGATTTTATGCTTGTTATCAAACAAATCAGATATATTATGATTTCTGATGGTTGTGTATGTAGCTTTTACTACATCATCTAATAAGATAGTTAGCTTGTCTTTAGCCCAAATAAGCTCATACGTATGAAAATCTGCAGTTAAATCTTCTAAATTGGTATATATCTCTTCGTTATTAAAACTGGTTGCAGTTCCGGCAGTAGTACCATAAAAAACATTAGACTGAAACTGATTAGGTTCATTACCTCTTGCTTCTAGAATATCAATTTCTCCTTTGGTAGGCCATGGATCTCCAAAAGACCAAAACGCAGGCCACATTCCTGCTCCCGCTGGTAATTGAATGCGAGCCATAAAACGATATTCTTGTTCACCAGCTGCACTAGAAGGGCCATAGGTTGTTTTTGTTTCTATCCTACCTGATGTATACGGAAACATTTTTTGATCCATACTGCCAGGAATGGTCGCTCCTGTAACTTCTTTTCGTTCTACATTAACCGATAAAACTCCATTTTCTAGTACCAATTGACTTGGTGTATATAATTGTACTTCTTCATTAAAAGCGCCACTATCCCAAGCGTTCCAGGCACTTAAATCTGTATCAAAATTATCTTCCCAAACCAGACTCCATTCTTTTACAGGTTCCGGATCTGGGTCTGGTGGGTTTACTTGTTCGGTTTCTGGATCATCACTACTACTACAGCTAAAAAGTAAAATACTTAATATGCTTAGTGCCCCTATTTTAATGTGCATTTTTGTCATTTTTATTCTCATATAGTTTACACGGAAATATACATAAAACTTAAATATTAACTCAAATTACAGTCTCAATGTTTTACGATACCCAAACTTCAACAAGCGTTAAAAACGCTATACTACAACGTATTAACTATCGTTATATTTTTAAAGCTAATGCTAAATCCTTACTTTAGTAAGGCTAATGAAAAAGACTACAATAATGCTACTGCCCAGAACAAACATCGAAAAAAAGTTAAATCTATTACGTGCCAAAAATGCTGACCTTTCTACCTGGAGACAGCAAGTCCAGAATATTTTTAATGCAGAAAAACAACACGAAGATCAAATCCTTAAAAATCTAGATACGCTAGTCAAAGAAACAAGTAATACTTTTGATTTTGACCAGCTAGAAACATCTAGAATTTATCATATTGATCAAATTAAAAAAATATGTATCGATTATCGCTTGCGATTTTTGGATTCTAAATATTTTAAAGGAAAATTACCTAATGAGGCCATTTTTGCGATTAAAGATTTAGAAAAAAAACATGAAACCGAACTTCGAGGTTTTAAAATTATCGCACCTTCTAAATTATTCAAGTTAGAAAATGCAGATGACCCCCTACTCTTTGCTCCTATGGGAAACGATTATTTTTATCTGGTTCATAAATGGGGCAACGATTTACATCCGTTACGCAAAATGATGATGTGGTTTTTTAAAAGTTTCGAAAACTTACTTATTCTTACTTTTTTAGTAAGTCTTTTACTTACTTTTATGGTTCCTAATGGAATGTTTAGTAAAACCAGTGATACTTCAACTTTTATCATGATTTTTTTCTTTATGTTTAAATCTGTAGCAGCCGTAGTATTGTTTTACGGATTTGCACTTGGTAAAAACTTTAATACAGCCATCTGGAATAGTAAATATTTTAATGCATAAAAATAATATCTATGTTCCCCGAAAGTGAATATGAAAGAGTATATACCGGTAGTTTAATTACTATTCAATTTTTGCAAAACATGTTACAAGATAGCGGTATCAATTCTGTCACAAGAGATGATATGAAATCAGGTATGATGGCAGGTTTTGGTGGCGGTATTCCTGATCACGTGCAACTTTTTGTAAAAAAAACAGATACACAAGAAGCATTACCTATTATCGAAAAAAGTTTATCTTAATTTTATGGATGAGAACCACAAATCACAGCGCAAAAACTGGGATTTTATCATTGGTATAATGCTAGTGTTGTTTGGAGGTTTACGCCTTTATAATACCTCACAACATGGTTTCGAATGGGGTTATAAGCCTATTTTTATTATTGCATTTATACTTTATGGCGGATATCTTATTTTTCGTCATTTTCAGAATTCTTCTAAAAAGTAATATTAAAACAAAACCATCAAACCCATACATATTTTTGTAAGGTTTAATGGTATGTTATGGCAATTCAAATATGTATTGTGTTTTTTATGGTGTGATTTCGAATTCTACAAATTGATATCCTCCAAAAACACCAAATCCATTTTTACCTTCGATATTGGTAGGTGAAATGACTGGCTCTATAAAAGGATTATCTTCATTTTCTTTATTAAAAAACTCTGCTCTAAGCGAATCGTATAGTAACTTTTCATTATTTGCTACTCGAATAACTATTTTGGTAATTTCTGTATCTTCAGAAAGGAAAAAGAATCCATCAGCATTTACAACCGTATTTTCTCGATTAGTGTCTGTTACAAATTTATTAAATTCAAAATCTACAGATACATCTGTATCCCCTCCTCCAGGAAATCTACCTGTAACAACAGCACCTACGATATAATAATTACTTACATCTTTAATATCTTCTACAGTCAATTTCATTTCTCGATTTCCAAAAAAGTCATCTCTTGTTTCTAGTTTAATTTCTTGTTCTACCCTAGTTACTCGTTCTAATGGAATAGTACATGAGGATTTATACTCTTCACCCTCTGCCATTACTTTTAAGAAATACTTTTTGCCTGGCATAATTGGTAAATCGGTTGCAGGTGCTTCATAATTAGAGGTTGTTGCATTATAGGTTAGCATAACTTCATTATCAGTTTCATCTGTAATCGTAACTGTAGCATCTGTAATTAATAAACTAGAGGTATCTGTACTCGCTTTTGATCGTGATTTGGATACACGTATTTTTAATGTTGTGTCTTGTGGAGATAAAAATCCATTAATGACTACTAATTGTTCTTGGTTTAACAATCCACTAGCATCGACACTGGTCTCACAGCTTTGCAAAAATATGCTTACTAGTACAAGTGTTATATATTGAAAATATTTCATGATTAAACGTTTTCTAATTAAGCTAAGGTTATTTAAAATTTATAAGTGTAATTAAAGGCCGGTATAAATTGTAATATCGATACCTTTTTTAATTGTGAATTATCAAAATAGTAGAAAAAAGGATTCTTTCTTCCGTAGATATTATATACAGAGAAACCCCATGTACGCTCTCTGTTTTTAGCAAATTTCTTATGAAATTGCACTCCTAAATCTAATCGATGATAGCTCTCTCCTCTAAAATTATTTCTCTCTGTACTAAAAGCATTACCACCACCAAAAAGACTAGCTGTACTAACAGGAAAATTATCTGCGCTAGACACCGAGGTCTTATCTAAAAGATTAAAATTATTCCCGGTAGAATATATCCAAGTTCCTGATAAAGTAATACGATCGTGTGGCTTATATATCCCTACTAAAGATAAATCGTGTCTTCTATCGTATTTAGAAAAGAATTTTCTTCCTCTATTTAGTTCATCAAACTGTCGTTCTGACCACGACAATGTATATCCTAACCAACCTGTAAGCTTACCGGTTTTTTTTCGCAATAAAATTTCTGCACCATAAGCCCAACCTTGACCAGTGGTAATATTTTCTTCCCAATCGATCTCGTTTCCGGTTTCTAAATCTTCTAACAGCAAAAACGAAGCGCCTTCTTTATAAGAGATCACATCATCCATTTTTTTATAATATCCTTCAAAAGTAATTGCATAACCACTATCCAAAAAGTCTTTGGCTACTCCAAAAGCATACTGCTCTGACACCTGAGGTTTTAATCTGTCTGTGGACGATACCCAAAGATCTGTTGGCAATCCTATCCCAGAATTAGATAATAAATGAATATACTGATTCATCTTAGAGTATGAAGCTTTAACAGCTAAATCAGGTTTCACATTCCATGAGATAGTAGCCCGTGGCTCTAAGTTAAGATAATCTGTAGATTTAAATTGAAAATGTGTTAATCGTAATCCTGGTGATAGACTTAATGTTTTTGTGATTTTCCAGTCATCTTCTGCATACAAAGCACTTTCTAAAGACTCTATATTTTGAGTAATATCTACATTATCTTCTCCTGTCTGATTAATTTTTGATTGTTTTGGTTTAAAATTATGATAGGTAGACGCCAATCCAAAACGTATAGAGTGTGATGGACTTGGATAATAATCAAAATCAGCTTTGATACCATAATCATTAATACCAGAGCTGGTTTTTAAATCAAAAACTTCATCATTAAATTTTTCTTCTACTTTAATTCCAAAATTATAATTACTAAAAATAAGGGAAGTATTAGAAAAGAACTTATCACTAAATTGATGATTCCAGCGTAATGTAGATGTTATATTCCCCCAACCTAATTTGGTTCTAAAATCATCACCTTCAAATTTATCAACTGCACTAAATTTATCTTGTCCAAAATAATTACTCCAATACAGTTTATTTTTTTCGTTAAACACATGATGTATTTTAAAATTAAGATCCATGAAGTAATACCCAGCTCTAAAATCTGAAGGCTGAAAAGGTCTAGTAAGTACATCTGCGTAGGTACGTCTACCGCTAAAAATAAATGAAGTTTTACCTTTATTAATCGGTCCTTCTAGTAATAAAGAACTTGAAATTAGGCCGATATTTACCTTACCACTTAATCGTTCTTTATTACCATTTTTAGTATCTATTTTAAGTACCGAAGACAATCTCCCACCAAACCGTGCCGGAAATCCGCCTTTATAGGTATCTATAGATTTTATTGCATCCCCGTTAAAAACAGAAAAAATACCAAATAAATGGTTTGAATTATATACCGGAGCCTCATCTAAGATAATCAAGTTTTGATCTGGTGTACCACCACGAACAAAGAATCCTGCGCTTCCCTCATTACCACGTTGAATACCTGGTAATAATTGTAAAGCTTTGATCACATCTTTTTCTCCTAAAATAGCCGGAATATCTTCAATTTCTGAAGGTTTAATAGATACAACACTCATCTGTGTGACCTGACTCTCATTGACCCCTCTATCCGAATTAATAATAACTTCATCAAGGCTTTCTGTTCCCAAACTCATATCAAAATTAAGAGAGGTATTTGCACTAAGGTCAATCACTTTTTTAATGGTATTATACCCTATAAATGAAATAATTAATTCATGTGTACCTTCTGGAATGGTTAGCGAATAAAAACCATAATCATTGGTGGTTGTTCCTACTCCTTTTTCAGGAATATAGATTGACACTGTAGGAAGAGATTCTTGACTACCACTCTCTTTAATATAGCCACTAATGGTATATTTTTTAGAGGCTTGTTTTGCTGTTTTTTCTTGACTATGCCCTGAGAAAAAGCATAGTAATAGTCCCAAAAAGACAAGTACTACTTGTTTTGTTTTCAATTTTTTTAGATTTATTGGTTATCTACTAGAGGTGTATGGTATGAGCTACTATATAGTGGTTGTTAAAGTACTATCCTTTGAAACCATAGGCGTTGTATTTTATAATAGTATGAGGTGTTTTCTGGATTCTGAGAAATCCAATTTTGAACAAGTTTTTCTTCATCTCTTGTTGCTCGACCTGAAAAAAAATTAATTAAAGCGTAATCCGGTTTAAATTGACTTTGCACATTCATAAGCGTTGTTAATTTTAAAAAATAAATAGCGTTTTATTTTTTGTTGTTAATCAAATTCATACAAAGGCAGTAATACATTTTAAAGATGATATCCAATTATTTATATCAATCTTCTTTGGTACTTTAAACTACCTATACGCCTAAAACAAAGAAATAGAAAAATACCCTACCTTTTTTTGCAAATAAATTAAACAGGCAAATCAGGTTATAAGAAATCCATACTCAATAAGACGATAATTTTACCATCAAAAAAGACTTTTGTAGATTTAGAAAGTTGCAATTGATATCCTATTAATTATTTGAAAAGAAAATTTTACCGTAAAAAGATACACGCTTATTTATCTGGTATTAAACTCATTGCATGCTCAGAAATAGCGGTTATAGAAAGTGAAGGATTTACCCCAGGATTAGCAGATATCATCGAACCGTCACAAATATACATATCTTGATATCCGAAAACTCTATTATTTTTATCGATAACACCATTAGACGTATCCGACCCCATAACTGCTCCCCCTAAAATATGGGCTGTAGAAGGTATTCCTGCTAATGGTTCTAATGCAAATACTGTTTCTTTTCCTTTAATTAGTTTAGCATATCTTTTTGCTAAATCTAATGATTGCGGGATAAATGCTGATGGTTTTTTTCCATCTGCAATTTTGGTATTCATCATCCCAAAACTATTTCTAGTAAAGGTAAGCGTACTGTCTAGTGTTTGCATAAAAAGCAAAACTACCGTGCTTTTACCCCAATCTTTCACAGTGTATAATTTGATGTATGCCAAAGGGTGTGTCACAAAACTAGTTAGCATTTTTACAACTCTAATTACACTGTTTTTACCATGAGTTAATGGCAAATGTGATAATCTCCAAAATCCAGAACCTTTGGCATAACGCACAATTTCTAAATGACTATTCTTATCTGTTTTTAAGATAGAACCAATTGCGATTCCTTGTGACAAGTTCTTTGTACCGTCCAGATTAGTTACACTAATTAAACTTTCGTTATTAGTTCGGATATCGTGCCCTAAACGATCCGAAATTTTCGGTAAGGACTTTTTCTTTAGCTTTAACAATAATTTTACGGTGCCTAACACTCCCCCAGAAAAAACAACACCTTTTGTCTGAATCGTTTTTTTTACTTTAAAAAACGTTGTAGAAGATTTAAATTTTACTTCATATCCTTTCTTAGTCGGTATTACGTCGAATACTTCATGCTCTGCAAGAATTTCTGCTCCCAATTGTTGTGCCAGGTACAAATAATTTTTGTCTAATGTATTTTTTGCACCAAACCTACATCCAGTCATACATCCTCCGCAATAATTACAACCAGTACGATCGGGACCTTTTCCTTTAAAATAAGGATCAGGAACTGTAACATTAGGGGTACCAAAAAAAACTGCTACATCTGTCTCTTCAAAGTTATTTTTGATATTCATTTCTTTTGCTAACTCATGAAGCGCATTGTCACCATCAAAAAGTTTTGGATTCTTTTGAGCCCCCAGCATACGCAAAGCTGTATCATAATACGGTTGTAGTAAAGTTTGCCAATCTTCAAGATTTGCCCAGCTACCCGAGGTAAAAAATTCACTTTTAGGTACAGGTAATGTATTTGCATATACCAATGACCCTCCTCCGACTCCTGTTCCTGAGGCGACAACAACATGTTTAAAGAAAGTCATTTTCATGATCCCAAACCAATTAAGAAAAGGTATCCATAACCATTTTTTAAGATTCCAATTAGATTTAGGGAAATCTTTAGACGTATACCATTTTCCTTTTTCTATGACTAAAACCTTATATCCTTTTTCTGAAAGTCTAAGCGCACTAACAGAACCTCCAAAACCACTACCAATAATGATATAATCATATTCTTTCTCTACATTCATAACACTACTTTACTATTGGTTTTTGAGAAAAAACAACGAAATAAAACAATTCTAATACTAGAGTCTTTGATATTAAAACTAGTCGTTATCGATTTTTATTTTCGTAATTCAACCCCATATATTCCAAAAGGAGTATAAAAAATAAGGCTATAGTTGGCAAAGCCACCTTTCCTCTATATTTTAGCAAAACTGCTCGATCTTTTATGTAAATAAAATCTAGCTTAACTATTTAAAATCGAACTATGAATTCAAATATAGTTTGATTTTGTTAATTTACCAAAAATGGGGAGAAAATCTATTGATAGAAACCGAAAGGAAAAAAATAAAAAAGTAGAACAATGGACATTGGCACTATTGCCAAAATTAAAAAACCAAGAGCTCGGAAGTTTAACTATGGACGATCTTGCCTTGTTAATGAACAAAAGTAAATCTACGATTTATCAATACTTTACTACTAAAGAAGAAATTTTTGAATATATCACACAAGTAAGAGTTGATAATTTAAACGTATATAAAACAGAAATTACTGGAGAAATCTTAAAGCTAGACTATCATTATGAAACCCTTGCTAAAATCCTTGCTGAAGGAGCTAAGGATATCTCATCATTTTATCTCAAAGAATTAAAACAACACTACCCTACTGCATGGAAAATCATTGAAGATTTTTTATCTGGTCTTCTGGAAGATTTAAAGCAACTTTACACTTATGGTATTCAAAGCGGTGTATTTAAATCGATATCGGTAGAATTACTTGCCAAACTAGATGAGTACTTTATTATGCAATTAATAACAGACGATACTTTTTTCGTACAAACACAAAAAACATTAGAAACAACCGTTAGAGATTATATGTTTTTAAAGTTCGAAGGGCTTATGAAATAAACAAACCTATAAACTTGATGTTTATAGGTTTGTCATTGTAAATTACACGAATAACTAATTATCTAATAATAATTCTGGAAGGTTGCGTAAGTACATTATCCCCAAAAACCTTAACCAAATAAATCCCAGACCTGAGATCATTTAATGCAAGTGCTTTTTTTGATGGACTTAACGTTCCTAAGTTTTGTGTATGTGCGAGTACACCATTTAAACCATATATTTCAATAACACTATTTTTAATTGGTGTTTTTGAAGAGATAAAAACATTTCCTGTAGAGACTGTTGGAAATAAACGAGGTCCATCTAGTCTATCTAATGTTACGATCTCTTCTTCGGCACTGCCTTGTTCTCCAGCATTAATCGATTTAATTGCCCAACCAAAAGAGCTAACTAATGGATCAGAGACTAATCTAAAACGTATGGCTATCACTTCTCCTTCATTAAAGAAATCTAATAAATTGATTGTTTGTTCTTTAAATAATTCATCATTGATTGAAGGTGTAGGTCCAGAATTGACAACATCTATCCATTCTGTAAAACGTTCTCCATCATAAGTATCTAATCGTTTCCAATCTAACAAGTCGCTGGATGCTTCAATTGCTACAAAATCAAAAAATCTACCTGGTCTTGGATCAAATTCGGTAATTGCAACATCTTCATATCTAAAATTAGCATTATCTGTAGAAACTATAATCGGGTGTTTTAATACTGCTCTATACTCTGAATTGTTCAAATAAGGGTGACCTGTATTATTAAGTACAGGCTGGCTTACTGTTTCATCAACAGTATTAACAACAAATTCTCCGCCAAAAGAGTATACGTCTTCATCTTTAAATGTTTCGATAGACACTACTTCTTCTGCTGCTTTAAACTCGATAATATCAAATGCTTTTGAAGAAATTACTGTCGCATTTTGTTGACTATCTACAGCTTGTAACCCTACAGTATGTGGTCCTTCTGAAATATTTTCAATGGTATAAGAAAATGTTTCTCCTTGCACGATATTATCTGTTATTTGAGCTACTTCTACTCCATCTAAGTACACAACTATGGCTTGCACATCTGCATTGTTTTGAACATACGTAACTGTACCATTTTTGTTCCCTACAGAGCTTTGAGATACATTTACAATTGCAGGAGGACCAAAGTATGTAGGTGGTTCATAACCTTCTAGTTCGTCTAGTGTAGCTGTCCATACACCTCTTCCGTGGGTAGCCATTACAACTTCATTATTTACTATTTTCATTTGCCAAACAGAAAATGCAGGTAATCCGGCTAATAAAGACCAATTTTTACCTCCATCTAAAGTTTGAAAAACTCCGATATCGGTTCCTACCCAAATTCTATTTTCATCAAATGGCATTTCAACTAAACTATGAATAGCCACATCAGGAAAACCTCTATCCTCGCCTAAACTAAAGCCTGATATATCTTCCCAGGTTTGTCCTAAATCATTTGTTTTTAAAACTTTTGCAGCTCCTTGACCAGAAAACAGCGCGTATGCTCTATTTTCATTTGTAGGGGACGTTTCTAATCCTGCAATAAAGTAATTATGCCCAACACCATCTCTTGGATCTGAGAATGTAGTTACAGGTGTATATGTTTCTCCGTTATCTCCTGAAACATGTAGTGTAAAGCTACCAGTTTCTGTCATTGCATTTCCTGCCCATACTACATCTGGATTTGCAGTAGATACAGATACATCCAAAGCACTTGAAGCTCCAACAGAAAAGTTATTTGGTAACGGAGTTAACTCCCATGACTCTCCAAAATTAACTGATCGCCATACACCACTAATCGCCGGACTAAAAATAACATCAGGATTATTATTTGCATTTACTATTTTTGAATAAAATGGAGAAGTTCCGTTTCCTGATTCTCCATGTCTGGCACTAAATCCTCGTCCATTTTCGAAACGAACAAAATTATTATATTGGGAACCACCAATATATTTTTGCGGATCATTATAGTTCCATAATACCTCAAAACCATCACCTCCTATTATAAATCGATAAGCAGTTTCATCATCTGCTCCTTGATCGGTCGCCGATATCCATGTTCCGTTATCTTGTGCTCCTGCCATATAGTCTTCTGATCCATTTTGCTTATCAGCACCATAAAACTGAGAACAATTAAGTCCTACCGCAGCTTGAGACCAATCATTAAAAGTTGTTCCAGGATCAGTAAGGTAATCGGTATGGTAGACCCCTCCATCGTTAGCCAAAATAAGCTTAAATCTTTTTTCTGCAGGTTGTGCTGTCCATGTTAAACCATGTTGATCTACATGAACATAATTATTTAGTTCGTTATTATATCCTGCAGCAATTGGTGTAAATGTATAATCTTGAGGTCTTCCTTTTGTTTTTTTGCCTCCTTTACTTAGCTCCACTCTATATACTACTACTCCACCTACATAGAATACATTTTCATTAAAAGGATGCGCCATAACAAGATTATCATACCATCCTTGACCTGTAACCAAGTTTCCTGCTGCTGGTTCTCCTTTAAATCCAAGAAGTGTAAATGTTTCACCTGCGTCATTTGTAACATACAAATCTGTATTTACAGCTGTAGTTGCAGCCGTAGCAGGAAAATCTCCTGAGGCGTTTCTATTTGGTGTGTATACTGAAATGAATACTTTATTTGGATTTGCGGGAGACACATCTAACTCAAAACGAGCATGCGCCGGATTATAATCATCCTTATTAAGTACTAAATCCCATGTTAAACCACCATCTACACTTTTTATAACCCCTACACTATTTACACCACCATATAAAGTATTAAAGTTTGTAGGGTCAAAATTTAAATCTTGAACGTTACCACCTGTGTAGGTATTTTGCCAAGTGTCACCTCCATCTGTAGTAACATAAATTCCGTTAGTGCTGGCTACAATTAGGTTATTTTCATCTGCAGGATTTAATGCAAGTCTACCTACTCCGCCGAAATCTTTTGTATTATTCAAATACTCCCAGCTACGTCCACCATTTGTAGTTTTAAGCACTCCTAATCCACCTATAGCATCTAGGTTACCAAAAGGTTCTCCAGTACCAACATATAGTGTTCTGGGATCACTTGGACTTACTGCTACGGTTGATGTAGATAAACTAGGCACTTTAAAATCTGTTAGATTTTCCCAGGTAATTCCAGCATCTTCGGTTACCCAAAGACCGCCACCTACAGTTCCTGCATACCATTTATCATTATCATCAGGAGCCACTACAATACCACGTATTCTACCTGGTACATTTACAGGACCTCTCTCTTTCCACTTAATAATACTAGAACTTTTAGATGTAAATCTATTTTTCATTGCTTTTTGATGCTCTGTCATCAAAAATCCATCTTTATACGTAGATTTCTCTGCTCCTATAGGTTTTAAAAGATCGGCTATGTATCCAGCCATGACCTCTATTCCCTTCTTTTTGGTATACTCTTTTTCTACCTTTTCTTTTTTGGTATTATCAACAACTTCTGAAGTTGTGATTTTTTGTTCTTTTTTTGTAGTGCAGGCAGAATAAATCACCAGCATCATAGCCAAAAGAAGTAGCTTCTTACAATAAAATTTGTGTGTCATAAGTTAGTAAATTTAATAGTTGTTATTTGTGTAATTTGACAATTGTTATTCTTGCTGGAGATTGGTTAAGAAGGGCTTCTTCAGGGTTTTCTGAAGTTGGTTTTTGCTCCATTCCTATGTAGGCTATTAGTTTTAAAGACATCGTATCATTCCACTCGATTCTAGCGCCTCTAAAAGTGCCTTTCTTTATAACCTTTCTAGTCTTCACATCATACACCGTATATTCGAAATGTATTGCTGGATCCGCTCTTCTTATATTCTTTTTAAGATAGAGCTCCATTGACTTATCACTATTAAACTTTGATGTAGTACTTTGGTTTGCCATTGGATTATTAGGCTGTGTGACTATTTTATTTTGAAGTGCGGTGTTTTTACCCGATTTGCATTGAGCAAATGAAAAAATGGTCAGACTCAGGAAAAAACTAACCGTAATTATTTTTGACAACATGATTAGTACTTTACTAGGTTAATTTAAAGTTTAATCTAAATGATTGTTGACTGTTATTATTTTATTTTGGAGAGGGTTTTAAGTAACTAGGTTATACTTTTTATTACTATAATATCATTGTATAACTAGCTCTAAATTAGCTTTATTTTTAGAGAACTCAATACTTTCTAAACCTATTTAACAAAACAAAAACAATTGTTCTGTTTTTATCAATTTTTATATACCTAAAAAAAATAACGTCTACCTTGAGGTAAACGTTATTTTTTAATTTTTAAGAAGAAATACAATCTCTAATTAAATGCTATTATGCATTAACAGCATACATTTTTTCGCGTAGTTCTTTAACTTTAGGGTCGCTCATATACTCGTCAAAAGTTGTGTATCGATCTATTACTCCGTTCGGAGTTAATTCAATAACACGATTTCCTACAGTCTGAGCAAACTCATGATCATGAGTTGTAAACAACACCGTTCCTTTAAACTTTTTAAGAGAATTATTAAAAGCTGTAATCGACTCTAAATCTAAATGATTTGTAGGTTCATCCAGCATTACCACATTTGCTCTAGTCATCATCATCTTAGACAACATACAACGTACTTTTTCTCCTCCTGATAGTACATTCGATTTTTTCAAAGCCTCTTCTCCACTAAAAATCATTTTACCAAGAAAACCTCTAATAAAAACTTCTTCTCTTTCTTCTTCTGTAGTTGCCCATTGACGTAACCAATCAACGAGAGTTAAATCATTCTTAAAAAAGCTACTGTTGTCAGAAGGTAAATAAGATTGTGTTGTAGTTATACCCCACGAAAACTTACCTTCATCTGCTTTTTGATTATCATTTACTATTTGATAAAACGCTGTAGTAGCTCTGGAGTCCTTTGAAAATACGACTACTTTATCTCCTTTATTAAGATTTATATCAATCCCTTTAAAAAGAACTTCTCCTTCTACACTGGCCGCTAAATTTTCAACATTTAGAATTTGATCTCCAGCTTCTCTATCTCTTTCAAATATTATAGCAGGATAACGTCTGCTTGACGGTTTGATATCTTCAATATTTAGTTTTTCAATCATCTTCTTACGAGATGTAGCTTGTTTGGATTTTGCTACGTTTGCACTAAATCTTGCGATAAACTCTTGTAATTCTTTTTTCTTTTCTTCTGCTTTCTTGTTTTGTTGTGCTCTTTGTCTGGCTGCTAATTGAGAAGATTCATACCAAAACGTATAGTTACCACTATATTGGTTAATCTTACTAAAATCAATATCAGAAATATGAGTACAAACAGCATCTAAGAAGTGACGATCATGAGATACTACTATTACCGTATTATCATAATTTGCCAAAAAATGTTCTAGCCAAGAAATAGTTTCATAATCAAGATCATTTGTAGGCTCATCCATTATCAAAACGTCTGGTTTCCCAAACAAACATTGTGCAATTAACACTCGTACACGTTGTTTAGTATCCAAGTCAGACATTTGTGTATAATGTAAATCTTCTTTGATACCTAGGTTAGATAACATTGTAGCAGCATCACTGTCAGCATTCCAACCATTCATTTCTTCAAATTGAACCTGAAGCTCTCCTATTTTCTCTGCATTCTCATCTGTATAATCAGCATATAACGCATCAATTTCTGTTTTGATCTTATATAAAGGCTTATTTCCCATTATAACAGCTTCTAAAACAGTGTACTCATCATAAGCATAATGATTTTGTTCTAAAACAGACATTCTTTTTCCTGGTTCTAAGTGCACATGACCTGAAGTAGGTTCTAGGGCTCCGGATAATATTTTTAGGAAAGTAGATTTACCTGCACCATTGGCCCCGATAATACCATAGCAATTGCCTTGTGTAAAAGATGTATTTACTTCATCGAAAAGTATTCGTTTACCAAATTGAACCGAAAGATTTGAAACTGATAGCATGATAAGAAAATTGTAAAATTTGAATTTGCGGCAAAAGTAGAAAAATCGATCCACAACTAGAAACAATCTATCATTAATTTAATGGTGGGCAAACCTAACTTTTTATTCTGTAGAAATTATTCATGTATTAAGAATATTAATTCTAAATAATATGCTAATAATTAAAGAATTAACGTAGCATTAACAATTGTAAAACTCGTTTCCTTTTACTTTTGGAAAAATTGTAAGTTAATTATAGCTCCCAAAATGCGTTTTTCTTTAATATTATATCTTGCAAAGGTTTCTTTGATATCCTATTGCTTAAGTAGTTGTAGTTCTCCAGAAAAAAATGAGAGGAGTTACACTTATTTTGGAGGGGAAATTGTAAATCCAAACACCAATTATGTAATATTATCAAAAGATAACGGTCTAATTGACACCATTCCTTTAGATAAAAACAATAGGTTTTTACACAAAATTGAAAATCTAGAAGAAGGACTTTATTTCTTTCAGCATAAGCCAGAAAATCAAATTGTTTTATTAGAAAAAGGTGATAGTATTTTAGTTCGTCTTAACACTATCGAATTTGATGAATCTCTTGTTTTTACTGGTGACGGGGCTAGAAAAAATAATTTCCTTGTAGAGATGTATTTACAAAATGAGATGGAACGTGAAAGATTAAAGAAATCTGAACTTCAATTAGCACCTTCTTATTTTCAAAAAAACCAGGACTCTTTACTTTCTTCTAAATTAAAAGCTTTTGATCAGTTTATAGATAAATATCATTTTACGCCTTTGGCAAAAAAAGTAGCTCAAGCATGTATTGTTTTTGATTATTATACAAGACATGAATTATATTTTCATAACAGATATGGTATTGGAGGCTTAGACGCGACAAAGGATCTACCTCGAACTTTTTTTAATTACAGAAATAGCATTAATTTTAATGATGAACAATTAAAGCATTTGTTTTCTTACAATAGGTATCTTAATTACTACTTTACTAACTCTTCTCTTACCGAATATTCTAATAGCACTAAAATTACATATCGAGGACGCGTTGGAAATGTTACTCATAAATTAAATCTTATAGATAGTATAGTGCAACATCCCTATATAAAGGACAACTTATTACGACGGGTAACCACTAACTTTTTATTAAGAAGTAAAAACAATAAAGATTCGAATACAGTGCTGCGTCATTACTTATCTGTAAGTACTAATAAAGATTCACAACAAGAGTTAAGGAAACTTGCTCGATCTATTTCAAGACTGAGGCCTAATCGTTCTTTACCAGAGCAAGAACTTATTGCTTCAAACGGTGAAATTATAAAATTATCGTCCTTATTTAGCAAACCTATTACGGCTCTTTATTTTTGGTCGATGGATAGAAAGGATCATTATACAAGAGCTCATAAAAAAGCTTCTTATCTTAGTTCTTTATATCCAGATATTGATTTTATAGCTATAAACACAGATGATGAGCAAACAAAAAATTGGTTAAAAACTATTAAGCGTAATCATTATAACCTTGGTAAAGAATATGAATTTAAATATCCTAAGTGCTCTTCGCAAGAACTTGTAATTTTTAATAGAAATAAAGTGATTCTAGTAGATAATTACGGAAATATAATCAATTCAAATGCTAATTTATTTTCTTCTATTTTTGAAAAGCAATTGATAAAATATACCACCCGTTTATCTACTATTGAAGCCAAAAAAAGCTACGCTTCAAATAGAAAGTAGCTTTTTTAATGTTGGTATACTTAATAACCTCCAATAAGTAATAAGTAGTTATCTAATTAATTTCCTTTTTTATAATCAGCAAGGAATTTTGCTAATCCTATATCTGTAAGTGGATGTTTTAATAATCCTTCAATCGATGAAAGAGGACCAGTCATTACATCTGCGCCAATTTTTGCACAATCAATCACGTGCATTGTATGTCTTACTGAAGCTGCCAAAATCTGAGTATTAAACCCGTAATTATTGTAAATCAATCTAATTTCTGCTATAAGATTTAACCCATCTGTAGAAATATCGTCTAACCTTCCTATAAAAGGAGATACATAAGTAGCTCCTGCTTTAGCTGCTAATAATGCTTGCCCGGCAGAAAAAACTAAAGTACAGTTAGTTTTGATTCCTTTATCACTAAAGTATTTGATTGCTTTTACTCCATCTTTAATCATAGGAACTTTTACTATGATTTGATCATGAAGTTTTGCTAACTGCTCCCCTTCTTTAATAATTCCTTCATAATCCGTTGCAATAACTTCTGCACTTACATCACCTGTAACAATATCACAAATCTTCTTGTAATGATTAATAATATTATCTGCACCAGTAATTCCTTCTTTTGCCATTAATGAAGGATTAGTTGTCACTCCATCAAGGACTCCCAGATCCTGCGCTTCTTTAATTTGATCAAGGTTAGCGGTATCAATAAAAAATTTCATGTTGTTGTGTTTAATTTAATAGTTTTCTAAAAGAATGCGAATATAAAAATATTCGTCTTGTATACACTCTTGGGCTGTTAAATACTCTTCATTTTTTTTTGATTGTTAGTATTAACAACAATTTATATCATAATTTGTAATGATTCATTAATAATCGTTCATACATCGTATCTGGTAGAACACGTTTTAGAACTATAGAAAATTTTTGCATAAACGCACCTACTTTATAATGCACTTTAGGTTTTTTAGCACATATAACTTTATAAACCACTTTTGCCATTTCTAAAGGATCATTTCCTAAATCCACATGATCATCCATCAATTTTAAGGTATCACCATATGGTTTTTCATATGGAGAGTCCTTAATTACCGGTGCATGATATCGACCAGCCGCTATATTCGTGGCAAAATCTCCCGGAGCGATATTTGTCATATCAATATTAAACTTTTTCAATTCCATACGCCATGCTTCTGTTGTAATTTCTAGTGCAGCTTTAGAAGCGCTATAAATTCCGCGATATGGCAATCCCATATATCCGGCAATTGAGGTAATATTTATGACTAAGCCCTTTTTATTCTCTCGCATTACAGGTAAAACAGCTTTAGTAACATTAATAGGTCCGAAATAATTTGTAGTAAAATTTTTCAAAATCTCGTTTTCTGGTATTTCTTCAATAGGCCCTGTAATGCCTGCACCAGCGTTATTAATTAAAACATCTAATCTACCATGTTTTTTAACAATGCTATCAACGGCTCCTTTAATGCTATCAACATCTGCTACATCTAATGATAATAACGGAAACATATTAAAATCGGAATATCTAGAAGGGTTACGACTTGTGCCGTAAACAATAAATCCTTTATCTACGAGATATGTACCTATTGATTTTCCTATTCCTGAAGAACCACCTGTAATTAAAACAACAGTAGAATTTTTGTCTATACTCATGGTGACAAATATACAACTAGGATTAAAAAACTGACAACTATAAAGAAGAAATGAAATTTATTTTTGTTAACAACAAGGCACAAAAAAAGGCAAGCTACCTACATCACACCGCTACAACCGTCTACCTTTGCTGCGTTCCCGCCCTGGAGGATTCAACAGGAGCTAGTTGTGTAGGACTTGCCGGGTGCAAAGATACGATCTTTAATAGATAAAACAATGATTTTTTAAACCCAATTAAAATAAATATCTTGGTCTAAAATTTAACCATTACAATGAACATCCGTAACTCATTCGTCGTCATTATATTAAGTTTATTCTTTTTTTCTTGTGGAAGTAATCAGAATAAGAAAAAAAAGTATTTTTCTATTCTTACAGAGAATAATCAAGTCATTTTTAAACTAGGCGAGACTGTAAAAGCGTCTATAAAAAATGCCCAAAACATAGAAATTGACTCGGTAACCTATCTATTTAATGACAAAAAAGTAAAATCGAAAGAAGGATTTACCTATACTGAAGAAATTGATACTGAAAAATTAGGTACTCATATTTTAAAAGCGCATGTATTTTATAAAGGAAAGATCGATACTATAACCAAAAAACTTACTTTCCTTAATAATAAATCTCCAAAACTATATACGTACAAGATCATAGCCGAATATCCACACGACCCAAAAGCTTTTACACAAGGATTAGAATTTTCTGGAGATACATTATATGAAAGTACAGGAAAAAAAGGAGTCTCATCTTTAAGAAAAGTAAACTATAAAACAGGAGAAGTATTGGTGAAAAAAGATATCGATGCTTCTTACTTTGCAGAAGGTATCACTATTTTAAACGATAAAATTTTTCAACTTACCTGGCAATCAGAACTAGGTTTTATTTATGATCTTTCAACTCTCAAAAAGACTGGGGATTTTGCATTTAACAAAAGTAAAGAAGGATGGGGATTATGTAATGATGGAAATCGTATTTACAAAAGCGATGGCACAAAAAAAATATGGATTCTAGACGCTCAAACACTAGCTGAAAAAGAATACATTGAAGTTACAACGAATAAAGGTGTAAAATCAAGGTTTAATGAATTAGAATGGATTGAAGGTAAAATATACGCTAATACTTGGCAAAAAGATGGTATTGCAATTATTAACCCTAAAAATGGAGCTTTAGAAGCTGTTATTGATTTATCAGGATTACGAAAAAAAGTGAAAGAACATCCAGAGTTAGATGTTTTAAACGGTATAGCTTACAAACCAGAAACCAAACAACTATTTGTGACTGGTAAAAATTGGGATAAACTTTTTGAAATCGAAATCATTAAATAATATCAAAATTCACATTTAAAAAAGAGGTTTTATTTTGTATTCTTAACTTATCGAAGGTTATTAGTTAAGCAAAAGCATAAAACAGTATATACTTATAACATCTGATTCTAAAACACGCTATTTAAACCCTACCACTCTATCTTTTTGTTTCTCAACACAAGAAACTAAACTTTTATTATGCAACACTATAATAAGTATCTCGTTATTGTAATAGACAAATAATAAACCGTACCTTTGCGGCTTATTTTTAGCTATATGAACAAATTTGAAGAGTTAGGCCTAGGTGAAGCCATAATAAAGGCGGTGAATGATATGGGGTTTGAGACCCCAAGTGAGGTGCAAGAAAAGGCAATTCCTATTTTACTTGATCAAGATACAGATATTGTAGCTCTTGCGCAAACCGGAACAGGAAAAACAGCTGCTTTTGGTTTTCCATTAATTGAAAAAATAGATAGTAAAAGCAGAATCACACAAGGATTGATTTTATCTCCTACTCGTGAACTTTGTTTACAAATTACAAACGAACTTAAAAACTACTCTAAATTTGTTCCAGGACTTAATACTGTAGCTATTTATGGTGGTGCTAGTATTACTGATCAGGCTAAACAAATCAAACGTGGAGCCCAAATAGTAGTTGCTACTCCTGGGCGTATGCAAGATATGATCAATCGTAAATTGGTTGATATTAGTAATATCGGTTATTGTATTCTTGATGAAGCAGATGAAATGCTTAACATGGGATTTTATGAAGATATTAATGCTATTTTATCTCATACCCCAGATGATAAAAGTACTTGGTTATTTTCTGCCACAATGCCCAGAGAAGTATCTACAATAGCTAAACGTTTTATGCATGATCCTGTAGAAATTACAGTTGGTCATAAAAATACCGGATCTAAGAATGTATCTCACGAATATTATGTAGTTAACTCTAGAGATCGTTATGCTGCCTTAAAACGTCTTGCAGATGCAAATCCTGACATCTTTTCTGTTGTGTTTTGTAGAACGAAACGCGATACCCAAAAAGTTGCCGAGAATCTTATTGTAGATGGATATAATGCTGCAGCACTTCATGGTGATCTAAGTCAGAATCAGCGAGATCTGGTTATGAAAAGTTTTAGAAATCGTCAAATTCAAATGTTAGTTGCTACAGATGTTGCAGCAAGAGGAATTGATGTTGATGATGTAACGCATGTTATTAATTATCAATTACCTGACGAAATAGAAACATACACTCATAGAAGTGGAAGAACTGGACGTGCTGGTAAAAGCGGTGTTTCTATGGTAATTGTTTCTAAAAGTGAAATTAGAAAAATCAAATCTGTAGAACGTATTATAAAAAAGAGTTTCGAGAAAAAAGAAATTCCAAGTGGAGAAGAAATATGCCAAGTGCAACTATTTCACCTTGCAAGTGATATCGGTAAAGCAGAAATAAACCATGAAATTGATAGTTACCTTCCTTCTATAAATGAAGTTTTAGAAGAGTTTTCTAAAGAAGAGTTAATAAAAAAGTTCTTCTCTGTAGAATTTTCTCGTTTCCATAATTACTATAAAAAGTCTAGAGATTTAAATGTTGTTAATGACAGAGATAGAGAATCTAGAAGTGGTGATGGAAGCACACGTTATTTTATAAATGTTGGAGAAAAAGATGGTTTTGATTGGATGACTCTTAAAGATTTTCTTAAAGAAACTCTAGGGTTAGGTCGCGATGCTTTAAGTCGTGTAGATGTCAAAGAAAATTTCTCTTTCTTTAATACAAGTTCAGAACAACAAGAAACTGTTCTATCTATTTTTGAAGATTTCAAGATGGATGGCAGAAAAGTAAATGTAGAAGTTTCTAAAGATTCTGGTCGACGTGGTGGAAGACGTCGTAGAGATAATGATGGTGGAGGTTACAAAGGAAAACGAAGAAGTGATGGTTTTAAACCAAAAGGTAAAAAACGTTTTGGTGGTGATAGTCAAAGTGGTGATAATCAAAGAAGAGACAGAAGAAAACGCAGTGATCGAAGATAAATTTAATCACATTAACATAGTAATATGATTTTTGGCGTGATTTTTATGTTATCTTATATGTAATTGAACGTCCTATATTATATGAGAAAAATATTATTTTACATATTAGTTATTAGCAGCATAAGTTTTTATGCCCAGGAAGATACATCTGGAAATGTGTCAGGAAAAGTATTAAATGCCTCTACTGACAAGAAACTTGAAAATGTACACATCGTTAACTTAAGTCAAGTTATTGGTACTATAACTAACAATGATGGAGATTTTTCTATTCCAGCTAAAGTAAATGATACATTATATTTCTCTTATATAGGCTACAAACCTTTGCGTGTTAGAGTTACTAACGACTGGATTAAATTTGGTGATGTAAAAATCAAAATGACAGAGTTAGGTATCGCTCTTGAAGAAGTCGTTGTTGCGGATGTTCAATTAACCGGTTATCTAGAAATAGACGCCAAAAGAATACCTATATATAACAATTACAGATATAGTATTTCTGGTCTAAATTCTGGATATGAAGGTGGTAGTAAACAGCCAAATGCGGTAAACAAGGTATTGGGTGCAATATTTAATCCTGCCGATTTTTTATATAATATATTCAGTAAAAGGTCTAAGGAACTTAGAAAACTTAGGAAAATGAAAAAAGATGATGAAATAAGAAATCTTCTTGAAACTAAGTTCGATCGTGAGACCCTTATGGCCCTATTACAAGTAGAACGTTTGGATATAGATGAAATCCTAAGAAATTGTAACTACTCTGTAGACTTCATTAAATTTGCCAATGATCTACAAATTTTAGATGCGATTAGCGAATGTTATGAGGAGTACAAAATTTTAGACAGAAAATAAACAAGTGTTATTTTGAGGAGTGCAATGCGATTCTGTTACCTTCAGAATCTATAAAATAAGCCATATAACCATGTTCTTCAGAAATAAGTTCCTTTTCTGATATTACTTTTCCTCCAGCCTCTGTAACCTTTCCTATTTCGTTTGCTACATCTTCACAAGAAAAATAAATTAAGACCCCATCAGTACTTGGTTTATAGTGATCGCCAGCATAGATTAAAGAACCTGTAGCTACTCCTGCTTCATTTTTATTCGGAAACCACCCCATTTGAATACCTTCCATTTTATGTAACCCAATTTCTATATCAAAAACTTTCTCATAAAAACTTTTAGCTCTATTCATATCCATAACAGGAATTTCAAACCATGCAACCATTTGATTATGTTTTAAAGATTAGACAAAAACAATTTACTGAATATTTTTATATCATAAATACATATTAACCAACTACTAAATACTATAAGTTATTTAAACCTGAAATTTCATGAATTTTCTTCATGATATCTAGCTATAATTTGCTCATGACTTTTGATAATTTTCTTAGTCCATTCCATACGCTTTTGTAATTTTTCTGCATCAGACAATTGCCAATTGATTTCTGATTTTCTTAATAAAGATGTCACATGTTGAAGCACAATAGCAGCAGAAACAGAAATATTAAGGCTTTCGGTAAAACCAACCATTGGTATATGAAGTTTGACATCTGCAGCTTCAAGTACCGCATCACTAAGTCCTTGTAATTCTCTTCCAAAGAAAAAAACAGATGGCTTTGTGATATCAAATTCTGAAAGCACTACAGAGTCATCATGCGGAGTTGTTGCGACCACCTGATACCCTTTATCCTTTAAAGTTTTAAGGCATTCTTTTGTAGTTGGATATCTGTTAATATCTACCCATTTTTGAGCACCCATAGCAATTTCTCTATCAATTCTCTTAACATTAATCTCCTCTATCACATGAATGTTTTGGATTCCAAAAACATCGCAACTACGAATAACCGCACTAGTGTTATGCAATTGGTAAACATCTTCTACAGCCACTGTAAAATGGTTTGTACGCTTATTTAATACTTTACTATACAATCCAAGTCTACGTGGTGTTAAAAATGATTCTAAATATTCAAGAAGTTTTAAATCTGTCATAGTGCTAAAATAAACAAATAGCTACTATTTCAATAAACCTAAGTTATGGGAAATTTTAAGTTACAAGTCTTATATATTAGGTAAATAAAAAACTGCCCGAAAAACAGGCAGTTTTACCTAAATCTACATTGAATTAAAAAAAACACTCAAAAGATAATTTTATGTCATCTACTATAGTTGTAAATAAATGACATTTGACACTAGTTTTAAAAAAAACCCCCCGAAATTACCCCTAACACCGGGAGGTCTAAAGTAAACACATCGTCAAAATGCTTCTTTATAGCCTTTTTCTAAAAAGAAAACGGCCGTATATTTTCTTATTTTCATTCTTTTTAAGTAAAACCCCCCGAAATTACCCCTAACGCCGGGAGGTTTAAAGTAAACACATCGTCAAAATGCTTCTTTATAGCCTTTTTCTAAAAAGAAAAACAGCTGTATATTTTAATGAATTAGTAGTTTAAAAACCTCCTGAAATTACCCCTAAAAACAGGAGGTTTTAATGTAAACACATCGTCAAAATGCTTCTTTATATACGTTCTACTAATTTTTTTTATTTGTTTTTTTTATTAGTTAATCATATTCTAGTTTCAAATAACTTATTAGTTTAATAATGTTATAGAAAAATTAATTTGATCTATAGCTTGGTAACGTATTTTTGAAGTAAAAACTTAAAAACATCATTACATAATTATTAATCAACATGTTAAGATCAATCACACCCATACGACGAAATATTATCGATAACGGACTGATTAAAAAACTTGTTAAGAAATTGCTAAAAAACTTACGGCACGACCGTAAAAAAGCGGAAGAATTCCTATATTTCACATATATTAAAATGTGATAGAAATTAAAATCGTTTTCTTTAAAGTAAAGAGAGATTTTATCAAAATATAATTGACATCTTATATACACTATAAGTAATATCCCAAACATGATGGTTAATTTTTTTAAATTAATCGTTATTCAGACCCTGCTTTTGTTGGCTCGCCAAAGTTTCACAAATAGCGGGGTTGTTTTTAAAGCTCTTTTGATTCTTAAAAATAAGTAACAATAAGCTTTTTAATATTTTATTTTACCCTGATTAAGTACAATATAAAGTACTTTACCTTTCATATATTATAAGTTATTAATTATTGAAAACTTATAACCTACAATTCAATAATCATTTTATAAAAAATGACTCAAATTATCTACAATTAAGAATACAAATAATGGGGTGAGGAAAAACTATTTATATTCTAATCAATTATGACTTTATATTCTTAGTTAAAAACAATACTTAAATATAATCACAATTTGTTAGATCATCATATTTTGCAACCACATAATTACTATGGTTTTACCGTAAAAAAATGTAATAATCCATCAACATGGTAGTTTTAAACATATTTCAGAAAATAAAAATTCGTTTCAAAAACAAATAAACGTCTAAAAAACAACTACTTATAAAAAAGATTATAATTTTCATTGGTTTTGCAATATTCTAAAAATGTAGGATTTTTCTTCCTTATATCTTGCTAATTTATTGCTATAATGGTTGAATTTTACTTCTTTTTAATTTTAGAATTGTTATTTTTTTCAGATTATAATACACTTAATTAATTTAAAATAAGTCCACTACCCTACTAATCCTATAGTTATACATTTAGTATATTAATGTGATATCAATATACTTATACAAAATTGTTCTTCACTTGTATTATTAAGCATCTTTCTGGATTTCTACAGCGTGAGGATAAGGAATTTCTATTCCCGCCTTATCTAAAGCAATCTTACAATGTTCTGTAGTTGCAAAATAAACATCCCAATAATCTTCTGGGGTACAATACGGTCTTATGGCAAGATCCACAGAACTCTCTCCTAAATTTAATACATTTATCGACGGAGCGGGATCCTTAAGAACTTTATCATTTGATGTTAGTACTTCTAATAATACTTCTTTTGCTTGTTTAATATCCTCGTCATAGCCTATACCTATAACAATATCTACTCGCATCTTGCCTTCTGTCGTATAATTAATAATATTTCCATTAGCCAATGTTCCATTGGGTATTATTGCAAGTTTATTTTCAGGAGTGATTAATTTAGTAGTAAAAATCTCAATTTCTTTAACTGCACCCAGTACACCTTGAGCTTCTATTAGATCACCTATTTTATAAGGTCTGAATATCATAATGAGTACTCCACCCGCAAAATTTGATAAAGATCCTTGCAGTGCTAAACCTACGGCCAAACCTGCAGCAGCAATTACAGCAGCAAATGTAGTCACATCAACTCCTAATCTAGAGATAACTATTATGATGAGAAATATTTTTAACGCCCATGAAATAAGATTTAAAAGAAATCTTTGCAAGGATTCGTCATATTTACTCTTAGACATTACTCCCCCTATCGTTTTAATCAATTTTTTGATCAACCAAGAACCAATTATAAATATCAGTATTGCGGTAATCAATTTGGGCCCAAATTCTTTAGCAAGTTCAATACCGTAATTAAACCATTCTTCTGCTTTTTCCATTAGTAAAAATTATCTAGTGATTAAATTGAAATTATTTTAATATTTCTTGTTGTAATAAAATGACTATTATTGTTTTTATCATTTCAAGTTATAAAAACCATCTTTTCAGAAAGTTAAAAACACGTTAACTTACAAAAATTATTAAAAAACAAGTAATAAGGAGTTGGATACAGTCCTTTTTTAAAACCGTTATTTTATACTAATAAATTCACTCCGTCGATTAAGTTGATGTTCGCTTTCGCTACAAGGCACATTATTTTCGCATTTATTTACAAGACTTGATTCTCCATAGCCCCTGCCAGTTATACGTGATTTATCAATATTTCCTTTTTCAATTATATATTGAATAGTACTTTTTGCACGTCGCTGACTTAGCAACAAATTATAATCATCTCCTGCTCTACTATCGGTGTGAGATCTTACATCGATTTTAAGTTGAGGATACTGTTTTAAAGCCGCTATAATTTTTTGTAATTCTACTTCGGCATCAGGTCTAATAAAAGATTTATCAAGATCAAAGTAAATAACCTCAAGTTCTAATAGTTTTGCTAAATCATCACCAGGTTTAACTTCTTTTTCTGCTAACCCACCTTTACTAAGTTGTAGGGTTAAATTATGCTCATGTTCTAACACGTTGTGTGTTGTCAAAATCACTTCGGTAGGTTTATAATCATCTTTTGTTGCTCTAACTATATAGTTAGTGGCACATTCTAGATTAAAGGAATATTTTCCGTTTTGATCACTCTTTATACGTTGTAACTCATTATTAGCGTCATCCATTAATATAACTTCTGTATTAGGTATTACCTCTTTTGTTACTGCATCGGTAATTACACCTTTTACGTATTGTCTACATTCTGTTATTAACTCGCCTATCTGCTTAAAGCTATAGATATCGTCATTTCCTTTTCCTCCATTACGATTACTCGCAAAATACCCTATTTTTGTAGCTTCATTAAGAACAAATGTAAAATCATCTTCTTTACTATTAATTGGTTTTCCTACATTATAAGGAACTGAAAATTCGTTAGCATTTTCGGGCACAGCAACAAATACATCTAAGCCCCCAAGACCTACATGTCCGTCACTGGCAAAATAAAGTCTTCCTGAATCGCTTATATATGGAAAAGTTTCTCTTCCTTCTGTATTAATTTTATCTCCGAGGTTTTTAGGAACTCCAAAAGTACCATCTTCATTAATATTAACCACATAAATATCAGAAAGCCCCTTACTATCAGCCATATCACTAGCAAAATATAATTTTTTACCATCTAAAGTTAATGCAGGATGAGCAACCGAATATTCATCACTATTAAATGGTAACTCCTCTATATCAGTCCATTTATTATCCTTTAATGTTGCTCGATACATCTTTAATAATATAGTTCCCGCTGCATTAGAACCTAGTCTCTTTTTTGTATAATTATTGCGTGTAAAATAGACTGTCTGACCGTCTTTACTAAACACTGTAGAAGATTCATGAAACTTAGTATTAATTCTTCCCTTTATCTTTTTAGGAGCTTCAAGAACACCATTTGCTTCAAGAATATTAGATGAAAACAAATCTAAAAACGGCATCTCATTCCATTCATGTATGGTTTTAGATATTCCGGTTCGATTACCACGAGACGAGGCAAATACTAATTGCCCTCTATTGTTAAAACTTGGTGCATAATCAGAAAATTTAGAGTTTATATCCAATTTTGACAGATTAAACTTACCAGATTGCATCTCAATAAATTTTAAATAATCCCTAGTATTCATAAAAAATTGAGCTCGTTGATCATTACCAGTAAGGATATTAAATTTTTCCATTACTGTATCTGCTTTTTCATATTGCCCAATACTTTTTAAACATTGAGAATATCGAAACAAATATTCTGAATCTACTTCGTCAGGGTTTTTGTTAATCAACTTTTCATACCACGGCACTGCAGCTTCTAATTGTGCATTAAAATAATATGAATCTGCGAGTTTTTTAAAAAGTTCTGGTGATTCATACCCTTTTTCTGCTACTTGAAGGTATATTTTTCGAGCGTCGACAAATGCATAACGATCAAAGTTTTCATTTGCCTTTTCTAGTCTTTTTTCTTGAGAATAAAGCATACAAGAAACTACTAGTCCTAGTGCTAATACTAAAAAATGTTTTTTGCAACCTGTCATATATTCAATTTACATTTAATCAAAACCCAAAATCATTTTAATTTTTTTGATGTGTAAATGATTCCTGGTTATACTAATATTTAATCTGAATAAGATGAAAATTTTAACCTCTTGTCCCGTTAAAAGAAACGAGGAGTTAGCATTCTATTATATTTTTTGAATAGCTCAAATCTTAACATAACTTCATAACTTCCATCATTAAATTGAGATCTTCCTAATTCTGTTGTTTCTCGATCATAAGCCAATCCAATCATCATTGAGTCTGAAATTTGAAAACCTAGTTGTCCTGTCACTGCCGCACTCCAACGATATGCTACACCTAAAGTTAATCGTTCATACATTAAAAAGTTTGCTGAGACATCAACCTGTAACGGTGCACCAAACACAACCTTACTTAATACTGCTGGTTTAAATTTTAGATCGCTACTTATATCAAAAACATGTCCTGCTATAAAGTAATAGTTTATTCTTTCTTCTGCCAGAAAACTAACAGCATCACTACCACTAACCGTTGTGCTTTCATCAAAATGATTGGTCTCTAACAAATTAGGCGCACTTAATCCAAAGTAAAACCTATTTGTATGATAATACACACCTATACCCACTTGAGGAGAAAATTTGTTGTCTATATTCGTCTCAAAAAGTGCATCATTTTGATTAAATTGAGATAACTCTTGTAGATTTATATTCAGTAAATGTGCTCCTGCTTTTAAACCAAAACTTAACCTTCCTGTTTCTGAGGTCGGAATTGTATACGAAAAATCAATATCAAAATACGTTTCATCTGTGGGGCCAATTTCATCATTCACAATAGACAACCCTAAACCAACTCTTTCGTTATTTCCGATAGGTGTATTAAGTGTTAGGGTTTGAGAACGCGGAGCTCCTTCAAGACCAACCCATTGACTCCTATGCAGCCCCATGATACTCATGACACCACGGCTTCCTGCATATGCGGGATTAACACTAATTGTATTGTACATATACTGCGTATATTGAGCATCTTGTTGGGTATACCCCATAGTACACACAATGCTTAAAAGTCCAGTAACAATTATTTTGTGTATTTTTTTCATTCGCTTTCCTTTAATATTATCTAGATACTCCTACAGTTCTACATTTATTAGTATTTTGAAATACTTTTTTTAAAGTTTTTTTAAATTCTATAACAATGTAAAAAAGTTACTATAGTATATGTTCAAATATCTATCTATAACACATTTCACCCCATGGGTTACGATTTTATATCGATGAGTTGTTATGCATTAAGACCTATTGATTTTAACCAAAAAATCTTTTCTTTTTTTTGTTCCCAAATCTATTTTAGTCTCATAGACATTTAAATACTGTTTACTAGACATCGTGAGATTACTCTTATATGAGGTATCCAAATTGTCGTTAGAGGATCTATACAAAAACAGACCAGCAATACACAAATAGAGTCCTACTAAAAAAAGGGCTATGATCAACATTAACAATACGTAATATTTATTTTTACTCTTCTTAGGTTCCTTATTATTATCGGTATCTAACTGCTGATTATTATTTTTAGAAGTTGGAGGTGGTTTTATGCTTTTTGACGAAAAAGAATATGAATTCATAGTTATTGGTTTACTTTTAAAATTTATCGTTATTCAAATCTCATTTCTTGCTGGCTCGCCACAAATTTCACAATTATGAGATTGTTTTTTTTAGATTAAAGAGAATGCCTTATTGGCAATGAGGTAATTCTTTTAGATTTTAATTTTTCATTATATAATTTATATTTAATTAAAAAAATGTGAACTTATATTTTCAAAAGCAGGTACAACCTACTCCTAATTTGATTTTACTCGAATGGTATTATTATATAGTAACACAAAAAAAGATTGTAAAAAATCCGAATTACGACTATCCAGATAAGAGGTGGAAAAAGATATGAACGACAATAACCTTTCCACAGAAAATACTAGCGTATATTTGCTCATAAACAATGTGTTTTTCAATAATTTAAGTTACTACAATTATAATCTCCTAGGGCGCGAGAGTATTACAATCAGATTTTGACGATCTACCTACTTAAATCAAAATGATCAACATCTAAAAATTAAACCGCTTCTACATAATGTATAACAACACTAAAATATCGTGTTTAATTTTGTGTAACAATAACAATTAGTGGGTATCGCTAATCTATTATGTTTTTGTTAACATTATAAATTTATACATAATACTTCAATTAACAACATGGCATAACCTCAATATTTATAAGTTATAACCATATTTTTATACTATAACGTATCGTATTTAGAAATTAAACAATGATTATAGACCAATATCTACTAAAATCTAAATAATATGTTACAAACAAAAGAGAGGCTATCATATGATAGCCTCTCTTTTGTTTTGTACAATTTTATATAATTAAAATGTATAAATTATATAAAACCACGTTTTCTTGCCTCTTCTAAAAGCTGTTGATCATCTGCCTTTGCAATAGAGAACATTTCTTTAATTTGATTCTTCCTTTTCTCTATAGCACTTAATGAAAGACTTACATAATTTGGTAAGTTTTTAGTTTTAACACCACGTGATAAGTGATATAAAATCTTCAGATTTTTTTCATCTAATGAAAACTTATTTGTCATCATTTTTCTGAAGTGGTCATTAACCGTTGCACTATAATACGCTTTACCTTTTACAATGTTATTAAAAGCCAATAGCAATTCACTAGATGTAAGATCACTCTTAATTAAAAAACCTGCAGGATTAATATTTTTAAGAATATTATGTATTCTGTGATCTTCTCTATGCATGGTTAAAATGATCACTTTTGATTTAGGTAGCAGTTCTTTTGCATGCTTTGCTAAATCTTCTCCAGAAGTTATTGTACCATCAGAAGATGGTGGCAATTTGATATCCACAAAAAGCATATCATAAGGAATCGTTTCTGAAGATTTGACAATGTTTGCATAGGCATCATCACAGTTAGAGGCAATGTCTATCTTGATTTGATATTCATTTTGGTTTTCACCTAATAAGGTATTCTTATACCCTTCGATAATCATTGGATGATCATCAATCATAAGAACTTTTAGCTTTTTCTTCATTTTAAAATTTGTTGTTTTTTTACCTAAAAAAAACAGTAGACTCAACGTATATAACTTTTACAAAAGAAAAATAGTATGATCCTACTATTATAATTAGATTGTTAGTTTAAACTGGTACACTTACGGCTACTTTAGTACCCTCGTCTTTTTCACTCAAAAACTGCACCACACCGCTCATCTGACTGACTCTTGATGTAATATTTTTTAAACCAATCCCTTTTTTAACCTTAGTACTTTTAAATCCGATTCCATCATCCAAGATAGTAAGATTTATTTTATCTTCTAAATAATCGAAATCAATTTTTATATTTTCTGCATTGGCATGCTTAAAAATATTCTGCATTGATTCTTGTAAAATTCTAAAAAAGTTTACTTTTTTCTGATCGTCGATTTCTTCCCAATCGATATCTTCATCGTTATTAAACTCAAAATCAATCTTATGTATTGCACAAAGGTCTTTGATCAAATCTTCGACGGCATCAATATATGCCACATCAGACGGCAAAGTTTCTGCCCCTAGATCATGAGAGATTAGTCGTATTTCTTTTTCTATAGATTTAAGTTCGTCTATATATTTATTTCTGGCTTCTGTAAAACCGTCATTGGCACGTTGATTAATACCATCTAGACTTAACCGTACTCCAAATAATCGGCCCAATACCCCATCATGCAACTCCTCAGACATACGCTGTTGCTCTAACTGCCTACCCTCTTCTAATTTTATTTGTTGATTAAGTAGTAATCGATAAATTTCTTGATTTGCTTCTTGTTGTGTTTGGGCAAACAATAGTTCTTTATTGCTTTGTTGTTGTCTAAATATGATATATCCCAATAAAAACAAAGCCGTTAATCCTAATATGGCAATAATCAGGATTTGATTTTCTTTACTGATTTGTTGGTTCGCCTCCGCAATTTCATCTGTTTCGAATTTTACTCTAGCAAATTTATCTCGAACTAATCGTTCTTCTTTCACAAGACTATCATTTAACTTTATATATCGATTCGCATATTCTAAACCTTCAACACTATTAGTAACCTTAGATAGTAATTGATATGATTTTAACAATTCTTCATTATTATTTTGCAATTCCAATGAGACATCTCTTGAACGTTCTGCATAAATTCTAGAAACACTATCATTATTTAAAAAATGATAATATTCCGCTAAATGCAAAGTATTTGTTGCAATACCAAATTTATCATTTATACTATCCCTAATTTTTAATGCTTTAAAAAATAAATTAGGGATTTCATCTAAATCATTAGATAAAAAATTCACATATGCTAAATTATCTATTAGTCTAGCTTTTCGTCTTGGTGATTGAATCAAAAAATCTTCATACAAAAGTGCTTTATTATAATATTCTTTTGCCTTAACATAGTTTTTTTGAGATTTATATATAGTACCAATATTATTATATGAAGTTAGTGTTCTAGGAATTTCTTCCGCCGTTCCCTTAGCATATTCTATAGCTTTAAAATGATAATCAATAGCTATTTCATAACGTTCTAGATACTTTGATAAAATCCCTAGATTTGTATAACAAAGTGGTAAATATTGATTATTATCTGCCAAAACAAAATTTTCAATTGCTTTAATTGTCAATGATTCACTTTCACTATAATTTTTAATTTTTCTTTGTATTAAAGCTAGATCAATCAAAACTTTACCTCTATCAAATGCATAATTTTCTGGAAGATGCTTGCGTTCACTCAAAGAAGAATATATTTTTTCAGCCTCATAGAAATTTTTATAAGCAATATTTATGTCAAGTTGTGAACGTCTTTTGTAATAAATACCAATATACGCAAAAGATTCAGCCATATTTATTGAATCATTTATTGAGGTTGATAATTTCAACGCCTTTTCATTCATACTCCTATAGTTATCATTATCACCTAATTTATAATATGCAAATGAAACTTCTTGAATATATTCTACCTTAAAAGAATTGTCTTGAAGTGTAGAGCAAATATTATAAGCTTTCTCCAAATTGTTTTTTCTTTCTTGGATAGAGTTCTGTGAATTTTTGGCATTTTCAATATAAGAACGAATTAAATTTAACTTCACTTCCTTATCTTCTATTGTTTTACCTGAATTAGTACAACCAATAAATAATAATAATAATAATAATAATGGAACTTGTTTAAGCAAGACTCTAATCATCTATTTTTTATTCTAAAATAATCATTTTATACAAAATAAAAAAGCTCTAATTATATTAGAACTTTTTTCAAAAATTATTAATCTTGTCTTTTGACAATATAATCTATCTTGGTGAAGGTGGTTCCACTCCATTTCCTTCCTCATCTTCACCCATTACGTCTTCTATTTCAATTGCCGTTTCATCATTCAACTCATCCGCTTCACATCCCAAAAAAATTGTAGTTAAAACCAATATAACAAATAATGCTTTTACAGTTTTCATATATTTTAAATTTTAAATTTTATATCGTATCTTCTTATTATTTCTTCTTTCCTGATGGTGGCTCAACTCCATTACCTTCTTCATCTTCTGTTGAGAACTTATTATTTACAGTACTAGGCGGCTCAACTCCATTACCTTCTTCATCTTCTGTTGAGAACTTATTATTATTTTTCACAGCACTTGGAGGCTCAACTCCATTTCCTTCCTCATCTTCAACTGCAGAGTTATTATTGTTTTTTATAACGTTCGGTGGCTCAACCCCATTTCCTTCTTCGTCTTCATTTGAGAGAATATCTAAATCCTCAATTCCTATCTCATCATTTGTTGCATCCGCCTCACAAGCGATAAAAAATGTACTTAATATTACTATTGCGAATAATGTCTTTATAGTTTTCATAACTGTTTCTTTTATTAGTTTGTTTACTCCTTAAGACTATTGTCTTAAGTTGGGGTAATTGTTTGTTTATTTAGTTTAACTTTTACTTTTACTTTGGGGTTTTTCGCTGCGCTTGCGAAAATTTGTACTAGAGACTCATTATGCAATTTTGATAGTGTGTTTCTCTGTTTGTACACTACAAATGTAGACCTAAACCTCGCGCGCGCCCAATATATTAAGGTGTGTTTAGTAATTGACCCCCAATTAAGTGTGGTTGGATCGATTATACGGGTGGTTGGACGTATTTTAAAAATACAGGTTTTTTATTGTAGGAAAAAAGTGTCTTTTCTGACTTCGAAGACAGTATGACAGGCTTAATAAAAAAAACCGATAGATAACGTTATCTATCGGTTAATTTTTAAATAATACTTTGTTAAACTATATATGTATCAAACTTTTTTTAGATAGCGCATCTTTAATTTCTTCTACATTAGTCTTATATGATTTTGAAAACGGAATCATATCGTCTGTGTTCTTGATTGCACATTTTGCTTTACCAAAATGAATCCTAGAAACATAGTTGGTATTTATAATATAACTGTTATGAATTCTTACAAAATGATCTGGCAATAAATTTTGAAAATGCTTTAAGGTTTTGAATGCTTCTACCTTATTGCCGTTACTCATAATAAAATCTGTAGTATTATTATCTGCTTTTAAATATAATATCTCTTCTACATCTACAAACCTATAATCCCCATAGGATTTAAAGCATAATGTATTATCTTCTACCTTATCAAAATCCTTCTCAAACCTTAACAACGTTCGGTTTATCTGGCTTTTGCTCATTGGTTTTAGTATATAATCTAAAATTCTATTGCGTATCCCTTCTATAGCATAATCTGATGTTTTAGTGATCACAATAAACTCTGGCAGTTGTGTCATATACTTTGTTAATTCGGTCATTAACGTGTATTGTGTTTTAGCACAATGTGTTCCTGGAACTTCTGGTTCTAAAAACACTAATCTTGGCTTTCTTTCTAAAATAAGATCTAATGCTTCTTGCTCATCCTTTGCAATTCCCGTACAAATATAATCTGTCTGTTCATCTAATGCTATTTGAATGGAATCTGCAATCTTTTGATCATTGTCAATAATTACATAAGGATATTTCATAGGGTAAAAATTAAAATATTAGTGTCGGTTAATGAACATCAAATTATTGTTCTTACAAGATAGGATTTTTAACTCTTTTTTAAATACGGTTTTACCGTAACATTTTTATGGAGAGCCTTTGATAGCAAGGCTTCACAGACTGTTCTTTATCGATCAATAGCTACATTTAATCGAAACAAAAATACAGCCATCCTTAAACGACAAAAGCAGAATTATAGTATATGTTTTTATAGAAAAATTACAGAACCCATAATTATATTACCAAAAACCGGCCAAAAGTAGTTTAAAATCCACCTTGACTTATTAAACAACTATTAAAATTTCATTAAATAAGACACCCCTCAACCACTATTTTTTAAAATTTTAATAAAAGTTTAAGTCTTTGCACTACTAAATGCGTGAATAATACATCTTAAATGATTACCAAAAACTAAAAAACACCATCTTATTAATACTATTTAGCATTAAAGTCTTAAAATATATTTGTAGCAAATCTTGTGAAGAGACTCTGTTTTGCCTTAATTTTACCTTATGAAAAAGATTGTAGTACTTACTGGAGCAGGAATAAGTGCCGAAAGCGGCATCAACACTTTTAGAGACGCAAATGGGCTTTGGGAAGGTCATGACATTATGGAGGTAGCTTCTCCTATTGGTTGGAGAAATGATCAAGATTTAGTATTAGATTTTTATAACAAAAGACGAAGACAACTACAAACCGTGGTTCCTAATAAAGCACATTTTGATCTTGTTACTCTCGAACAACAATATGATGTCACTATTATTACACAAAATGTAGATGATCTTCATGAAAGAGCAGGAAGTTCTTCAATTATTCATCTTCATGGTGAACTACTTAAAGTACGTAGTCAATTTGACGAGCAACTTGTTTTAGATTGGAAAGAAGATTTAAACACAGGAGATCTTTGTGAACACAATTCACAATTAAGACCTCATATTGTATGGTTTGGCGAAGATGTACCTATGATGGATAAGGCTATTGCAATAACAGAACAAGCTGATTTTATTATGATCATTGGGACGTCTATGCAAGTATACCCTGCTGCAGGACTGGTTCAATATGCACCCAACAACACACCTATCTACTTTATAGATCCCAAACCCTCTATATCTGCAAACGAACGCCTGACTGTTTTGTCAGAAAAAGCAACAACCGGAGTACAAAAAGTGGTAACTGAATTAATGAAGTAATCCAAATTTGTAATATTACTGTATCGTATCTTTATTTAGTTGTAAAGATTCTTGTGCGAGGGTATCTGTAATTTTGGGAGTTATCGTATCTGTTAATTTTTCTCTAGTCTTTTTAGCCCAATTGATCAATACTTCTGAGTCTGATGAAGAGAGTTCCCCATGTACCCATGTATATGGTTTAAGTGGCATTTCTTTTTTCTCCAGCTCTTCTATAAACTCTTCTAGTTTGTGATCTTTTTGTTTTATAGTATATGATTCCCAATCAGAGATATTAAAATGTTCTTTACCTTCTTCAATTTGATAGGCCATCCAATGCGAGATAGGACTTACTTGCATATACCAAGGATATCTGGTAAATGTACTGTGACAATCATAACAATTATTTTCTAAAATTGTTTTAACCTCACCTGTAACCCCCACACTTTCTTCAAAATTAGTAATACTTAAATAACTGGATTCATTTTTATCTGGTCTTAAAAATTGTGAAATAACCAGTACTAATACTAATAAAAAAAGTAAATTTTTAAACATGACGTATTCCCTTTAGTAATGAACATCTCTTATTTTTTTTCTTTGAATTGAAACAAAACATTAAGATTCATTCATAACAAAAATCAATTTAGATAATTGTGTGTTATACAAGTGATAACGATTTTAACACTTAAATATTATTTTCTAATTTTGATTTGAACAACTATCAAATTATAATGATCGTATTAAAAGATGTACTGGATACCGTTAATCATTCTCGTGAAAAAAGAAATTACTTTGCAAATTTAATTCTTGATTCTCCAGAATTACTACCTGAACTTTTAGAGATTTGTGCAGAAGTCAATCATGAAATCTCGTGCAGAGCATCTTGGGGTTTAGAATTTTTATCAAAAAAGAATTTAAACGTTATTCTACCCTACCTAGATAAACTTATTACCATTGTACCATCGGTATATCAACATCCTGCAGTACGCCCAATGGCCAAAATATTCGAATATTTATGTATTGCATATTATAAAGACAAATCAATAGCGGTTAGAAAAGCATTATCTCGGCAACATAGAGAAAACATTACTGAAATTTGTTTTGATTGGTTAATCACAGATCAGAAAGTAGCTCCCAAAGCATATTCTATAACATCACTGTATTTGCTAGGTACAGAATTTGATTGGGTACATCCTGAGCTTAAAGTTACTTTAGAAAATAACTACAATGAAGGCAGTGCCGCTTATAAAGCACGATCAAGAATGATTTTAAAAAAGTTGTAGTTTTGACTATATTAGATTTAATGAGTTCTTTTATCTTCTAGATTAATTTTATTGACTTGATTCATATTCAAGACATAGGCATCTAATTTCATCAAAAAATCATTACGAGTCCTTCGTAATTGGTAATTAATTAAATTATCTTTGCCCCTTTCAAAAAAACAAAAAATTATGTCATCATTTCCTTTGCAAGCCATCTCACCAATTGATGGACGCTATGCATCAAAAACTCAATCTTTAAGTGCATATTTTAGCGAAGAAGCTTTAATCAAGTATCGTGTTTTAGTAGAAATCGAATATTTTATTGCGCTTTGCGAATTGCCATTACCCCAACTGCAAGGTGTTGACAATGCTGTTTTTGAAAAATTAAGAGCCATCTATTCAGATTTTTCTACAAATGACGCTCAGGCTATAAAAGATATTGAAAAAGTAACCAATCACGATGTAAAAGCTGTTGAATATTTTATCAAAGAAAAGTTTGACCTTTTAGGGTTGCAAGCATATAAAGAGTTTATTCATTTTGGTCTAACCTCTCAGGATATTAACAACACTGCTATACCTTTAAGTATTAAAGAAGCTATAGGTGATGTTTACATTCCACAATATTTAGAATTAAAAGATAAATTAACCACTCTGGTCAAAGAATGGTCTAATATCCCAATGCTTGCCCGTACACATGGTCAACCAGCTTCTCCAACTAGATTAGGTAAAGAGATACAAGTATATGTTACCAGACTAGAAGCACAATTTGATTTATTAAATGATATCCCTAGCGCTGCAAAATTTGGTGGTGCAACAGGAAACTACAATGCACATAAAGTTGCATATCCAAATATCGATTGGAAAGCTTTTGGAACTCGTTTTGTTCAAGAAAAATTAGGTTTACATCACTCTTTTCCTACTACACAGATTGAGCACTATGATCATATGGCTGCCTTATTTGATGGCTTAAAGCGCATTAACACCATCATACTTGATCTAGATCGTGATATTTGGACGTATGTATCTATGGATTATTTTAAGCAGAAAATTAAAAAAGGCGAAGTAGGTTCATCGGCAATGCCGCATAAAGTGAATCCTATTGATTTTGAAAATAGTGAAGGTAATATAGGTATTGCAAATGCTATTTTTGAGCACCTTGCTGCCAAACTACCTGTAAGTAGATTGCAGCGTGATTTAACAGACAGTACTGTACTTAGAAATGTTGGAGTACCTTTTGGACATACTATCATTGCATTTCAAGCTACATTAAAAGGCTTAAACAAATTGTTATTAAACGAAAGCAAGTTTGCACAAGATTTAGAAAATAATTGGGCGGTAGTTGCCGAAGCAATACAAACTATTTTAAGGAGAGAAGCCTACCCTAACCCTTATGAAGCATTAAAAGGGTTAACCAGAACCAATGAAGCTATTAACGAGAAATCTATCGCTGATTTTATAGAAACTTTAGAGGTTTCTAACGAGATCAAAGCAGAACTAAAACAGATAAATCCTTCTAATTATACAGGGATTTAATCTGTGAGACATAAAAACATTAAAAAAGCCTCTACTAAAATTTAGTAGAGGCTTTTTTATGTTTAACTATAACCATCTATTTAATCTATATCTATAGTTTCTGCAATTTGCTTAAAAGCACTTAGATCCATTTTTTCCATAGACTTTGCTAGTTTTGCAATATTTGCAGGTTTCATATTATCTCCTAAAACTCGTATTAGTGCTAGTCCTTTTTCCTGATCGTTAGCAAATACGATTACCTCATCAATTTTATCTTCGTCTCCTTGAAACTTTAATTCTACTTTAGTCCCGTTAGAACCAAATTTCATTAACGTCTCATACTTGTCTGAGCTTAATATTTTACCAATAGCAGCAGTTTCTTTATCAAACTTACCTCTTAAATCGTCATTAAGTTTCAATGCTAAAAAATTTACTTTCTTAATACTTTCTAACGTCTCCTTTTCATCTGCACTTAGTTCTATCTCATCTTTATCTAATAGGCTTGTAGGAACATCTACTGCTATAAAATCATTATCGTCTTGATGATTAACAAAATATTCTTGTAATGTTTGATCGCTATTACAACTTGCAAAAGCTAATAAACCTACAAGTCCTAAAGTTTTAAATACATTTTTCATTCTTTTGGTTTTTTGCCTTAATTAGATAAGGCTGGTTGATCGTTTTTGATTGATGTTACTATAATCTACTACTACTTTAAACGAAGCCGGTTAGTAATGACTTCGTTTAAAATGATAGTAGTTTTTTAAATACTAGTGATTAATTTCCTTTTTTAACCTTCTTTAATTCTTTTCCACCTGGGATATTAAGATCATCTGCCAATTTTGATACTTGTCTAAGATCTATTTTTCCTGTTATGGTTAATATGATAGATTCTGGACCATCTTTTTTATCATTTCCTTCTAGATACATAAATAACTCACTTACATAGTCATCGGTACTACCTGGCTTTATATAAAATTTTATATTTTCGCCATCATCACTTTTAACACGCATCAATTCGTCTAAAGAAGAACTTTTTAAGTAGTTTCCTACGTCTCCTTGCATTTTCTGACTTATCTCTTTATTATCTGTGATAAATACTTTAATATTATTAATATTTTCTACCAAGTTTAGATATTCTTGAGTTTCTTTATCAGAACTTTCGAAATCAATTTTACTTAATAGTTTAAACATTTTGTTGGTGATCACCATAGAGGTAACGTCACTCATGTTTTCATATTTATCAAAATAACTTTGTGCATTAGACACATATGGTAATACAGCCAGTACTAAAATAATTGCTAACTTTTTCATATTTCTTAATTTAAATTACCTCGAAGTTAATCGAGATCGTTGTTTGTGTTTGTGTTTCTATTTTATAAATTTACTTTTAGTGTTTTCAAATTCCTTCAGGTACACTAACCCCTGCTTACCCTCATTCATATATTGAGAAACCATACTGAGGATCTTTTTGGTTTCCTGCAATGCTATTTCTGGATCTTCAAACGTATCTACTTTTTCAGGAGGCGGATTAGTTCTTGTTAAAAACAAGCCTGTAATCAAAGCGATAGATGCCGCCATGCCAACCCAAGCAAACTTAGGTCTGTTACGAGTTTTTAGTTTTAGATCCCTAGTAGCAGTTATGGTGCTTTCTTCAGAAAAATACTGAAACAAATCTCTATATCTCTCGAGGTGTGACGGCACAGTTTCTCTGGTAAAATAAACCTTTAATTCTTTTTCTTCAGAAATGGTCGTTTCACCCTCAAAATACTTTTCGAGTAATTTTTCTATGTTAGACAACTCCATAATTGTGTTTTTTTAATAATTCTTCTCTAATTTTTTTTCTTCCTCTTGATAATGCTACTCGAACGGCTGTTTCATTTAGGCCAAGCATATCTGCAATCTCGGCATTATCATATTGTTCTATATCTCTAAGCTGGATAATCATTCGTTGTTGTTCTGGCAGATCATTCATAATTTTACCAACCCAATCTAAACTATCCTTAGCTTCTACTTGTCTTTGTAACGAAGGTCTTTCATCCTTATAATTACTATGTACAATTTTTAGATTTCCAGTTTCTTTTGCTTTAAGCTTATCATAACAGTAATTTTTAGTCATCGTCATAGCAAAGGCTTCTACATTCTTATACTCTTCTATCTTCTTTTTATTTTTCCATAGCTTTAGCAATACTTCTTGTGTTGCATCTTCAGCCTCTTCATTACTAACCAATAAACGCTTAGCCAACCTAAATAGTTTGTCCTTAAATCCATTAGTTAATGTTATAAATACTCTTTCTTTCATTTTTTGGTTGGTTGCATTAAAACTTTGTCAGCTTTATACTAGGGAGACGACTATACATATAATTTGTTACAATCTTTTTTAAAATAATAATAAAGTAGTTACTTTTAGCGCTATATAGTTAAGAGAAGTCATTATGAAATACCTCAAGTCCTTTACAATATTGTTTCTGTGTAGTAGTTTCCTTTCTGGATGCTTTAATGATAATGATGATGTACTAAGAATATCAAGCACTACCGAAATTAATAGTTTTATATGGAGAGGTATGAATAATTTTTATTTATACAAAGCCGATGTTCCTGATTTAGCAAATAATCGTTTTTCTTCTGATCAAGCTTTCACTACATTCTTAGATGGGTTTAATTCGCCTGAAGCTATTTTTGATGCATTGCAATCTGATGTAGATGAATTTAGTTTTTTAGTAAGTGATTATATTGCTCTAGAACAATCTTTTGATGGAATTACGCGAAATAACGGAATGGAATTTGGTCTAGTGGGCTATCCAAATGATGATACTAATGTTTTTGGATATGTGCGTTATGTTCTTCCTAATACTGATGCAGAGGATAAAGGAGTCAAAAGAGGAGATGTTTTTAATACTATTGATGGTACACAGATCACTCGACAAAACTTTAGACAACTAATAGCTCCTGATAACTATACAATTGGATTAGCTACTTTTGATGGCACTACAGTCACACCAACTACCAATACAATCTCTCTTACAAAAGTGCAGTATACCGAAAACCCTGTTTTTATTACAAAAACTATTGATGTTGGTGGCAACCCTGTAGGGTATTTAATGTATAACGGCTTTACAGCCGATTTTGATTCTCAATTGAATGCTGCTTTTACACAACTCAAAGCAGATAATGTAACAGATTTAATCTTAGACCTAAGATATAATGGTGGGGGTTCTGTAACTTCTGCTATTGATTTATCAAGTATGATTACAGGACAGTTTAATGGTCAAGTTTTTTCTACAGAAGAGTGGAACGCAGACTTAAATGGTGAACGTGGAAGTACCAATCTTTTTGATAATCGAATTAGAAATGGTGAGGATATTAGCAGTTTAGGGTTATCTAGGGTATATATTTTGACCACTAGGGGTTCTGCCTCTGCTAGTGAACTTGTTATAAATGGATTAGACCCTTATATCAATGTTATCCAAGTAGGATCAACTTCTAGAGGAAAATTTCAAGCTTCAATAACTATATATGATTCTCCAAATTTTAGGCGATTAGGAGCAAATATTGGGCATAGGTATGCGATGCAACCATTGGTACTTAGGTCTATTAATTCTGTAGGTTTCACAGATTACTTCAGCGGGTTTACACCTGAAATAGAAATTGCAGAAGATTTTTCTAATCTAGGCATTCTTGGCGATCCTAACGAACCTCTTTTAAAAGCCGCAATAGATAATATTTCTGGTACCAGAAATGCAAAAGCGTATTTCACAGAGCAACTAGAAAGTTTGGGTAATAGTAATATGTTAAACCCTGATTACGAACTTATGTACAAATAAGTATTATACTGGTATAATTATTGTTGTAGTTCTTAAAATTCTAAGAATACTCAAAAAAAGAGTATTTTAGCTTAAAAAAGTAACACATTTTAACATAACTCAATGAAAAAGGAAATATTTAGAGCCGCAGTACTAGTATTCACATTTTTATTTCTCGTCTCTTGTTCTAGTGATGATGACAGCACCCCAGGAGGTGGTAATGAACAAGAAATAAATAACCCAGATCAAGGATTAGACGCTTTTATATGGCGTGGTATGAATGCTTATTATCTATATAAAGAAAGTGTAAATGATTTGGCTAATAATAGGTTTACTACAGATCAAGAATTGTTTCAATTCTTAAGTACATTTTCTTCACCCGAAGAAGTGTATGAAGGTTTGAAATCTACAAACCCACGAGATAGGTTTAGTTTTATAGTAGATGATTATATAGCTCTTGAGCAATCGTTTAGTGGTGTCTCTAAAAGTAATGGACTAAATTTTAGGTTAAGTCTCGTTTCAGATACTTCTGATGATGTAATTGGTTTTGTACGTTATGTTCTACCAGGAACCGATGCTGAAGCTAAAGGCCTTAAAAGAGGGGATATTTTTAATGCTATTGACGGTGTTAAAATGACTAGAAGTACAGATTTTAATGCCGCTTTCGGAAAAGATTCATATAATCTAAGTTTAGCAACTTTTAATGGAACAAACTTTGTTCCTACAGGAACAACTGTTGATTTAAATAAAGTAGAATATACAGAAAACCCAATATTAATATCTAAAACCTTAGATTATAAGGGTCAAAAAATTGGCTATATGATGTATAATTCATTTGTAGCTAATTTTGATGAGCAACTTAATACTGCATTTGCGCAATTTAAAGCAGATGGTATTACAGACTTAATTCTTGATCTTAGATATAATGGAGGTGGACGAGTATCTAGTGCAGTACTTTTATCAAGTTTAGTTACTGGACAGTTTGCTGATAAAGTCTTTTCTAAGCGAATCTTTAACTCTGAATTACAAGCTCAATTTGAGGCTGGTGATCCTGAAGATCTTATTAATAGATTTGTCGACAAAACATTAAGTGACACTCCCATAAATAGTTTAGGTCTAACAAAATTACATGTACTAACAGCCGATGGTACCGCATCTGCTAGTGAATTAGTAATTAATGGCCTTGAACCTTATATTGATGTTGTACAGATTGGAGATACTACGACAGGTAAATTTCAAGCTTCAGTTACACTTTATGATTCTCCTAGTCTTTTGAGTAAAGATGGTGTAAGTACAGCACATACCTATGCTATCCAACCACTAATATTAAAATCGGCAAATGCAAATGATGTTTCTGATTTTGTGAATGGACTAACACCCGATGTACCTTTCACAGAGAGGGTTCTTAATTTAGGAACTCTTGGAGAAGTTGAAGAGCCATTATTAAAAGCTGCTTTGGATTTTATTGTAGATGGTACAATACCTGCTGCTGCATTAAACAAAAGTGCTGATCCGCTTAAAATGCTTAATTGGGAGACACAATCATTATCTCCAGCATATCAAAAAATGTATATTGACAATATTCCTTTCTCTACTTTTGAAGAGAAAGAATAAACTTCAATTTTTAAATACAAAAAAGTCCTGAGCAAAACTCAGGACTTTTTTTATACTTAATTCTTATCGTTAAAAAGTAAGATTAAATCCTAATTTTGCATTTCTTCCTCTTGTACTAAATCCAAAAACTTCTTGATATTCTTCATTCGTTATATTATTCAATGCCGCAAATACGGTTAAATTATCCATCAATTTATGATTAATATAAAAATCTAATAATCCGAAATTATCCAGAGTCACTTGTGCTGGGGCAAAAGTAATAGGGTCTGGGTTAGAAAAATCATTATCTGATCGCTCGGTATTGTATTGGTAATTTAAAGAGGTATAGGTCTTGTCGTTTAATTGGTACCCTATATTTGCATTAACCATATGCTCAGGAATTCTAATGTTATCATCTAACTTACCAATATTTGTATAGGTATAATTACTCTTTATAAACAACTTGTCATCTAAAACTGTAGCTGATAATTCTAATTCTACACCATCTACCTTTATATCATTGACTGAGTTTAAATTTACAAATGTATTTGGGTCAAAAGTGATAAAATTCTCCGAAGTACGATTAAAATACACAAGACTTACCAATGCTCTTTTTGCATGAGATAGTTCTACTCCTACTTCTAACGTTCTGCTTTCTTCAGGCTCAAGGTCTACATTCCCGCTACCAAATGCTGTATCATATAATTGAAACAAAGAAGGCGTTATATAAGCAGAACTATATGAAGCCAATCCTTTGATATAATTACTTCCAAATGTATGTACATAAGATGGATTAAGATTATACACTAATTGACTACCATATACACTATGGATATTAAGTCTAGCTCCTGCATTTACATTTAGTCCAAAATCAGATGCATAAACAAAATTTGCATAAGGATCAATAATATCAAACTCTGCATTATCATCACTTATCGTTTCAACTAGATCTGAAGTACCGAAAGGAATACTTAATAAATTAAAGTCGCTATATGAACCATTTGCCCCTATAACCGTATAAAATGTATTATCAATTTTGTATTTGTTATAAATATCAAATGTAAATACATCTGCTTCATATTTTGAAGGAAAACTTGATTGTGTAAGATCTCTTTCTAATTTTGCTATACTATTTGTAAAAGTAACACTACCATTAGGATATTTAATTTCCCAAAAAGAACCTGCTCTTAATTGTTTACTCTCAAATTCATTATCTCCATCTAAGCCTGCTCCTGCATCAAATTCATTGGTATATTGATCTAAGTTTCCAAAAAAATGAAATTTGAAATTGGTATTCCATTGATATCCAACTTTTGCATACACATTAAATTTTGAAAAAGCATCGGTCTCTGCTCCTTCTGCCTCTGCAGTAGACAATCCATCTGCAAATTGATTACTAAAACTAGTTAAGTAACTTACTTTTCCTAAAGTTCCATTAATAGAAGCTAGATTAACAAACTCATTAATATCATAATCTTGATCATCTTGAGATTGATTAGTCCCTATTGTAGATTGAAAGCTTGCAGCAATCTTTTCTTTACTCTCTCCTTTTGTAGTAATATTAATTACTGCACTCGCTGCTCCTGATCCATAAAGGGTACTGGATGCACCTTTTAGGATTTCTATTTCTTTGATTTGATTTACAGATAATAATCTTAAATCAAAATCTCCAGCAGAAGATGAAGGATCACTAACCGTCACGCCATCTACTCTTATTACAACTTGACGATTTCTTCCTCCTCGAACATAAACCCCTAAGTTCTGTCCGGCAGCACCTCCGCTACCATTAATAAATACTCCTGCGGTTCTTGTAAGTACTGTAGCTACAGACTCTCCTTGACTTCGTTCTAATTCTTTTGAAGTAATTTTAGTGATTACTTTACCACTTTGTTCTCGTTTTAGATTAAATTTAGAATCAGAAATAACCACTTCTTCTAGTTCATTAACCTTCTCTTCAGACGTTGCCTCTTGCCCTGTTAAATACGAAGATCCCAGCATCAAAAATGCTGCTCCAAAAAACATCTTTTTGTTCATTACTTAAATACTTATTTTTTACAATAACCGGAAAAAAGTATGCAGTTTACCCATACCCAAACTATTATCCCGACAGTTTGACTTATCGAATTAAGGCAGGTCTCCTGGCTTGCGTTTTGTTATTTACCTTCCCGTTTAACTAACATATATTAGTGCATACAGTGGTTTAAAGAATTATAACAAACACCAATTAATACTATAATTGGCTAAGCTTACAGTTGCGGGAACAGCTCAGGTCTTTTAATTTACTATACAAGTTTTAAGAGTATTGAATTAAAAATTCAAGTTTAGTGTTTACAGTATATTTTTCCTGATTCCCTTTTAATCTTAACTCTTATTCAAAGAGTTAAGAACCAAAATTCTGCGCGAATGTATTATATTTTATGGAAATTGAGATTACTTTAACAAATAAATAATGTATTCAATTAACTTTGCTTTCTTAAAAAAAGCAAATGTTACATTACATTACAGGAGGAGAGCGATCTGGAAAAAGTAGTTATGCACAGAATCTGGCCCTGCAACTGTCACCCACACCTTACTATTTGGCAACATCTAGAATATGGGACGAAAATCATCGGCAACGTATAGATAGGCATGTTGCTGATCGTGACCAACGTTGGATTTCTATTGAAGAAGAAAAAGAAATCTCTAAAGTAATTGTAGAGAATAGTGTTGTCGTGATTGATTGTGTTACTCTATGGCTGACAAATTATTTTGTAGATACTCAAAATAATGTACAAGAATCTTTAGCACTGGCTAAAGAAGAGTTTTATAAACTTTTACAGAAAAAAGCCACAATCATTATTATATCTAATGAAATTGGTATGGGAGTTCATGCCACCACAGAAGTAGGTAGAAAATTTACAGAACTACAAGGTTGGATGAACCAACATATTGCAAAACATGCAGATAAGGCCACACTTATGATATCTGGAATACCTGTAGAAATCAAAAACAATAACTAACCAAACGTACATGGATTTTAAAATTAAATCTGTTTCAAATAAAAATCTAGCAGAAGCACTTCAATCAAAAATAGATCAAAAAACCAAACCTATTGGTGCTCTTGGCACTTTAGAAAAGATCGCTTTGCAGATAGGGTTAATTCAAGGTACAGATCGGCCTATTTTAAAAAACCCAACCATTGCAGTCTTTGCAGGGGATCATGGGATTGCTAAAAAGGGAGAAGTAAATCCTTACCCCCAAGAAGTAACAGCACAAATGGTCTATAATTTTTTAAATAAAGGTGCCGCAATAAACGTTTTTTGTACCCAGAATAATATTGATCTGCACATTATTGATGCAGGTGTTAATCATAACTTTAATGGGATTTCTGATCTTATTGATGCCAAAATAGATTATGGCACTCAAAATTACCAAGAAGTTCCAGCCATGACCAAAGTACAATATGAAAACGCTTTAAAAAAAGGAGGAGATATTGCTAAACAGATTTTTCATAACGATTGTAATAGTATTGGTTTCGGTGAAATGGGAATTGGTAATACATCTGCCGCGTCCCTATTAATGTCATACTTCACGGATACTCCAGTTGCAGAATGTGTTGGCGCCGGAACAGGTTTACAACCTGAATCCATTACTATTAAACAACAAATCTTATCTGAAGTATACCATAAACATAATCCTACTTCACCTCAAGAAGCACTCTCCTGCTTTGGAGGGTTCGAAATTGTAATGATTACGGGCGCTATTCTAAAAGCTGCAGGGCTCAAAATGACTATTGTTATCGACGGTTTTATTGTAACAGCAGCACTTCTAGGTGCTCATGCAATGCATCCTGAGGTACTTGATTATTGTATATTTGCGCATACATCAGGAGAACAAGGTCATCAAAAAATGCTAGCATATATTGGTAAAACACCTCTTGTCAATTTGGGTATGCGTTTAGGCGAAGGTACAGGTGCAGCAATAGCCTATCCTATAATCAAATCTGCTGTTGCTTTCTTAAATAACATGGCTAGCTTTGAAAGCGCGGGAGTATCTGATGGTAACTAAACATAGGATAATGAAACAAGGAATTTTATCTATTAGTATTGCCCTTATTGGATTTTATTTTATCTACTGGTTTAATCATAGCCTTCTAGAACATATGACAACCTTAACTAATCCTAAAGAAAATACGATAGAAGTGCCCAAAACTATTCTTACGATAAGTAAAACGTATCGCATTACAACAATTTGTATAGGTTTATTAAGTCTTTATTTTGGAATAATCTCATTTCTTAAAAAACATAAAATTGGGAGTATTGGAATTCTTTTAGCCGTATTTTTGATAATTCTAACTTTTATTCCTTTTTGGCAATATGCCATACAATAAAAGAATTTGGATATAATATTTGAATAAGTCATGAAAAAAGAAATTCATATTTTCTTTACCGCTCTAATGTTTTTTACAAGAATACCTTGTCCAAAATGGGTAAATCATGATCCACATTATTTACAACAAAGCTCAAAATATTTCCCCTTAGTTGGCATACTAATCGGAAGTATCGGAGCCATCGTTTTTTATACTTCTTCTTTTTTATTCTCTACAGAAGTTTCTCTTTTACTCTCTATGTTTTCAACTATATATGCTACAGGGGCTTTTCATGAAGATGGTTTTGCAGATGTATGTGACGGTTTTGGTGGTGGTTGGACTAAAGATAAGATTCTTTTGATTATGAAAGATTCTAGATTAGGCACATATGGTACACTAGGTATCGTATTAATGTTGTCTATTAAATTTGCATCATTGCGAGAAACAGAGGTGCTTTATATTCCTTTACTTCTTATATCCGGACATGCTTTGAGTCGGTTTATAGCCACTACATTATTATATACACACCCTTATGTACGAGATACAGAAGATAGTAAAGCCAAACCTGCTGCAAAAAGCATGAGTTTAAGGTTACTTATAATTAGTGCTTTTTTTGGAATCGCTCCATTGTTTTTTTTCAAAAACCCTTGGATTTTCATTACACTAATCCCTATGTACTTATCAAAAATGTTTTTAGGAGTCAAATTCAAAAAATGGATTGGTGGGCAAACAGGAGACTGCGCAGGTGCAGTACAACAATTAAGTGAAGTAGTTTTTTATCTTACAACAATAGCGCTATGGAATTATATTTGGTAAGACACACTACTCCTAACATCGAAAAAGGAATTTGTTATGGTCAAAGTGATCTTGGAATAACCGATTCATTTCCTTCAGAAGTTCATAAAATACATAATCAAATTCCGATTAAAGAAATCTCTAAAGTCTATAGTAGTCCATTACAACGATGTAAATTGCTAGCACAAACATTTAAAAAAGAGACCATTTTTGATGATCGATTAAAAGAGTTAAATTTTGGCGATTGGGAATTGCAACCTTGGGATGCCATACATAGTAAAGAACTAGATCCATGGATGAAAGATTTTGTAAACATAAAAACCCCTAATGGAGAATCATATGTTATGCTTCAACAACGCATGTTAGATTTTTTTTATTCTTTAGATAAAACTACTAACGAAAAAAATGTAATTGTATCCCATGCAGGACCATTAAGAGCTTTGTTATCGCACCTTCAAGAGGTTCACCTTAAAGATTCTTTTGATATCAAAATCGAATATGGTCAAGTCATTGAACTTGATGTCAAGTAGTAGTATTTATCATCTAAAAATTAACCGCTCCTTTTTTATGAATTTTGTTTTTGTTCTTGAACTCGTCTCTATTTAGTATTTTTATTGAAATGATTAACGCTATGCGCAATATTACATATCTCTTTTTAATTGCTTTATTATTTAATTCCTGTAAAAAGACAATTAAAAAAACTGAAGCATTAACTATTCAACCACTCGCCACTCAAAAATTAGAATACGCGTCTGGTTTTACAATCAAAAACCTTGAGGGTTATAAAGAAATTGTAGTTTCTACACCTTGGCCAGAAGCAGAAAAAAAACTTAAATATATTCTATATCCGAAAGGAACTCAAAAACCATTTCAATCCGACAGTATTATCTTTATAGAAGTACCTGTAGAAAGAGTTGTAGTTACTTCGACTACAGATATTCCTATGCTCGAATATTTGAATCAAGAACAAAAACTAGTTGGATTTCCTCATACTGATTATATTTCCTCAGAAAAAACACGCGCATTAATTGATCAAGGTAAAATCAAAGAACTAGGTAAAGAGTATAACCTTAACACAGAAGTTGTTTTAGAGTTATCCCCAGAACTTGTTATTGGATTCTCTGCAACAGGTGACACCAAGGCCTATGATTTGATTCAAAAAACCGGAATCCCAGTAGTCATGAACGGTTCCTGGATGGAAGAACATCCTTTAGGAAGAGCTGAATGGATAAAATTTGTGGCAGCTTTTTTTGGGAAAGAAGTTTTAGCAGAAGATATATTCCAAAATATTAAAAAAGATTATTTGGAAGCCGTAACTCTTGCAAAAAACACCAAGAATAAGCCTACTGTTTTATCAGGTAATATGTTTAAAGATGTGTGGTATGTACCTGGCGGAAATAGCTATTTTGCAAAATTCCTAAAAGATGCCAATACAAATTACCTTTGGTCTGATATAAACAAAACCGGAAGCATTACCTTAAGTTTTGAAAGTGTTCTGGAAAAAGCACAAAATGCGAATTTATGGATTCGTGCAGGAAGAGCCAAGTCACTTTCTGAACTTAAAGAAAAAAATCATCAATATGCTTTATTCGATGCGTTTAAAAATAAAACCGTATATTCTTCTGCAATAAAAACCGGTGCTACCGGAGGAACAATATATTATGAATTAGGTCCTATGCGACCCGACTTAATTCTCAAAGATATTATCCAAATTGCACACCCCGAAGTTTTAATAGATTACGAACCTTATTTTTTAGAAAAACTAAATTAATTGACCCCAAATAAATCATACAAAAAGGTATTCATTGGTATAATTGCCCTACTATTACTGTGCTTTATTGCCAATATAAGCTTAGGCTCTGTTTTTATTCCTTGGTTAGATACTTTAAGTAGTTTAATAGGTGCTTCTGTAGAAAAAGAATCATGGAGACATATTGTTATAGCATATCGATTACCAAAAGCTTTAACCGCTATAATTGTAGGTAGTGGACTAGGTGTTTCTGGATTAATGATGCAAACTTTATTCAGAAATCCATTAGCCGGCCCATTTGTATTAGGCATAAGTTCTGGAGCAACACTGGGAGTTGCCTTGTTAATATTAGGAAGTACTTTTACTGGTATAGCAGTTTCTTCGTTTTTAACATCAAAATGGGGATTGATTATTGCAGCAAGTTTAGGAAGCGTTATCGTTTTGTTTGCCGTTATGATTGTATCTGTTAGAGTTAAAGATACTATGGCTATCCTTATTATAGGTCTTATGTTTGGTAGTATAACCACAGCCATCGTAAGTGTACTCTCCTACTTTGCTCCTGCAGATTTATTGCAACAATACGTCTTTTGGGGTTTTGGAAGTTTAGGTAATTTATCTTGGTTTGAAGTACTTATATTTTTTGGCATCTCTTTATTTGGCTTGCTTCTGGCTATTGCTTCTATAAAACCGTTAAATACGTTATTATTAGGTGAAAACTATGCTCGCAGTTTAGGGTTAAATATTAAAACTAGTAGATTTTTAATTATAATAGCAACTGGTTTACTTGCCGGCAGTAGTACGGCTTTTGCTGGTCCAATTGCATTTATTGGATTAGCTGTTCCCCATCTTACTAGGCAACTATTTCATACTTCGGATCATAAAACCTTGATTCCGGCGGTTATATTAATTGGCAGTATTATCATGTTAATTTGTGACAGTATTGCTCAATTACCATCAAGCGAATACACCCTCCCAATTAATGCAATCACCTCTCTTATAGGGGCTCCGGTTGTAATTTGGCTTTTAGTAAGAAAGCGTAAAATGCTTTTTTAATTTCTTTTTTTTACTCAATTATAAATTTGAAATATATCATTCTTGTCCAAAAGAACTATCTTTAGTTTAATTTAAAGAATTATGACTGCATCTGTATATCTTGAAGGAATTAAAAAACAATTTAATTACTATAAATCATTAGGTGAGAAAACCATAAACCAACTTCCTGACGAGAAATTATTCTGGCAATACAATGATGAGAGTAATAGTATTGGCATAATTGTAAAGCATTTATGGGGAAACATGAAGTCTCGTTGGACAGATTTCTTAATATCAGATGGGGAAAAAGAATGGCGACAAAGAGATGCAGAATTTGACAGTGATATTAGGACAAAAGAAGAACTTTTTCTTAAATGGAATGAAGGCTGGAGTTGTCTTTTTGAAGCGCTCAATAGTATCAATGACTCTAACTTTAATCAACCTGTTTACATTAGAAATATTGAACATAGCATAACTGAAGCTATTAATAGACAATTAGCTCATTATGCATATCATATCGGTCAAATTGTATTTCTAGGAAAAATGAGTAATGGAACGAAATGGGAAAGTTTGTCTATCCCGAAAGGACAATCATCAGACTTTAATAAAAAACGTTTTGCAACTCCAAAACATAAAGCCCATTATACAGATAAATTAATGGACGATCCTTCTAATTAATTACTAGGTTAAAGAATTTATATTTGATTATGCCTAATCTATAATTGTACACTATAGTCAATAACTCCTTAAGGTTTGTTAATAACTATGGTTTTTTGAATACCGAAATCCTTATAGATTACAATTATATTTGCGTAACTGTACATAATGAATCACACATGAAATGACCCGCTACAGTACTATATAAAACAATATAAATGCGTTGCGGTGAATTACATCTGAAAACTAATAAACAATAAAGAAATACAGATGAAATTTATAGTATCTAGTTCTTACTTACTAAAACAATTACAAGTATTAGGTGGAGTAATTAGTAATAGTAACACCTTACCTATTTTAGATAACTTCTTATTTGAATTAGATAATAATACGTTAGCAGTATCTGCTTCGGATTTAGAAACTACAATGTCTGCCAAATTAGAAGTCGAATCTTCTGATCAAGGAATCATTGCTGTACCTGCTAAATTATTATTAGAAACGTTAAAGACATTCCCTGAGCAACCACTTACCTTTGTGGCAGGAGACAACAACACCGTAGAGATAAGCTCTAATCATGGTAAATATGCTTTAGCGTATGCCGATGGAGAAGAATTTCCGAAAGCTGTAGAATTAGAAGATCCTAGTGCTACTACACTTTTAGGAGACGTTTTAGCTACTGCTGTAAGTAAAACTATTTTTGCAACCGGTAATGACGATTTAAGACCAGTAATGAGTGGTGTGTTTTTCCAATTCTCGACAGAAGGATTAACTTTCGTGGCTACAGATGCACATAAATTAGTTAAATATACTCGAGGTGACATAAAAGCATCTCAATCTTCAGAATTTATTATGCCCAAAAAACCGTTAAACTTACTTAAAGGAATTTTAGCAGGTAGTGATAGTGAGGTACTAATAGAATATAATGAATCAAATGCTAAATTCACTTTTGATGAGACACAATTGATTTGTAGATTAATTGATGGAAAATATCCAAACTACGAAGCTGTAATACCAAAAGAGAATCCAAACAAGTTAACAATTGCTCGTACACAATTTTTAAACTCTGTTCGTCGAGTTTCTATTTTCTCTAATAAAACAACACATCAGATTCGTTTAAAAATTGCTGGTGCAGAATTAAATATATCTGCAGAAGATATTGATTACTCTAATAAAGCAGAAGAACGTTTAACTTGTGACTACCAAGGCGATGATATGCAAATTGGATTTAATTCACGTTTCTTAAGTGAAATGCTTAATAACCTTAATGCAGATGATGTACAATTAGAAATGTCTTTACCAAACAGAGCCGGTATTCTTACACCTGTAGATGGATTGGATGAAGGAGAACATGTTACTATGTTAGTAATGCCTGTGATGCTTAATAGTTAAAATATAACAAAGATTAAATTGTTAAAAACCAATCATACTATATGATTGGTTTTTTTAGTAATAGAATTTACAACAACTAAACTTTGATAGTACTACTGAAGAAATAGAGTGATTTTTAGTTCATTTATATTACAAATATTTAAATTAGATTATTTAACTTATTATACAAAATCATGAATACTAAAATTTTAATCCTTCTTTTATGTTCTATTACACTAGGGTTTACAACAAATACTAATGAAAATGATGAATACACTTATTTACTTACTATTAGTTCGACAACAGATCAAATTGAAAATTTTAACTTAAAAATAATTAGCAAAACTACTCACAACTCAAAATCAAAAGAAACACTATTAGAAAACATCAAAACACCATTTGAGAAAAAACTTGATGTAGGAAGTTATGAAATAATTATATTCACAAACAAACCCGACAATTCTATTAAAGGCGTGGTTTCTGTCATGCTAAATGGAGAAAAATGGGGGTGGTCACAAAACTATAACAAAGAAAGCAAACTAATAAAATTACATGCAGGGCCTAATGGTGAAACCGGAACGGTTACTGACTAATCTGTACACAAATATCAATTTTTTAATATTTATCTTTCAACTATAAAATATTAAACTTAAGGATAATATAGTCTTAATAAATGATCCAAATTCCTGCTATAGACAATTACAGCCTTTCTGCTAAAGTATATTTAGGAAACAAAACTTTACAAAAAAATAAGGTTTTAATTATTAATTCAGCAACAGCAGTACACAAAAATTTATATCACCACTACGCAACTTATATGTCTAAACATGGTTACAATGTTGTGACCTATGATTATAGAGGAATTGCAGATTCGAGGCCTAAAAAACTAAAAGGATTTAAAACTTCATTTATTGATTGGGGTGAAAAAGACTTTTCTGGAGTAATTGATTTTGTAAAACAAGAATTTCCGAATGATTGTATTGTTACTCTTGGACATAGTATTGGCGGTACTATAATTGGTATGACTCCTAAAAACACCGAAATAAGAGGTATTATAACAATTGCCGCACAAACTGCATATTATAAGGATTGGTCAAAAGAACAAAAAAAGAAAATATACTTTTTATGGCATGTTATTTTCCCGCTAGTCACAAAAGTAATAGGTTACTTTCCGGGTAAAAGATTAGGGCTACTAGAAGATGTTCCCAAAGGAGTTGTAGATCAATGGCATACCAGAAGAAAACATACAAATATGAAACAACAAATGGAAGCTATGGGTGTACAATTCTTTTATAATACATATTCTTCAAAGCTTCTAACTCTCGGTATAGAAGATGATCCTATAGGTACAAAAATTGCTATTAAAAGAGTACATGATTTATTTGTAAGATCTGACAAAAAACTAGAAATCATACCAGTAAGTAGTGTTCCTACTAACAAAATAGGGCATTTTGGTTTTTTTAGCAGAAAATTTCAAGATACGCTTTGGAAAAAAACCTTACTATGGTTTGATGCAATAAAATAACTTTTGCAAACAATCGTTAGCTTTTACTAATTAACCCTACTAACAGTAGCGTGTAGTATTATGTAATTATCTCTAGGATAACAATAATACCTAAACTAAACTAGTACTCTAGAATAAGCTACGTATGAAAAAAATTTCCAGAAGAACCTTCAATTCTAATTTTATAAAAGGAATGGGAGGTATTATAATGGCTAGTCACATTCCTATGGCCTGCGGTATGAGTACCTATTCTAATTCAAAGAAAAAACTAGGAATTGCATTAGTGGGTTTAGGTACGTACAGCACGCATGAATTAGCTCCGTCATTGTTAGAAACAGAATATTGCGAACTAACAGCTATTGTTACAGGAACTCCTGAAAAAGAAAAACTATGGGCAGCTAAGTACGACATTCCCAAAGAGAACATATATAATTATGAAAATTTTGATACTATAGCTACTAATGATGCAGTTGATATTATATATGTAGTATTACCAAATGCCATGCATGCAGATTTTTGTATTAGAGCGGCAAAAGCAGGAAAACATGTCATTTGTGAAAAACCCATGGCCGTTTCTGTAGAAGAATGTGAATCTATTATTGATGCTTGTGCAAAAGCTAATGTAAAACTTAGCGTTGGTTATCGTTTACACTCAGAACCATATACACAAGAAGTAAAACGTATCGTAAAAGAAAAAACTTTTGGTAAGGTTAATTATATATCCGCCGAAGCTGCTTACTTATCTAGAGGAAACTGGGATCAATGGAGGTTTAATAAAAAACTTTCTGGGGGTGGTGCATTAATGAACATGGGAGTATATGCTATACAAGGATTAATCTACGGCACAGGTGAGTTACCCATATCAGTAACCGCCCAAGAGTTTAGTACAATGCCAGAAAATTTCAAAGATACCGATGAGACCATAACTGCTCAATTTGAATTTCCTAGCGGGACTATTGGCAACTTATTTACCTCGCATAATGCTAAAGCTGATCGACTTTATGCCTCTTGCGAAAAAGGTTGGTATGAACTGGATACCGCTTACACTTACGGGCCATTACACGGGAGAACCTCTGAAGGAACTGAAATAAAATTTCCACATAAAAGACAACAAGCTTTACAAATGGATGATTTTGCAAAACATATCCTGCACGACACTCCAAATAAAGTACCCGGTAGTATGGGACTTCGTGATATTAAAATCGTAAAATCTATTTATAAATCTATAGAAGAAGGTGGAAAAAAGATCGCTATAAGATTGTAATAATTATTCTTAGCCTCCTTATCCATTTATTAAAACACGTAACATAACTTTAATTATATTTTAAACACAAAAACATGAATATTACTTTAGAACAAGCTCTAAAAATAACTGAAGCTGCAAAACAAAAAGCAGAGGCTTTAGATACAAAAATGAATATTGCAATTGTAGACTCTGGAGCTAACCTTATATCTTTTATTCGTATGGATCAAGCATGGTTAGGTTCAACAGATATTGCTATCAAAAAAGCAAAAACCGCTAGATATTTTGATATGAATACTGGAGCTATAGGAGAATTATCTCAACCAGGAAAACCACTTTACAACATTGAACATTCTAATAATGGTCTTATTACATTCCCTGGAGGTGTACCTATTAAAAATGAAACAGGAGAAATAATAGGAGCTATTGGCGTAAGCGGAAGTACCGTAGAAAATGATCATGCAGTAGCAGAAGCTGGAGCATTAACATTATAATACTTTTTTTAGTAGAACAATGCCGATTGTTGTTATATTGTATGACAACAATCGGCATTTATTTATGAAAAAAATCGTAAGCCATATTTGGCCTCTGACCAAAAGAAAAACATCCAAAATAAATGGCCCTCTAGAGGTTACCTGGATTAATGGAAAAAAAGTACTTGATAGTCAAAATGCTAATTATTCTTACGGAGCATTGCAAAAAGTCTTAGAATATGGGCTTTTACAAATTGAAATGCAACAGGTTAATGAACTATTGATTTTAGGTCTCGGAGGTGGGTCAGTTATTAAATCTCTTCAAAATAGATTCAATTATCAAGGTAAAATCACTGCTGTAGAAATTGACGATACGATCATCCAAATCGCAAAGGACGAATTTGATATCAAAGAAAACAAACAATTACGTATAATTCATAGTGATGCTATACAATATGTTAACCATTGTAAAAAGTGTTATGATCTAATTATAGTAGATATTTTTATTGATCATACAGTTCCTGAATCCTTTTATGATCAAAAATTTTGGAGTTCTTTAAACCAACTAGTAAAATTAGGAGGTTATATTATTTTTAATGCAGGTATTTTTCTTGAAGATACTTCGAAAATAGCTCCAATAAAATCTATTTTAGAACCAAACACAATCTGTAAACAACATAATAAAGTAGAGGGTGTAAACACATTATTAATTGGAAATAAAGTAATGTAACCAATAGTGTAAAAATTATAATTTTGAAAACGTAACATCAATACAAATGACTTCACAAGAGTTAAAACAATGCCATAACAGAATTAAACCTTATATTCATAGAACAGCAGTGCTTACTTCAAGTTTACTAAATGAAATCTCTGGGGCTGATTTGTTTTTTAAATGCGAAAATTTTCAACGCATGGGAGCTTTCAAAATGCGAGGAGCTGCCAATGGTATTTCACAATTAACCGCTCTTCAAAAAGAAAAAGGTGTCGTAACACATTCATCAGGTAATTTTGCGCAAGCATTATCGCTTGCTGCCAAAAGCCTTGGTGTAAAAGCATATATCGTTATGCCTTCTAATGCACCGCAGGTAAAAAAAGATGCTGTAAAAGGTTATGGTGGTCAAATTATAGAATGTCCTCCTACCCTTCAGGATCGAGAAGAAACTGCTACAAAAATTCAAAATGAGAGAGGAGCTACTTTCATACATCCATCAGATGATCTTGATGTAATAATAGGGCAAGGAACAGCAGCACTAGAGTTGTTAGAAGACCACCCTGATTTGGATTATATTTTTACTCCTGTTGGAGGAGGCGGACTTATTGCCGGAACAGCCTTGGCTGCTCATTATTATGGAAATAATTGTAAAGTAATCGGAGGAGAACCATTTGAAGTTGATGATGCCTATCGTTCTTTGTTAAGTGGTAAAATCGAAACAAATACCACTACCAACACTATCGCAGATGGCTTGAAAACGCAATTAGGTGTTATTAATTTTCCTATTATACAAAAGCATGTTTCAGAAATCATTCGTGTTGAAGAACAAGAAATTATTGATGCTATGCGGCTTATATGGGAGCGTATGAAAATTATAATAGAACCTTCTTGCGCTGTGCCTTTTGCTGCATTACTTAAAGAAAAAGAAAAGTTTAAGCACAAAAAAATGGGTATTATCCTCTCTGGAGGAAATGTAGATTTGGGAAATTTACCTTTTTAAAAAAGAGCACAAAACAGGGTACATAAAAATTTATTACCTAAGTAAGATAACTAGATATATCATGCATTTTGTCTTAACACCTATTGAGTAAAAATCTAATTTTAGATGATTTGATAATATGTTTGTAATCTATGAAACAACTGTTGTATCGATATCCAGATTCCCAGTTCGATGGCACTTTCGGGTTTCATATATGGTGTTATTTCTATCAAAATAGTTTTATTTACTTCTGCCGGGCTGGTAGACATTGCTTTTGCCAAAATAACAGCAGCGGCTTCTTCTTTGGTGAGACATGTATTTTCTTCGAAATCTGATAAAATACTTTTACAAACTTTAGACTCTTTAGGAGTGCATTGTTTCGCTATATTTTTAACTTTATCCAAAGTCATAAGACCTATTTCTGGTGTTAATCTTGTAACAATTACTTCTGCTTCTTTTGCCAATGTTATATTATTAATCGTAATAAAATAGACCAGACTAGTTAAATATTTGACTCTAATTCCCAATTCACTTTTAACAGGATCAAGATTATCTTTTAAGACTGTGGTCAAAGCTTTAATCACTCGTTTACTTTTTATTTTTTCTAAAATTGGAAACGTATATCCTGTATGCTTTTTAAGATATAATGCACTTTGTGTATAATTATCAGGAACCCCTTTTGTCCATTTTTTTTCTAATAATACTGCTTTCGGGGCAAATTTAAGGATACGCAAATAGGTCCAAAAATTATCTTTCTGTATTGGTGAAGAGATCAGTCCATCAAAATCAATTTCATCTCTTCTATGTTTACCTGGATGCCAACCTGTGGCAGAAAGTAATTTACCCACATCTTTAAGCGAGGAGTTCTCTAACTCAATCCCCACAGCATCCATAAATTTATTAAGAAATCCCATTAAAGCCACAGACAATACTATTTCCTCAATTTCTTCCTTAGAAATATGAGTATTTAATAGTATTAATTCTTTTTTAGTAATCTTGACAGGAACTTCGGATATCCCTTTTGCTAATTCTACAATAGCATTTTCTAATACTGTATATTTTCGTTTTCCAGAAATCACTTCCGGATCTAGTCCTCTACGAAGTGCAAAAGAACAGGTATGAGCAGAACAATATTGGCATTCTGCTACTCTACTTGAAGTATACATAGCAAGCCCTTTTAATGCTTTCAAAGGTTTATTTTTCCATAAAGAATGTGGCAAATTTAACAAATTCGGAACTAATAAATTATACGTTCTGAATCCTGTAGGCCATATTTCCATAATCGGATCGGCATTAGGAATAACACCTATTAATTCGTTTACCAATGACAACATTGGACTATACTTTTTTTGTAAAACTTCAAAATCAATAGCAAGGGGCTCTAATTGTTGAGCTAGTGTATATATCATTACGAGGGAGTTTGGTTAATTATTCTTACAATTTAAAAAACCTTTGTGTTATTTCTAAATTATTAACAATAAGATCACATAACATAAAATGAGCTCAACAACATGAAATTTAACAATTTGCGACAACAAAAACTAATTGATTAGTAGAAAAACTAATTGATTAGTTGGTTAACTAAAAGATTAGTAGTATGTTTGTTTTATAAAATCAATACTATGCAAAAGTTAGCTAAGAGAGAAGAACAGATTATGCAAAGTTTGTGGAAGTTAGAGAAGGCTTTTATTAAAGAAATTATTGAAGAGCTTACAGAGCCAAAACCTCATTATAATACAACCGCAACAATTGTAAAAATCCTTGAAGAAAAAGGGTTTATTAATCATGTAGCTTATGGCAATAGTTTTCAATATTACCCTCTTGTATCTAAAGATGAATATCAAAAAGAAGTATTAGGAGATGTAGTTCATAATTATTTTGATAACTCACCATTAGCATTGGTTAAATTTTTTGCTAAAGAAGAGAAAATAAACTCAGAAGAATTAGAAGAAATCATCAAACTGATCAAAAACAAGAAATAATGAATTATCTTATACATAGCTCGGCTTTGATAGGATTATCCTATATGGTCTATACACTTTTTCTTTCTAAAGAAACTTTTTATCATCTAAATAGATGGGTGTTATTATCCTTAATAGTTCTCTCACTAACATTACCCTTTATAAGTATTCCTGAGAACTTATCTTTTAAGTCACTAAATCATTCAGAACGTATACTGCCACCCACAAAAAATATAACAACAACAAATCCATCTATAACAGATAATTTAGAACCAATTTTAGATGATACTGTTACAAAAGACACTACAACCACAAGTAGCGCGAGCATTGATTTTGATTGGAGATCGATTATAAAATATATCTATATTCTAGGTATTTTAGTTTTTGGGATCCATTTCTTGATACAACTAGGTGTTTTACTGTATCGAATGATAAAATATCCTACCGTAGAAGTTGATAACTATAAAATTATTGAAACTAATAAAAAACATGCCCCCTACTCTTTTTGGAATCGAATATTTATGAATCCAAGTCAATATGCTCCTGATACTTATCTGCAAATTTTAAAACACGAACAAGTACATATAAAAGGTAAACATAGTATTGATATGTTATTGGTAGAATTACTTGTCATGTTGCAGTGGTTCAATCCATTTGCGTGGCTTTACCGCAAAGCAATTGACAATAATTTAGAATATCTTACCGACAATAACATGCTCAATATCGGAGAAGATCCCGAAGTATATCAAATGAACCTTTTAAAAGTCTCGACTCCCGATATGCCTACTGGCTTGGCAACAAGTTACAATCAATCATTTCTCAAAAAACGAATAATCATGATGAATTCAAAAAAATCAACAACAAAATCTGGGTGGAAATACCTAATCATTATTCCACTACTTGCTATTACAGTACTCTCTTTTAATCCCGTACAACCTAAACAAACTCTTAGCAGTACAATTGAAGAAAATGTGAATACCCAAATACAAACACAAGTAAAAATTCTAAATCAAAATGATTTTACAAAAGGAGTTTGGGATGCGGAAGTTGGTGGAGGAAAGCTCTGTATAATGTTTAGAAATGCAGAACCTTTAAAACGTAGTTTTTGGTCCACTACCAGATGTTATGACCCTTCATTTTTTGCTAATTTTCCAAAAGGAGACAAACAGCAACTTGCTATCACAAAAGATGCCGGAACTTTAACATTTATAGGAGAATTCGACAATACTCTAGGAGATGGTAGATATACCTTTACTCCAAATACAGCATTTATACAATCATTAAAAAAATACGGTTTGACTGTAGAAGAAAATGATCTTGTTCATTGTTTTCTTACCGGTTTTGATACAGCTTATCTTGATTATCTAAAAAAAGAAAAATTGGATATCAATCAAGATGATTTTGAGGATATCATTCACAAATCTCTTCCTTTAGACAAATTAAAAATGTATCGAAAAGAGCTTGAAAAAATTGGATATCAAGACTACACAATGGAAGAAATTAGTAAACTCAATTTATTTAATGTAGACATTCCCTATATAAAATTTATTAATAGTATTACTAATGACAAACAACCGTTAAAAACCATTACTAAAGCTAAAATTCATAATTTATCTAAAGAATTTGTAAACGCTTACAAAAAGAAAGGATTTAATTCAATAGGGCTTAAAGAATACATGAATTTAAGTATTCACAAAGTAACTCCTGAATATATGGATTCTTTCAAAAAAGCAGGATACACGGACGTTTCTATTAAAGAAATAAAAAACCTAAAAATACATAATGTAACTCCAGAATTTATTGACAGTTTTAAAAAGATAGGCTATCCAAATATATCACTAAAGGATGCCAAGAAACTTAAAATACATAATGTTACACCAGCACTTATAAAATCGTATAAAAAAGCTGGTCAAACCAATATCACACTACAAGAAGCTATTAAACTAAAAATTCATGATATCAATCCCTCACATGTAAAGGCTATCAAAAAGAATTCAAAAAACAAAAACGGGTATCAAGATCAAAAATCTAGTTCTACCAATAGTATGGGATCAGGAGACTTAAATGATGATCAACAAAACCCAAACGAGTTTATTAAACGTTTTAAAGCATTAGGATATGAAAATGCATCAATAGATGAAATTATTGCCTTAAAAATACACAATGTAACTCCTGAATTTATAAAAAAGTATAATGACGCAGGATACAAAAACATACCTCTAGACGAGGTGGTTGGTTTAAAAATACATAACGTAACGCCAGAGTTTATTAATTCATTCAAAAAAGCGGGATATAAAAATATTTCTTTGGATGATGCTCGTTCTTTAAAAATCCATAATGTTACCCCTGATTTTGCATCTGCCTATAAAAAACTTGGGTATACAAACATTTCTTTAGACGACGTCAGAAAACTCAAAATACATAATGTTACTCCTGAGTACATTAAGAAGTTTAAAAAAACACAATTTAGCGACCTTTCTTTAAATGAAATAACTTCATTTAAAATCCATAATGTAACTTCTGAATTTGTAAAATCTTTTAAAGACTTAGGGTTTACAAACGTTACAGCAGATCAAGCAAGAAGCTTAAAAATTCATGGAGTTACCCCAGAATTTGTAAAAAAACTAAAAGACGAGGACCCTAATATTTCCTTAGATCAAGCCATTAGAATCAAAATTCATTTTTAAAAACAGTTTATCAGTAGCCAAAACACATTCAATCAATCAAAAAACGAAAAAGATCATTAGCTCATTTGTTAATGATCTTTTTTATTTGAAAATAGTTTTTATTAGATATTCTTATAAAATTAACAATAAACTCATTACTTCACCAAACCACACTACTGATTGTTAGTTAATTATGAATTATTATTTGTATCTTATACACTTAATCAATTATGTATGAATTGCATTAAAAACAATTCTGGTAACACAAAAAACACTATACTCATGAAATTTAATTCTTTCCTAAGAATAGTAATATCTATTCTTATCACTAGCCTAAGCTTTGGGGAGATGATTGCACAACCCAATGCCCCTTCTGGAAAAAAATGGCAAGCTGTAAATGAACTCACAGACGATTTTAATTCGTTTAATAGTAACAAATGGCAAAAAGGACATCCCTATTGGGCAGGGAGATCCCCTAGCCAGTTTAATAACAATAACCTATCCTGGCAAAATGGAAATTTAAGGCTAAAAGGAACCTTACGATACCCAAACAGACAAGGAGATTTTATATGGACTGCATGTCTGACCTCTAAAGCTAAAAGTTTCAAAAAAGGCATGTATGCCGAGGCTCGAATCAAAAATGCCGATATGGCTATTGTATCATCTTTTTGGATGCAAGGAAATTATAGTGAGATTGATGTCATCGAAAATTGGGGTGAAGTTAAAAACAACCAATGGAGATACCTTGACTACACCATGGAAATGAACACCCATTATTATCCTAAACCATGCGGATGGCCATGCGATAAAAAAACACCAAAACATGCAACTAATCCAGGAAATGTAGGCAATTCTGCTGAATATGCAGTTTATGGCGTTTGGTGGGTGGATAGTCGTAATATACGATGGTATCGAGACGGTGTGCAAGTTGCAAGCGTTACATTATCTCATGATTTTAATGAAGATATGTACATGTTTTTTGATATGGAAGCCTTTACTTGGGGACCAGGTCTTCCTTCAAATAATGACCTAAACAACGGAAATAAAAACACAGCTTTTTATGACTGGGTTCGCACATACCGCCTTGTTAATGGTGATTCTCCAGGTGGAGGTGGTGGTTCATTATCAGCACTGAAAGGAAACAATGGTAAATATGTAAGTTCTGAAAATGGAACAAAACCTATGAATTGTAATCGAAATAGTATTGGAGCTTGGGAGAAATTTGATATTTCTGTTGTGGGTTCTACTAACGGAAACGATATTGTAACCCTTAAAGGTAATAATGGTAAATATGTAAGTTCCGAAAATGGAAGTAAACCCATAACATGTAATAGAAACAGTGCATTAGGTTGGGAAAAATTTGAACTCATAAACCACGGTAACAACGTTTATAGCTTTAAAGGAAATAACGGAAAGTACATAAGCTCTGTAAATGGTAACGGCGCAATGACGTGTAACAAAACAAACATTGGTGATCAGGAAAAGTTTGCCATTCAATTTGGTTTATCAAAAATATTTGCAAATGATACTAATGCAGGATTCACAATGTCACCAAATCCAAGTTTAGGAAAACAAGTCACCTTAAACTTAGGGCAAGCCGAAGAAACAAGTGCTTTATCGATCTATGATATTCAAGGAAGAGAACTAATCAATACTACTTTTAAAGGCTCACAATATCAAATTGATAAAAGTGTCCTAAGGTCCAGAGGGCTATATTTGATTAAAGTTAAAAATTCGTCTGGAGAATATTTAAAAAAACTAATTCATTAATAGTAAGTTATTTCTAAAACATAGTAAAGGCTGTTAACTCCCATATTAACAGCCTTTATCCTTCTTTCATTTAACACTCAAAAAACTTTGGAAATTTAAGTTTCCAAAGCTTAATCTTTATACTCTTGGTAAATCTCCTTCTCCTTTTAGTGGCAAATTTGATGCTCCCATTAAATATGAATCTATATGATGAGCCGCTTGTCTACCTTCTGCAATAGCCCAAACGATTAATGATTGTCCTCTTCGTGTATCACCTGCGGCAAAAACTCCTTTCACATTAGTTGCATAATCATTTTCTGTTGCTTTGATATTTGTTCTTGCATCCATTTCAATTCCCAATTGCTCTGCAATTGTAGACTCTGAACCTGTAAACCCTAAAGCTAATAATGCAAGTTCACATTTCCATTCTTTTTCTGTATTAGGAATTTCTTTTAAGGTAAATCTTCCATTTTCTTTTACCCATTCTACCTCAGAAGTAATCAATCCTTTTAAATTTCCATCTTTATCCCCTAAAAATTCTTTGGTCGAGATGCTCCAGTTACGCTCAACCCCTTCTTGATGAGAAGAACTTGTACGTAAGCGCATTGGCCAGAAAGGCCACGGCTGATTAGCCGGACGCTCTGTAGTACCTTTACCCATTATCTCAAAATTAGTTACAGAAGACGCTCCATGACGCACAGAAGTACCAATACAATCAGACCCTGTATCTCCTCCTCCAATAACAATTACATTTTTATCTGTGGCTAAAATTTCTTCTCCTAAATCTTTGATGCCATCAACTCTTCTGTTGTTTTGTGGCAGAAAATCCATGGCTTGCACAACGCCTTTTAAATCTGACCCTTTAACTGGTAAATTACGGCGTACTGTAGCTCCTGTACACAACGCAATAGCATCAAAATCTTCTTTTAACTGATCAGCAAGGATATCTTTTCCTATTGCAGTATTCGTTTTAAATACAATACCTTCTTCTTCTAAAACTGTAATTCGGCGATCAATGACATTCTTTTCCATTTTAAAATCGGGGATACCATATCGCAATAATCCTCCTACTTTTTCGTCTCTTTCAAAAACAGTTACCAAATGACCCGCTCTATTTAATTGTTGAGCTGTTGCTAAACCTGCCGGACCTGAACCGATAACAGCTACAGTTTTTCCTGTTCTTTCTTTAGGAGGGTTTGCCTTTACCCATCCATTTTTAAATGCCTCTTCTACAATATTTTTTTCAATATTCTCTATGGTTACCGGGTCTTCATTAATTCCTAACACACATGCTTCTTCGCAAGGTGCTGGGCATAATCGTCCGGTAAACTCAGGAAAATTATTTGTAGAATGTAGTATGTTAGCCGCTTTTTCCCATTTACCACGATAAACAGCATCATTAAAATCGGGTATTAAATTTCCTAATGGACAACCGCTATGGCAAAATGGAATACCACAATCCATGCAACGTGCTCCTTGATCTTTAAGTTTTTTCTCTGGCATGGCCACAGTAAACTCCTTATAACCTTTTACGCGATCCTTAACAGGTTCGTACTGTTCGATCTCTCTTTCAAATTCTAAAAATCCAGTTATCTTTCCCATGTTTACTATCGTTTATGCTTGTGCTAATTTTTCTTCTTCTAATCTCTTTAGTGCTTGCTTATATTCTTCTGGGAATATTTTTATGAATTTTGACACTTCTTTTTCCCAATTTTCAAGAATTCGTTGCGCTAATGGACTTAATGTAGCATTATAATGATTCTCTATTAGTGTTTTTAGCTCTTCAATATCTTGTTGTTCAACAACAGGATCAAGATTTAAGGCTTCCTTATTGCAATGTGCTTCAAAGGTCTTTTTATCATCGTAGATATATGCTATCCCTCCTGACATACCTGCTCCAAAATTTCTACCAACTTCTCCCAATATAACTGCAACTCCACCTGTCATATATTCACAACCATGGTCTCCTATTCCTTCTACAACTGCTTTAGCTCCAGAGTTACGTACACAAAAACGTTCTCCCGCTTTACCATTAATATATACTTCGCCGGCAGTAGCACCATAAAGAGTAACATTACCAGTAATTACATTTTCTTCTGGAATAATAGTAGCTTCTTCCGGAACTTTAATTATTAATTTTGCTCCAGAAAGTCCTTTTCCTAAGTAATCGTTGGTGTTACCATTTACAACCATAGTTAATCCTTTTGTTGCAAATGCTCCAAAACTTTGTCCGGCTGCCCCTGTAAAGTTTAATTTCAATGTATTATCTGGTAATCCCTGGGCTCCATATATTTTTGAAATTTCATTACTTAAAATAGCTCCTACTGCTCTATCAGTATTGCAGATATCGAAATCTATTGTTGTTTTTTCTTTTCTAAACAATGCAGGATGCGCTTGTTCTATAATTTCAAAATCTATTGATTTTCCAAGTCCATGATCTTGTGTTTCTGTATTATAAATAGCTACACCTTCTGGCGCTTCTACTTGGTGTAAAATAGGTGTAAGATCGATACCTGCAGCTTTATAATGTGCAATAGCTTTATTATGATCTAATTTATTTACTTGCCCCACCATCTCATCAACAGTTCTAAATCCTAATTGTGCCATAATCTCACGTAATTCTTGAGCGACAAAATACATGTAGTTTACCACGTGTTCTGGTTTACCTTTGAATTTCTTACGTAGTTCAGGGTTTTGCGTAGCAATACCTACCGGACATGTATTTAAATGACATACCCGCATCATTACACAACCTGAAGCCACTAAAGGTGCAGTGGCAAAACCGAATTCTTCTGCTCCTAATAGACAAGCTACAGCAACATCTCTTCCTGTTTTTAACTGCCCATCACACTCTAACACAATACGACTACGTAGATTATTACCCACCAAAGTTTGTTGTGCTTCTGCAATTCCTAACTCCCATGGCAGTCCTGCATGTTTTAATGAAGTTAATGGGGATGCTCCTGTACCTCCATCAAAACCAGAAATTAATACCACATCTGCTTTTGCTTTTGCCACACCAGCAGCAACAGTTCCCACACCCACTTCTGAAACAAGTTTTACATTGATTCTAGCATCTCTGTTAGCGGATTTTAAATCATATATTAATTGTGATAAATCTTCAATTGAATAAATATCATGATGTGGCGGTGGCGAAATCAATCCTACATATGGAGTAGAGTTTCTTGTCTTTGCTATTTCTGGGTTTACTTTTGGTCCTGGCAACTGCCCCCCTTCTCCAGGTTTAGCCCCTTGTGCCATTTTTATTTGTATTTCGGCAGCACTGGTTAAATAATTTGAAGACACTCCAAATCGTCCCGAAGCAACTTGTTTTATTGCACTATTTTTCCAATCTCCATTTACATCTTTATAAAAACGAAGTGGATTCTCCCCTCCTTCTCCAGAGTTACTTTTACCACCAATACGATTCATAGCAACAGCTAGATTTTCATGAGCTTCTTTACTAATGGACCCATAAGACATTGCTCCTGTTTTAAAACGTTTTACAATCTCTGTCCACGGTTCTACCTCATCAATTGAAATTGGATCATAGTTAGAAAATTCTAACAATCCACGAATTGTCATTAAACTCTTTGATTGTTCATTAATCAATTCGGCATATTCTTTATATGTATTAGGGTCATTATCTCGAACTGACTTTTGCAATTTTGCAACTGACAATGGATTAAATTGATGCTTTTCTCCATTACGTCTCCAGCGATACTGTCCTCCTATTTCTAATTCTAAATCTGCTGCTACTTCTTGCTCTACGTATGCTTTTTTATGACGTTTAGCAATCTCTTTCTCTAATTCATATAATCCAATACCTTCAATTCGTGTTGCTGTATTGGGAAAGTATTGATCCACAACTTTGGTATTAATCCCTATACATTCAAAAAGCTGTGAACTTCTATATGAATTTAAGGTAGAAATCCCAATCTTATTCATCACCTTAAGCACACCTTTACCAACGGCTTTATTATAATTTTTAATAGCTTCGTCGACCGTTATCCCTGTGATATTATTTTCTTGGATCTCTTCCCCAATAATTTCATTTACCATATAAGGATTTATTGCGCTAGCTCCGTATCCAAACAATAAAGCAAAGTGATGAACCTCTCTTGGTTCTGCAGATTCTATGATAATACTTACTCTAGAACGTTTTCCTAGTTTTTGCAATCCACTGTTTACATATGAACATGCCAATAATGCAGGAATCGGTCCTCTATGCTTACTTACATTTCTATCAGACAGTATAACTACATTAGTCCCCTTATCGATAGCATCAGACACATTGTGAAGTAAAGTTTCTAATGCATCTTCAAGACCATTTAACCCTCTGTTTACATTATAAAGTATAGGAATAGAACTAACTTTAAATCCTTTATCTGTATATGTCTTTATTTTATCAAGATCTTCCTTAGAGATTACAGGATTTTGAATTTTTAATTTATTACAATGTTTTTCATTAATATCAAAAATATTATGATCAGCTCCTAATGTTAAACTTATATCTGTAATTAACTCTTCACGAATACCATCTAATGGAGGGTTAGTAACTTGAGCAAATAATTGTTTGAAGTAATTATATATTAATTGAGGACGCTCAGAAAGAACCGCTATAGGCGTATCAGATCCCATCGATCCTATTGGTTCTTTACCTAATTGTCCCATTGGGGCAATAATTGTATCTATATCTTCTTGCGTATAACCAAAAACAGCTTTACGTTTTGTTACTGTTTCTTCACCTAAAAACAATGGGCAATCGTTATACGGAATATCTTTTAAATGAACTAAATTATTATCTAGCCATTCTCTGTATGGATGTTTAGAAGCAATTTTTTCTTTAATTTCTTCATCGTTAATAATTCGCCCTTCACTCATATCAACCAAGAACATTTTTCCTGGTTCTAATCTACCGTGATATTCTATATTACTAGGTTCAAGATCTACAACTCCAGTTTCTGAAGACATGATCACATATCCATTTTTAGTAACACTATATCTAGAAGGTCGTAACCCATTTCTATCTAGTACGGCTCCTATATAATTTCCATCTGTAAAAGGAATAGAAGCTGGACCATCCCATGGTTCCATAGCACAAGAGTTGTATTCGTAGAAAGCTTTTTTTGCTTCAGACATGTCTGGGTTTTTTTCCCAAGCTTCTGGAACCATCATCATCATAACTTCTGGTAGCGATCTTCCTGTCATTAACAACAATTCTACGACCATATCCATAGAAGCAGAATCTGATTTACCTTTTAACACTACAGGTAATATGTTTTTAATATCCTCTCCAAACCAATCGCTCTCTAAGAGTTCTTCTCTAGATCTCATTCTTGTCACGTTACCGCGCAACGTATTAATTTCACCATTATGACACATATATCTAAAAGGTTGTGCTAAATCCCAAGTCGGAAACGTATTGGTTGAGAATCGCTGATGCACTAGAGCTAGCCTTGTCACCACCTTTGGATCCATAAGATCGGTATAATATAATTTAATATCCTCTGGCATTAAAAGCCCTTTAAATATTAAAGTCTTTGTAGACAAACTTGGTAAATAGAAAAATTTACTTTCAGAAAGTTTAGAACCATATATAGTATGTTCTGTAACTTTTCTCGCCGTGAATAGTTTTAAATTGAAATCAAAATAGCTTTGCTCATCACTTGATTTACCAATAAAAATTTGTTTAATAAATGGTTCTGTCGTTACAGCTATCTCTCCCAAATGAATATGGTCTACAGGAACATCTCTCCAACCCAATAACTCTAATCCTTGATCGACAATATTTTTTTCAAAAGTATCGATGCAAAATTTTCTTTGGTTTTCTTTTTTAGGAAGGAATACATTACTTACTGCATACTCTCCCGCCTCAGGCAAATCAAAATCACAGTTTTCTACAAAAAAATCATGAGGAATGTCTATTAGGATACCTGCTCCATCTCCTGTCTTACCATCTGCACTTACTGCACCACGATGTTCTAGTTTTTCAAGAATTTCTAATGCTTTGTGTATAATGTCATTTGATTTTTTCCCTTCTAAACTACATATAAATCCAGCACCACATGCGTCGTGTTCGAATTCTGGTAGATACATTCCTTGTTTCTTCATAATATTTTCCGATCTAATTGTGAACTATTCTTGAATTTTGATGTTTCAAGAGTTTGAAATTAACAAATCATTAAGGAATGAAAAAGAAAACAGAACCATTCTACTTCACTTTTTTGAGCTACATAAAAAAAGTGCCACTTATATAAAATAATCACAAAATAATGATCTCTGATTACGAATTTGATAACGCGGTTTTTGTTAAATAACCTCAATAAAATTAGGGTTTCACCAAAATTATAGCCTTTTGATAACCAATTACTTCAAATGAAAACGTTTTCGTATTTATCATCTACTAATCAAGTATGAAATCTTCAATTTTAAATAGAAAAATTACATACCCCCAATTTTTTAGGGGGTAAATATTATAAAATGATAAAAATTACGTCTTTACCCTATAAAATTTGGATGTAAAATATAATTTCACATATTTTTGACCTGAATTTAACATTAATTTTAACTTTTATTCTATATGAAAAAAATAGAAGCAGTCATCAGAAGGTCTAAATATCGAGTTGTAAAAGAAGCTCTTCACGATAAAGGAATAACATTCTTTTCATATTGGGATGTAACTGGTGTAGGAAACGAACAAAAGGGAAGTGTATACAGAGGAGTATCATACAGCACAACAGATATCCAAAGACGATATTTATCTATAGTAGTCAATGATGATTTTGAAGAAGCTGCTATTTCTGCTATTCTAGAAGCAGGAAAGACTGGAGAAGTTGGTGATGGAAAAATCTTTGTTTCGGATGTAAATGAAGCTTATAGAATTCGTACTTCAGAAAAAGGTGGAGGCACCTTAAATTAAGTCTTTATTATCATTAACCCAACTGAAAACAAAAAATAACTTTAATAGTATTTAAACAATGGAAATGTTAACTATAAACAATGTATGGATGATGGTGTGTACAGCACTAGTTTTTTTCATGCACTTAGGATTTTCTTTTTTAGAAATAGGATTAACTCGTCAAAAAAACACAATTAATATCTTATTTAAAAACGTCTTTATTATCTGCGTAGGTCTTTTACTCTATTGCTTAGTAGGATTTAATTTAATGTACCCAGGTTTTGAAGAAGGTGCTGCTGGATTTTTAGGTTTTGCAGGTTTTGGATTAGATTCTCCATTAACTGCTGAAGGAGCACTTGATCTTACGTATAACGAAGGGTATACCTATTGGACAGATTTCTTATTTCAAGGAATGTTTGCCGCTACAGCAGCAACAATAGTTTCTGGAGCTGTTGCAGAACGTATCAAACTAGGAGCTTTTATGATATTCACTATTATATATGTAGGTTTAGTATATCCAATTGTAGGTTCATGGCAATGGGGAGGTGGATTTTTATCTACATTCAAGATTGGTGAGACTGAAGGTTTTTATGATTTTGCTGGTTCTACATTAGTACATTCTGTAGGAGGATGGGCAGCTTTAGTAGCAGTATATTTATTAGGATCAAGAATAGGAAAATTTAGTTCTGATGGGAAGCCACAGGCTATTCCTGGACATAATATACCTTTAGCAGCAGCAGGAGTGCTTATTCTTTGGTTAGGATGGTTTGGATTTAATGGTGGTTCTGTTCTTTCTGCAGATGCAGCAGGTACATCTCTTACTTTAGTAACTACATCTTTAGCCGCTGCGGCAGGTGGTGTAGTAGCATTTCTTGTATCTACTTTATTATATAAGAATTATGACCTTACTATGTTTTTAAATGGAATCCTTGGTGGATTAGTAGGTATAACAGCTGGGGCTGACCAAATGAGTCCAACAGATGCTGTTTTAATAGGTGCAATTGCAGGTGCAATTATAGTTTTTGGTGTTGCTTTAATTGATAAATTAAAATTAGACGATCCTGTTGGTGCCATAGCAGTACATTTAATTTGTGGTATATGGGGAACTTTAGCTGTAGGTATTTTTGGAGCTAAAGCAGGTTTCGATCAATTTTTAATACAAGGAGTAGGTGTATTATCGGCTGGAGTATTTTGTGTAGCAACTTCTTTTATCATCATCTTTGCACTTAAGAAAACTATTGGCATTAGAGTTTCTGAAAAAGAAGAAATCGATGGTTTAGATGGCCATGAGCACGGTATGGATGCTTATCCAGATTTTAGAATTAATCAACATTAGACTAAAGTATAAAATTTAGTTTTAGTAGATATTGTATAAAACCGGGAGATCGTTGATCTCCCGGTTTAGTTTTATTTGATGATCTGTAATGATAAAGGGTATGATGGTGGTTCTCCATTACTGGCTTTAATTGCATTAAGTATTGGAAAAACAAAACATAACAAAGCGATAAGCATCAATCCTAATATACCAACGCCAAACAATAATATTAAAGGCACACATACTATAGCATAAATAAACATACTAATCTGAAAATTCATAATAGATTTACCATGCTCATCCATAGCTAACACTTTTTCTCTTTGCGTTAGCCACAGTAGTAAAGGAACAATAAATCCTCCAAAGCCTGTTACAATATCTAATAACTGTGATAAATGGGTAATAACCAATACTGATTTGTCCTGTCTCATAATTTCTATACGTTTTTGATTGATTGATGAATTGCTAATATTATTAGCATATATCTATATGACGAAAGAATCTATATTTTGTTACAGCATAAAAAAATACATCCTAAAAATTAATTTAGGATGTATCTTTAATAATCTAATGTCTTTTGTTTATTTTTTAATTTATTATTAATTTTTGAGTAGATAATCCATCCTCACTATCTATTCTAATCAAATAAATACCTTTTCCTAATGATAAACTTTGCGCTGATACTATATTAACACCGGGCTTAAGTTCTTTTTGCCCCACTTTTCTTCCAAGAACACTATAAAAAGTCGCGTTAATATTACCTTTTACGTAATCATTAATATAAATTGAAAATCTAGATTTTGCAGGGTTAGGGTGAATTCTTGTATTAAATAAACTATTTTCGCTTTCATCTCCTAATATTGGTGTTACAGACTCTAATGCCGAAATTAAACTTTCAGCTGTAGCCGATTGTCCACAAGAACCCTCATAAATTTTCACATTTGAAAATATAGAAGTATTACCAGAACCTGCATCATTATCATTAATAAAAACTAACTGATTCATATTACCAGTATAAAAATTACCAACAGGAATTGTATATTTCTTTGTACCACTTGTATAATCATCATAATTTGTTACTCCATAATTCTGAGTACCATGTACTTTGAAATAACGATTTGCTGTTAATGCATTGTCATCATCAAAACCAACGGCATGAATCTCTCCTTCAGCACTACTACTAAAATCAAATTCAAGTACTGTATTTGCTGTCACGTTATAATTAAGTGTTATATATTTCCAAGTGTTATTTGATAATGACAATCCCGAACCACCACTTACAACTGATGAATTATTACCTGAAGAATCCTGATTAGCATACGCATTAATTTGGAAATCGTTAAAGTTTAACGTTGGACAACTTGGATCTGGATTTCCTGTTCCGTTTTGAATAGCAACGGCATCTATAGCGATATCACTTTGCCAGCCTTGTCCACCATCACCAGTTACTGCATTAAATCGTAATTGCACGCTTGCTTCACCTGCATAAGAAGAAAGATCTACATCTGCAGCATTCCAATCCGAACCTTGCGCTCCCGTTCTATTAAATACAGATACCCAATTTCCTGTATTATTCGTTCTTGCTTCTACAGCAAGACTTTCTATTGCACTACCAACCATGTGATATTGAAATGTTAATTTTGGTGACGTTAAACTTCCAAAATCTAAACACGGTGAGTTTAAAATTGCACGCTTATTAGGATAACCTGTTCCGTTTCCAGAAGCTTCTACATAAAGATAAGTTGAACCATCATTAGCTGCACTTGGACCTGTACCATTAGAAGGTGTCCCCCCAGAGTTTCTTGTCCAGTTAATATCATCTCCCGAAGTAGCTTGTTTCCATTGACCAAGATTACTTTCAAAACTTTCACTAAAAGGAAAAGAAGAAACATCACCGGTACACTCATCTGTTGGTGGATTACCTCCTCCATCAAGCCCCATAGCATCCCAAAATGCAGGAATAGTCGCTCTTTCTCCAGAATTAGAACCTCCTGATCCTGTACATCCTCCATAGGCATGAACTCCAATGGCATTTCCTGTAGCGGTATCAATTATAGGGCTACCAGAGTTTCCTCCTGTTGTATCTGTTCTATATCGCACAAAAGTATTTGTAACTGAACTAAGAGGTCCGGTATGGATTTGTTGTGTTTGATTATCAATACCAGTATCTGTACCAAAACCTGTTATTGTGATATTGTTCCCTGGTGCGCTTTGCACTACATTAAACGATTTACCTTGTGCTTGAATAGGTGTTTGGCCTGTTAAAGAATTTGCGCTTGCTGTAAAAACTGCCCAGTCATTTGCTTGACTTGGTTGATTTGTATAAGGAGTCACAAAATTTCCTATTGGATATTGATCTTCTGGTCCAGGATGTACGATAGTTCGGTCAGGATTAGATTTAGGCACATTAAACTCTATAATCTCTGCCCTGCTACTTACGCAATGTCCTGCAGTTACTAATTTACCATTGGTGATAATCCACCCAGTACACCCAATTGGAACTATTCTTCCAATTGCTGCATCGTTTGAATCTACTCTATCATCTACTGATCCACATTGAGATTTAATCTGAAGAGAAGGGTCTCCAACTGCTAGTTCCATAACATCTAACCCAATAGCGGTTTCACCTGGAGCAATTGACAATTCTAAAATAACACTATCCCCGTTAAAGTAGGCACTAGAGTTTTTCCAATCTTTAATATTAGCGGTAGTTAGTATCTGTTTTGCACCATCAAGTTTGGAAGTAATAGTCAAGGTACTATTTACACCTAAATTAACATCTTTAAAGAATAAACGTAGCCAAATTGCATCTTTCTCTGAAATGGTTTTGGTTATAACCTGAGCACTACTTTTTCCAATGTTATCTCCTGCTCTCAATGTTAAGCTTGAAGCTTTAATATGCTGAGGCAAGCCTCCTGTTTGCCCCCAATTAAGTAATGGTAAACACATGAAAGCCATGAGCATAAGTACTCCAAATCTTCGAAAGGAATAACGGCCCTTAAATTTTGTTAAGTTTTTTGAGTTTGTGTTGTAAAAATTCATACGAATAAGATTAAAATTTATTGGTTAAGACATTAAATTCGTTAGTTAATTAAATGGTCATAACTTTTGTTACAACTATCTTGTATTCCATATTACGAACTAATTATCCAATATTTTAATCAGATAGAAAGGAAAATTTTTCTCTTATTTTTTTTCTTCCAGATGATATGAAAGATAGTAATGCAGTGCACACTATTGCAATTGAGTTACAATATAAGAAAGAAAAACAACTCTTCAAAAAAAGATATCTTCCAAAATTTATAGTAATTATATTAATGTCTATTTTTGCACTTCATTGCATAAAAAATGATCACACAAGATACTATAGTAGCATTAGCTACACCTTCTGGAGCTGGAGCAATTGCCGTAATCCGAATTTCTGGTAAAGATGCTATTACTATATGCGCTCCCCTATTTAAATCCATTCATGATAAAGATCTCAGTGTTCAAAAAAGTCACACAATTCATCTTGGACATATTATTGATGGAAACAGAATATTAGACGAGGTATTAGTATCTATTTTTAAAGGAACTAGTTCATATACGGGAGAACCTACTATAGAAATTTCATGTCATGGTTCTACTTATATACAACAGGAAATTATTCAACTTTTACTTCGTAAAGGATGCAGAATGGCCAATGCGGGAGAATTTACTTTACGTTCTTTTATTAATGGCAAATTAGACTTATCTCAAGCCGAGGCTGTAGCCGATCTTATCGCATCAGACTCTGAAGCTTCACACCAAATTGCAATGCAACAAATGCGAGGTGGATTTTCTAATGAAATCCAAAAACTGCGAGAAGAATTACTCAATTTTGCTTCACTTATAGAATTAGAACTTGATTTTGCCGAAGAAGATGTTGAATTTGCAGATCGAACTCAATTCAAAAATTTAATTTCAAGAATTATAGATGTATTAAAACGTCTTATCGATTCTTTTGCCGTTGGAAATGTTATCAAAAACGGAATACCAGTAGCTATTGTTGGAGAACCTAATGTTGGTAAATCTACTTTGCTAAATGCTTTACTTAATGAAGAGCGCGCTATTGTTTCTGATATTGCAGGAACAACACGTGATACTATAGAAGATGAAATCAATATCGGCGGTATTGGATTTAGATTTATAGATACTGCTGGGATTAGAGACACTAAAGATGTAGTTGAATCGATTGGTATCAAAAAAACTTTTGAGAAAATTGAACAGGCTCAAGTAGTTATTTATTTAATAGATAGTTATAACCTGACTACAGAAAGTTTACTAGAAATAAAAACTGAAATTGGTAAAATTAAAAATCAACACCCGCAAAAACCTTTGATTATTGTTGCCAATAAAGTAGACAAATTAAATGATTCTCAAATTAATGTATTAACTACCGAAATTGAAAATATTCATTTACTCTCTGCTAAGAAAAATATAGGAATTGATGACTTACAAAACAAACTCTTAGAATTTGTAAATACTGGTGCTTTACGCAATAATGATACGATAGTAACGAATACTCGACATTATGACGCCTTACTAAAGGCCTTAGAAGAAATTCAAAAAGTACAATATGGCTTAGACTCTGGATTATCAGGAGACCTAATGGCTATCGATATTAGACAAGCCCTATATCACTTTGGTGAAATTACTGGTGAAATTACGAGTGATGATTTACTAGGCAACATCTTTGCTAATTTCTGTATTGGAAAATAGGTTTCTTTTAGCAGGTTTTTGTTTTCCTTGTGTTTTACTTCCTTTAGATAAGTTTTAATTTCTCAATTCTGAAGGATACAAGATCTTCATCATCATCTTCGATATATTCTGAATAAGTAATTTCAAAACTCTTGTCCTTAAACCTATCTGATTTAAGATCGAATTTTCTAATAACATTAGGAGATACTTCCTCAAATACGATAATCTCTTCGTTATCCATTACAAATTGATAGTATCCGTCATAGTATTTCTTAAATACTCCAGACTCTACATTTTGATTAATAATTGAGCCATTCATGTTTGTTAATTTTCGTAATTCAGTTTACAAGGTTTAAATAAAGATTTCACTACTTTTTTATCTGATTTTCCCGTAAATTTTACGGTATCTTTCCAATACACCCACTCGATTTTTCTCAACTTATGTGGTTCAGCAAGCAAAAATGGTTTTGTATAATCACTACACAAAAAAAATTACATTAAAGAACCATATTGATTTGTTTTCTAACTCTTATATTTTGTAATAGTAATTTTTTAAAATAGAGTCCATTTCTTTTTCTCCCTTACTAATTTGTACTGCTAATTGCCATAGTTCTTCATCTAGTAACCCAATTAATGGTTGCTTTACTTTTGATATGTACTTAAAAGCTTTTAGTAATTTTTTATCCCAAGACTTATGATATCTTAATAAGTCATCAGGATACACAATTTTTCTTTTTGTTCCTTCGTCGATACCTCTAAAAGGATTATCAATATTTAAATAGCCATAATCATCTGTTAATTGTTCTCCAGGATGAATATCCCGAATAGCTAGTTCAAAATTATAAGCTGTAGTGAGACAATTGGCATTAAAGCTATGATTTACAAAGCGTCCATTATCCCAACATAACACCTGATTCCCCAAATTATTTTTATAGGCGTAAGTTTCTAAAATATTCTTATATACAGGTTCTAATACTTCATATTGATCTGGAGTGAACTCACGATCAAACTTATCTAATATCCAAGTAATCGTTCCAATGGGAATTATTTTTTTAGCAACTACACCGTAACCAATTTCATTGCTTATAAACCGTATTTCTGTATCGGGGTGTATCATCGTTTAAATTTTAATTTCTTTTCGATAGCTTCAATCATAATATTAGCTATATCCAATCCGGTAGCATTTTCTATTCCTTCTAGTCCTGGTGATGAATTCACTTCTAATAATAAGGGTCCTTTATTGGATCGAATAATGTCAACACCAGCTACTGGAAGATTCAAAATCTTAGCCGCCTTAATCGCTAGTTTACGCTCTTCGGTAGTTATTTTGATTTTAGAGGCCGATCCACCTTGATGAATATTAGCTCTAAATTCTCCTTTTGCAGCTTGTCTTTGCATGGATGCTACTACTTTTCCGTTTACCACAAAACATCGAATGTCCTGTCCATTAGCTTCTTTTATAAATTCCTGTACAAGAATATTAGTTTGTACACTTTTAAAAGCGTTAATAACACTTTCTGCAGCCTTATTTGTTTCTGCCAGTACAACTCCTTTTCCTTGAGTACTTTCTAAAAGTTTAATTATTAATGGAGCACCATTTACCATTTTTATTAAATCTTTTGTATCTAAAGGCGATTTTGCAAATCCAGTTATTGGAATATGGATATCATGTTTGGCAAAAAGCTGGGTTGCCAATAGTTTATCTCTGGATTGGGTAATCGCTTCTGCTGTATTCAAGCAAAAGGCTCCCATAGAATCAAATTGTCTTATTAAGGCGCACGCATAAAATGTCATTGAGGGTCGTATCCTAGGAATAATAGCATCAAACTCATCAATGATGTTCCCTCCGCGGTACCGTATTTCAGGTTCTGTAGCATCTAATTTCATATAAGCTTGCTCTACATTTAGAAATACCATTTCGTGACCTTTGGCTATACCTGCTTCAACGATACGTTTATTACTGTACAATTCTGGATTGCTAGCCAGTAATGCAATCTTTAGTCCTGATTTTTCTTTAAAAAAGGGTCTATACTTTGTTAGAATTTCTTCATTTGTAAAATTTTGCTGTGCAAAACTAATAGATGGGTTTACAATGTATCTATTCATAAGGGCTTCACGTCCTAATAACATTCTAAATTCCATTGCGTCACGATTCGCAAGTGTAAGTTCAATATCAAAGGTTGTATCACCCAGATTCACAGGTGTTTTGATTACAAAACGCTGCTCGGAAATACCTGATGAACTTTTTACTATACGTTTATCGTGTATTTTAGTTTCACATCGAATCACGATACTTCTATTATCCTGAATAGGGTTTACCTCAAAACGTACCCATTCTTCGGTTCCTTTATGAATAAGTTTAATATTATTTGCTTGTATAGAAGAGGTTTTTGCTCCAGAATCCACACGTGCCTTTATTGCGGGTATTCCAAACTCTCCGAATACACACCATTCTTCACTTCCTATTATTTTTAGGTCGTTATATATTAAAGTTTTTACCACTTGATTTGTTTTCTTATATATTTAGTTCCTGAGAGCTCTCGTAAAAGAGTTCATCAGTATCTTGGTATAGTAATTTTGACTCAAAGTTCTTTTCTATAATCCTTTATAAAAATTGCATCAGCAATTTGTACCGCGTATGCTTCTGTATTTATTTTTATTACACAGTAAATATTTCTCTGTGGTCTTTAAAACTTTTAAACTCTACCATATATCCGTTGGGATCTTTCACAAAAAAGGAAAGGTGCTCTCCAACCTTCTTTTCAAAAAACGTTACTTCGGTAGTTACATCAAGATCCATGGAGAAGAGTCTAGAATACAATTTACCCCAACTATGGATATCTATGATCACGCCAAAGTGAAAAGAAGGTAATACATGATCTCCCAAACGGTAATTTTTGAAATCAAAGTTAAAATCTCCCACTTTGGTAAAAGTGATCTGATTTCCGTACAAATTGATATCTATCCAACCATCTGTAGATCTTCCTAATTTAGCACCTAGTTTATAGGTATAGAAATCTTTTGTTTTTTCTATATCCTCACAGGGAAGGGCCAAATGAAATTCTGCATTTTTCATTATTCTAAAGTTTTACGATTATTCCATTTTTGGTTCCTCTGGTAAATCAGTTTCTTCACCTTGGTCATTTTCATCTTCATGGCTTTCCATTGCACTAACCAGGCGTTTACTAACTTTAACCAAGTACAGGGTATCTTCTGTTTTTACTTCTACACATTCTACGATTTCGTTTTGTGCATTTCTAAACGTAATGATATTTTGATCATCATATCCATCAGGATATTCGTTTACCAATAGATCTAAAATAGTATTGTTTAATTTTTTATAATCAACAATTACTCTTTTCAAATTTGCGTTTCGTTCTGTTTTCATTTTGTTTACATATCTAATAAATAGGCAAATATTAATGGTGCCACAATGGTTGCATCACTTTCTATGATAAACTTTGGAGTATCTACATCCAGTTTACCCCAAGTGATTTTTTCATTAGGTACTGCTCCGCTGTAAGATCCATAGCTTGTGGTTGAGTCACTTATCTGACAGAAATAATTCCAGAACGGGGTATCTGTCCTTTCTAAATCTTGATATAACATTGGTACGACACAAATAGGAAAATCTCCTGCAATACCGCCTCCAATTTGGAAAAAACCTATTCCATCCTTAGAGTTTTTGGTATACCAGTCTGCAAGAAAGGTCATATACTCTATACCGGATTTCATTGTACTTGCTTTGAGTTCTCCTTTCACTACATAGCTAGCAAAAATGTTACCCATTGTACTATCTTCCCATCCTGGAACTACCAATGGTAAATTTGCTTTTGCAGCAGCATACATCCAACTATCTTGAATATCTATCTCGTAGTATTGTTCTAAAACTCCAGACAATAACATCTTATACATAAATTCATGTGGAAAATATCGCTCTCCCGCTTCTTCAGCATCTTTCCAAATCTTAAAAATATGTTCTTGTAATCTTCTAAAAGCTTCTTCTTCTGGTATACAAGTATCGGTTACACGATTTAATCCTTGCTCTAATAAACCCCACTCCTGTTGTGGTGTTAAATCTCGATAATTTGGCACTCTTTTATAATGGCTATGCGCCACCAGATTCATAATATCCTCTTCGAGGTTAGCTCCTGTACATGAAACAATATGCACTTTCTTCTTACGAATCATTTCTGCAAAAATTTTTCCCAATTCGGCAGTACTCATCGCTCCAGCAAGAGATACCAGCATTTTTGAATCCTTTTCTATTTGGGTTTCATATGCTTTGGCAGCATCTACTACGGAAGCTGCATTAAAATGTAGGTAATACTTTTCTAAAAATTGAGATATAGCTCCTTTATCCTTCATATTCATCATCTGTAAATTTTAGGGAGTTATTTTTATCATTTCCTTTAAGAACAAATAAATTTTCATTCTCATCATCAACATCTTGTTCTTCAAATTTGTAACTCAACATTTTATAATATAATTTGGCTGCAGCAAAATCTGAGGATTTATCATCTTTATTTGGACATAATTCTACGATATCAAATCCTACTACATTTTTCTCTTCAAATATTTTCTTAAGAAATTCAAGGGTTTCATACCATAACAACCCGCCAGGTTCTGGGGTTCCTGTTGAAGGTAAAACAGAAGGATCTAAAGCATCCAGATCAAAAGTGATATAGACATTATCTGTCATTAGCTCGATAGCATTATCCATCCAATAATCATCTGTTGCCATTTCATGAGCAAAAAACACTTGGTCTTTATTCATTACTAAATTTTCTGAAGCATCCATACTCCGAACACCTACTTGAACAAGGTTGGTATTTTGATTAGCTTCATATAACGCACAAGCATGATTGTACTTAGAACCTTCATATTCTTTTCTTAGATCCGCATGGGCATCTATTTGCACTACTGTTAAATCCTTAAAACACTCATCAAAAGCACGTATAGCTCCTATAGAAATGGAATGTTCCCCTCCTACCAGAGTCACAAATTTGTTACGTTTTATATTAGACTTGACAATAGCATGTACGCTTGTAACCATAGCTTCTGGAGAATCATTTTCATTAACAGCTTCTGTAAGGTAAATACCTTGCTTATATACTTCGCTATTGGTTTCTATATCATATAACTCCATATTCTCTGAAGCATGTAAAAATGCTTCAGGGCCTTTGTCTGCTCCTTTCCCCCAAGTGCTAGTTCCATCATACGGAACAGGTATTAATACTACTTTTGATTTGTCATAGCCAGCAAATCGTTCTGGAATTCCGGCATATGTTTTCTGAGTTTCCATTTTAACAATGTTTGGATTTAATAAATTAATTAGGATTTATAAATGTTTCTTTTTGTGAATATTCTACAACTTCTTCTTTTGTTATTTTTTGATATCCAAGAATGGATAATAATTGTTCTGAAGTTTGTTGCGGTGCAAAAACTTCTGTAGTTAAATTTCCATTCTCGTCACGATCTATCAAAATATGTTTAGGTTGTGGGATCAAGCAATGTTGTAATCCACCAAAACCACCAATAGTTTCTTGATATGCTCCAGTATTGAAAAACCCGATATACAACGGTTTATCTTTTTTATATTTAGGTAGATAAATGGCATTCATATGTTGTTCGGAGTTATAATAATCATCACTATCACAGGTTAATCCTCCGAGTAACACTCGTTCATACTCCTCTTGCCATCTATTTACAGGAAGCATTACAAAACGCTTATTTATTGCCCAAGTATCTGGAATTGTTGTGATAAAGGACGAATTGATCATATTCCATTTTTCACGATCATTTTGCTGTTTTTGATATAGTACTTCATAAATAGCACCACCACTTTCGCCAACTGTAAAACTTCCAAACTCTGTAAAGATATTAGGAACATCTACTCGTGCTTCTTCACAGGCAATCTGAATTTGATTTACGATTTCATTAATCATATACTGATAATCATAATCAAATGCCAAAGAATTTTTTATGGGGAATCCACCCCCAATATTTAAGCTATCCAGCGACGGGCATATTTTCTTAAGACTTATATAAACCTTTAAACATTTTAATAATTCATTCCAATAGTAAGCGGTATCACGAATACCTGTATTAATAAAAAAGTGAAGCATTTTTAATTTCACTTTCGGGTTATTCTTGATTTGGTTATTATAAAAAGACACAATATTTCGATACCCTATTCCTAACCTAGAAGTATAAAACTCAAACTTTGGTTCCTCTTCTGAGGCAATGCGGATCCCTACTTGAAAGTCTTCATTGATTACGTTGCTTAATAAATCTAACTCCTCATAATTATCAATTATTGGAATACAATTACGATGGCCTTTATTAATTAATCGAGCTATGTTTTGGATATACTGGTCTCTTTTAAAACCATTGCAGATCACGTATGCATTACTACTGATTTTGCCTTGGGTCTTTAAGTTTTCTACGATATCAATATCAAAAGCCGAAGATGTTTCTATATGAATATCATTTTTTAACGCTTCGTTTAACACGTGTCGAAAGTGAGAACTTTTAGTACAATAACAATAGCTATAATCACCAGCATAATTATTCGCTTTAATGGCACTCTTGAACCAGTATTTTGCTCGGTTAATGTTTTCAGATATTTTTGGTAGATAGGTGAATTTTAGAGGTGCTCCATATTGAGCAATCAGCTCCATAAGATTAATACCATGAAACTGTAATTGATTATCCTCTAGTTTAAACTCTTCTTGAGGAAAATGAAAGGTTTGGTCGATAAGATCGATGTATTTTGTTTTCATCTGTTTTATTTTTGTTTTGCAGATAAAAATCACCATTGCATGCACGGACCAGAGTAGTCCTGCGATCAATAGATCATTCCATTATAAGGGATTTAAAAAATCAGAAATAGATAAAATAAATGGTTAAATCATTTACATAAATTATTTCATATTCGAATAATGGAAATAGTATAGGGAACGAATGACATTCGTTCAAAAAATTGAAGTGCAATTGTATACTTTTTGGAAGTCAGCCTGAGAATTCGGTTCCTCATCCCTGAGGCAGCTTTTGGAGTAGACTTCTTTATGCTCCTAAGCCCGAATCTGAAAAACGTTTTCATTTATGTAGGCAATGCGTCCTTAGTGGACTCATTATTTGTTATATTCAAATGTAATAAAAAACTAATATCAAAAACTTTTTTGTGTACTTTTTTTTAAAATTCCGTTTTACATAAAATAGTAACTCAAGATTTAATTTAAGAATTAATAAAAATACCCCAATAGTGTATACCAAAGAAATTAATCAGTAAATCCATGACTACTATTAAATGTTAACATCGTTAATAAAAGCATGAATGCTTAAAAGGTTAACAGACCAAGAGAATATATCTATAATAAAAGGTAAGTTTTATGAGCATCCACTTAACCTGAGAAACATGTCATGTAAATAGATAACCTCATCTTATTATCTATAATCATTCTGAAATAATTATTGTATTTTCATTCTATGAATGTAATTAACTATACCCAAGGAGTTTTACAATATATTCCTTTCTTTTATGTAATCTGGTCTGATGATTTGTTATCCTACTCTGAAATTTCTGTCATAAAAACGGCAATACATGAAGACGAAACACTGCGAAAAGATGATCAAGATATTTTGATTAGTTGGTTAAACCCAAAAGCCCCACCTAAAGATAAGGAACTTAAAAACTGGAAAAAAACAATAACAAATTCTTATATTAAACTTGTAGAAAGTGAAGTGCATCCACTTACTACATTCTGTCAAAAATTAGTCTGTTACTATCATGCTGATTGCCCTTTTAATGTTCGTTTAAAAGACATCGAAATAAATCTTGGCATCCAACCCAACCACTATAAGCACTTATTTGATTTAGAAGTAGTCCAAGAAATTACATCTAATCATTATGATTCTTCTAAAATTGACTTAATTCTAAAAGGAAAACACACTACTGTTGTGGATGATTTTAGAAAAGTTCTTAAAGCCCCCATTTTTGATTGGGGTATTAAAAGAACAAAAGAAGAGTTTAGGGAACACGTTTTACAACAAGTAAAGTTCCTTGCTAAAGAAGGATATGGCGCAATGGCATATCCAGAGGCTTATGGAGGTACAGAAAATATGCCTGGATATGCAGCTATTTTTGAAAACTTAATGTATGTAGATGGCAGCTTAGCTATAAAATTTGGGGTTCAGTTTGGTCTTTTTGGAGGAAGTATCCAAAAATTAGGAACAAAAAAACATCATGATCAATATCTAACAAATACTGGCGAAACAAAACTATTAGGATGTTTTGCCATGACTGAAACTGGTCATGGATCTAATGTAAGAGGTGTTAAAACCACTGCTACATATCATAAAGAAACAGATAGTATTATAGTACATACACCTGGCAAAAATGATAATAAAGAATATATTGGGAATGCATTACATTCTACAATGGCATCTGTTTTTGCTCAATTAATCGTTAATGGTAAAAATGAAGGAGTACATGCCATTTTGGTTCCTATTAGAAATGAGGAACACAAATTAATGCCTGGTGTTACTATAGAGGACAACGGGTACAAATTGGGGCTTAACGGCGTAGACAATGGAAAAATATGGTTTCATCAAGTGCGTGTTCCCCGAGAGAACCTATTAAATAAGTATGGTGATATTAATGCCAATGGTATGTATCATTCTGATATCAAAAATCCAAACAAAAGGTTTTTTACAATGTTGGGGACTCTGGTTGGAGGTAGAATATGTGTTGCTCGAGCTGGATTGGGAGGCGCTAAAAAAGCTCTGGCCATAGCAGTTAAACATGCCTTAAAAAGAAGACAATTTAATGACAGTATCAAAATACAAGAAGATCTTCTTATGGATTATCCAACACATCAATTACGATTAACACCTGCAGTTGCCGCCTGTTATGTATATGATGTTACGTTAACACATATGATGGAAATATACAGTGACAAATCCGTAGTAGATAAACGAAAAATTGAAACTCAGGCAGCCGGACTTAAATCAATAATTACCTGGTTTTCAAATAACACAATACAAGAATGTAGAGAAGCATGTGGTGGAAAAGGATATTTATTAGAAAATCAAATTGCCAACCTAAAGAATGATGTAGACATTTTTACCACTTTTGAAGGAGATAACCATGTATTACTTCTATTAGCAGCCAAAGGCATATTATCAGAATTTAAATCCGAGTTTAATAGTGCTGGTTTTACTGCAGTATTAAAACTGTTAGGTTCTAGACTTACTGATAAATTAAGTACTATCAACCCTGCATATACCAATAATACAGATAAGGATCACCTATATAGTTCAAAATTTCATAAACATGCATTTGATTATCGCACCAGAAGGCTTACCTATACGCTAGCTATGCGAATTCGAGATTATGTAAAAAAAGGAATTCCTTCGTATCAAGCTTTTCTGAAAGTACAAACACATTTATTAGCCTTAGGAAAAGCATACAGTATTGAACTAGCATATACAACCTTCACAAATTTTACAGAAACCATCGAAGATGAAAAGTACCGACAACTATTTCAGAAAATGGGTACTATATATGCATTACACGAATTACGAAAAGATGCATCTTGGTATCTCGAACAACGATATATCAGTGGTACAAAATCAAAAGCGATACGAAGTCGTGTAGAACGACTTTCTACAGAATTGAGACCTCATATAAAAACATTAGTCGATGGATATGGGATACCAAAGCATTGTATGAATGCACCTATTTCAAAAAAATGATACACATATATGCTAAATTTACTAGTTTTTTAAACTTTAGGTATGCAATAAAATCAGTGTTTTATTTTTAATAATTTGACAATAAAAAACCCATACATAAAAAGTGTTTTTATGTATGGGTTTTTCGATGACTACATCTATTGTTATTTACTTTTGGTCTGAAACTTCTTCTGTAGCTTTCTCTTTATCTTCCTTTATCATTTTTTCATCTTCTTCAGTAATTCGTTTATGTTCGGCTGCTACATTTTTGTGCTCTTTCTCCATATTTTCATGTTCAGCTTTCACAGACTCATGTTCTTCTTTCATTTGCTCTAAAGTTATCTGACCAGAAGCATGTTTAATTTCTATCTCCTTATGTTTTTCTATTAATGCTTTGTGAGCCGAGATAAGTTCACTGTGCTTAGCTAATAAAGTTGTGTGATTCTTTTCAGTAACTATATGTATAGAATCGTTCTCTATAGTTTTATGAGCATCTACCATTTGTTGATGATCATCTTTCATATCATTGTGCTCTTTGGCCATAGCTTCATGAGAAGCCTCCATTTCTTGATGCTTTTCTACCATTGCTTTATGCTCTGGTGCTTCAGCAGGGTTTTGTTTACAAGAAACAAACAAAAGAACTGTTGCAACTACTGCTAATTTACTAAGTGTTTTCATGATTTTGATTAATTGGTTTACGTTTCAAATGTATAAAACTAATTTTTCACTAAATTATTTTAAGTCCTCTTTTTTTAAATTAAACACTTCGTTTATCTAACAAGGAGTGTCAAAAAAGTATTTACTTATAACCAAAATTAAAATTGTTAAATGATTTGTAATTTATTTTAAATAAAAGTTATTTTTTATTTAATCTTTTGCCAAAATTAGTTCTTTTGATCATCTTCAGGTAAGCGAACCTTTTTAATTATTATATTTACCACATGAGATTGAACATTAATAAAAATATAATTTCTCTCTTTTTTGTTTCGGCTTTTATATTTCTTAAAGTTGTTAATGCTCATGCTTTTTCTCATTTTTCTGAAGACGATGATGATCAAACTCATTGTGAGCTATGTGAAATATTCACCACCACAAATCAGCTCACACCTTTTACCAATAATTCGTTAACGGAAATAGAACAAAAGTTCATAGTTGCTTTTCAGGAACAGAAGATTAATTTTTGTTACGAAACTTCTCAATATAGTATTACGCAACCCAAAAGTATTTATAACAAACCCCCTCCTTCAAAGTCATAAGTATTGCTTTATTATTAGAACATTAATCTGTTTTATTACTTAATCATATTCTTTTTTTTTTAATCTGATAAATGTTTTATCCTGACTTTATAGGGATAAGCCTGCTTGTAGTAATTACATCTATTATATTCTAATATACAAATACTAGCATATTTTCTAACGGGATATCGTCTTTTGCAATACTTATTCTCTCCGTAATTTAAAAGATACAACGGCAGAATGTATCCTTTTCTGCTATTTACAAATATAAATTCAGTAATAATGATTACAAAACAAGATTTAGAAAATGCTCAAAAAGTATGGGGGCAAGGAGTAGTGCATATCGGAACATTACAATCTGATAGAGTTCAATGCGAAAATTACACGCAAAATTTTGTAGACGAACTTTATGACTTTAAAAACAAACAGGTATTATTTAAACCTACTAAGGCTGCAATTGATCAATTCAGAACTACTAGTAAAAGTGCCATTTCGTATTTCATTGGCGGAAATTCAAAATATACAGAAGATAAAGGATTTGCTCTCCAACCCTGGACACAAGTTAGGTTTGAAAATGCTGCTTTGATCTTAGAAGAAAACCGAGCGCTAGCTATGGGTAATTATTTTTTCACTGATATAAATGGACAAGATACCAAAGTCGAATACACTTTTGGGTATCGCAAAGACACGAATGGAAAACTAAAAATAGACGTACATCATTCGTCTTTACCATTTAATATAGAAGAAAGTGTATGAGTTTTAATAAACTAGAATCCAGCAACTGTCTGTTTCTGATTTGTCCAACAGATCATATAGAAATTATTTTAAGGCAAACTTGTAGTACTAATGCATTTTTCTATACGGCTCTTGGAGCTAATTTTAGGTGGGACATTGATACTCAAAAAAACCTTATTACCCTAATCGAGAATCAAAAAGTAGCTCAAATTGTTTTTGTAACAAAATACACGAACATGTTCTATAAAGAAATACTCGAACCCGAAATTGAACCTTTTTTTCATGTTAGTGAAACATTTTTACAACTGGATAAGACGTTACCGGACTACTTATTAAATCAAAGTCATCCTATTTTAAGAACAATGCTTTTAGCATCTCGGCATTTACAAGCACAACAAAAGTATATGCTAGAAACTGCTATTCTAGGAAAAGTCTTGAAACATAATGAAGTCACTACCCAAAGTTTTGTATATCACCCTAATAATCAAATTTTTTATCCGCCAAAAATAATTGAAAATAAGGTGTTATCGCACGGGCAAATATCACTTAACTAAGATAATGTATAGAACATGTTTAGAGTTACAATTTTACTGCTTCTTATATATCATTTTAATGGATGGTCCCAGAAGGAAGAACAAAACTTTCCTCCTCGAAAGACACCTTTAGAAATTAAGGCAACAAAAACGGTAGGAAAAATAACAATTGATGGGGAATTAAATGAAGCTGAATGGCAAAATACCGAAGCGGTCACAGATTTTTTTAGAGTAGAACCGATTCAAGGCGGATCCATTAAAAATGCAACTACAGTTCGTGTACTGTATGATAATAAGAATCTATATTTTGGTGTGTTTGCCAAGGATTCTATGGGTAAGAAAGGTATACGTATACAAGACCTAAGGCGTGACTTTAATAGTGGAGAAAATGATGTGTTTGGTATTCAAATTGATGCGCAGAATACCAAACAGTATGCCGCTTCTTTTCAAACAACACCTTACGGTAATCAATTAGATCTTCAGAACTTTAATGATAATAATACTGATAGAGATTGGAATGCACTTTGGAGCGTACGAACAAAGCGAACAGATATAGGATATTATGCCGAGTTCGCAATTCCGTTTAAATCTATACGTTATGATAAACCTGTTAAAGGAGTTCCAGTAGAATGGGGCATTACCTTTTATCGACTTGCAAGAAAAGATTTTGAAAAGACAGTTTTTCCGGCAATTCCACAATCTTTCTCACAAAACAGGATGGTTTATGCAGCCAAACTTATAGGTTTAGAAGTACCTCCTCCATCAGCTAACATTCGCATCGAACCATATACTTTGTATCAATATGATGAAAATAAGACTGGTAATACCATTACAAATAAATCGAATGACCCAAAAATTGGAGGAGATGTAAAATGGGCGATCAATCCTAATGCCGTACTAGATTTAACTTTAAATACTGATTTTGCACAGGCAGATGTTGATAGGGCTGTAAATAACCTAGAACGTTTTACAATTTTCTTTCCAGAAAGACGGCAATTCTTTCTGGAAAATTCTGGTATATGGGCCGGAGGAGGTAACTCTCAAGTTCGTCCTTTCTTTAGTAGAACTATTGGTCTAGAAAATACTTTTAATGCCGCTCCCGCTCCTTTAGATGTTGGTGCTCGTTATACAGACAGAAACGAAAACAGGACAATCGCTGCGCTTGCTGTTCGTCAACGAGATACCGATAATAGTCCCGCTAGTACTTTTGGTGTAGCCAGATACACCCAAAACTATGGCAAAGAAAATAATATCGGAGCTATGGTTACGTATCGATTAGACGATTCTTCTAGAGATTTAGGAGTTTCTTCACAAAATAACACAACCATTTCTATTGATGGATTTATCCGCCCTAAAAGCGAAATCACACTTTCTTATTTACTATCTACATCATTAGATAGCGAAACTGGTGATACAGGTTATTCTGGAAGAGTATTTGCAGGATCTCGAACTAACAAATATTACCTTGGTTATGTTAATACTTTTGTAAGCAATTCCTATGCTCCGGATATGGGTTTTGTATTTCAAAAAGACGTCATGTATCATAGTCCGGGAGGATACGCTATTGTTCGACCTAAATGGTTACCTTTTGTACGAAGATGGGATCCTGGGGCTTTTTTAAATTACTATCATGACTTCGAAGATTTTGGTAATTTTCAACAAGCAAGTATTTATATCTTTCCTATTTATACATGGTTTAAGGATAATAGTTTTATCGAAGCTTCTTTTACTCCTACTTGGCAAAATATAAATTTTAATTTTGCTCCTCTAGGTCTGGAAATTCAAGAAGATGAATACCAATATACTAGGTTTCTATTGAGATACAATACAGACCAATCTAAAAAGTTATCAGCATCTATTCGGTATGATTTTGGGAATTTTTATAATGGTACGCGAAATACTGTTATAGCCGGATTACGCTATGCTCCTGTTCCGCATATTGCACTTTCTGCAGATTATGAACACAATGACATTAATGGATTAGGAATATTACAGGAAGACCTAGATACCGATTTGTATACTGCAAATCTGCGATTGGCTCTTAATCCTCGCATGCAACTGTCAACTTTTTATCAATACAATAGCTTTAACGAACAAGGTAGATGGAATGTTCGCTTTAGCTGGGAGTATATGCCATTGTCGTTTATTTATTTAGTGTTTAATGATACACAAACTGATGTATTTGACCCGCTACAGCGCAATACACAATTCATTAGTAAAATAACCTTCTTAAAACAGTTTTAATATGTTAAATCAATTTAAAATCTACACTTTTCTTCATGATTTTTTGGGTATAGAAAAGAATAAAACCGAGCTAATCATAAAAAACGTAGTCAGTACAACTATAACAGTATCGCCTAAAAACCCCTACAAATAACTAACACATATTAAAATGAAACTATCAACAAAATTTTATACCATATGGTTACTAGTAAATGTAGTATTTTTTTCTACCTCATTTACAAGTTCACATCCTATTAAATTAACCTCATCTTTAATTGAATATAATCCTAAAACATCTCGTTTACAAATAGAATGCAGAGTTTTTATTGATGATTTCACATACAGTATAGATGGTACATTTACTAATAACATAAATCTTTCTAACCTCTCAAAAGAGGATAAAAAAGGAATTGAAGGTTACTTTGAAAAATTTTATCCAATAACCATTAATGACCATAGATTTCCTCTAAAATACGAGACTTCTAAGGTTCTAGAAGAACACAATGTATTTATTCTTAAATTTTCGCAAGAGGTCTTACCCATCAAAAAAGGCGATCAACTTTGTGTAGAAAATACTCTTTTTTTTGAAGAATTTGCATTTATGCAAACCAATATGATTACAGTACGTGTCCCTCCTTTTATTAATGAAAATTACTTTGAAGCTACATTTGACGACTTTTCTTTACCTATAAATTTATAAACATATTTACTAATGAATAATTTAAGTTCTTTTTTTACTAATGGATGGGATCATATTGTTGATATACATGCGTATGACCATCTGTTATTTGTTATGACATTATGCGCAGCATTCAAATTAACACAATGGAAACAAATACTGGTAATTATAACTGCATTTACCATAGGACATAGTGGAACTCTTATACTAAGTGCTTTAGATATTATTCCTGCAAATTCTACAATAGTAGATATGCTAATTCCCTTTACCATAATGATCACAGCACTAGCAAACATCATTAATTATAATAAACATGGTAAATTTTCTGATACGAAAGTAAAATATGGAATCGCATTGGTTTTTGGCTTAATTCACGGACTAGCATTTGCAAGCAATTTTAAATTCATGCTATTTAGCGACAGTATTATCATGCCTTTATTAGCATTTAATATTGGTATCGAAGTAGGGCAAATATTTATTGTGTTACTTTTTATGACCTCACTTTGGTTATATACAAAATTTATAAATGGAGCACATTTTAAATGGAATTTATTTATCTCTGGAGCGGGTTTTGGTATTGCCGCAACCATACTACTAAATGCTGTTAACGATGTACAATAATGAATCAATAATTGTTACTACAAAAACTAATTATTTAGCAAAATTCACTTTTAAAAAATGATTTCAATTATGTTTCAACGTATAGCTATTTGTTTGATTCTTTTACTATCCTTTGATTCTTGTATTACACAAGAAAAAAAAGAAAATGACAATACTATTATCGATCGAAAAAAGATTGATGCAGTTTTTAATAAAGATATATCTAAAGTATTATTGGACCATTTATATGTGGTTGTAGATAGTATTACGTATACCAAACTAACAAAAGATAATCAATGGAAAAATAAGTATGGTTCTCTAGATTCAGGATTACCAGATTTTGCACCTGTTCATGATAAGGCACTTACTTGTTTTTTACGTGGGCATCAGCATTATATTGAGATTTTGAGTCCAAAAAATTCATACAATGAACCTATAGGGAAAAGTGGTATTGGTTTCTCTTTAAAAAACAAAAATGAACATTTTCATTTAGGTGTTAAACCTAGATTGAAAATAACTAAAAACTCATTTCTTTATGCTACCGAAACTGTAAAAATGCCTTTGAGAAACCATAAGCATACGTGGTTTAAGGCTTTTTATACGCCTAGTCCCGGTACAGCTTTACATACCTGGTATGGTTTCTATAATCCTACTTTTTTAGATAGCCTTTATGGAAACTATCATGCTACATATTCACGCGAAGCATTCCTTGAACCGGTATATACAGATCAAAAACTTTTTAATGCAATTAAAGAAATTTACTTAAACTGTACTTTAAATGATTATCGTCGTATTATTCAGGAATTGAATTATTTAGGATGTAAATTCTTAGAAAAAAAAGGCAATATACTTACTATTGCCAGTGAGGATATTATCATTAACATACAACCTTCTGATCAGATTGAATATAGTAGAATCACTAAAATAATTTGTCGACTGAATGATAAAGATGATAGTATTACCCAATTAGGTAACGTTACCATCACTAATCAAGGAACTGAATCGATCTGGGACTTTGATGAGCTTTACAGAAATAATCCTTAAAAGACTCTAATGTATAACTCCTGTTTAAAAAGTAATACATAGAATTTTATTAAAACATTAAAATTTAAAACGAAAATATTCAAGCAAATGAAAAAACTACCTGTAACTGTATTAAGTGGCTTTCTTGGTGCAGGAAAAACAACATTATTAAATCATATTTTACATAACAAAGAGGGACTAAAAGTTGCTGTTATTGTAAATGACATGAGTGAAGTCAATATTGATGTACAACTTGTTGAAAACGAAAACACACTTTCTAGAACCGAAGAGAAACTTGTGGAAATGTCAAATGGATGTATCTGCTGCACCTTACGAGAAGACCTTATGCTAGAAGTAGAAAAACTAGCAAAAGAACAACGGTTTGATTATTTAATTATCGAAAGTACTGGGATTTCAGAACCAATTCCTGTAGCACAAACTTTTAGTTTTGCCAGTGAAGATGGACAACTAGATCTAAGCCGATTCAGTTATGTTGATACAATGGTTACTGTTGTAGATGCATATAATTTCTTAAAAGATTTTTCAAGCTCACAGTATTTAATAGATAGAGAACTCACCAATATTGAAGGTGATGACCGAACCATTGTTAACCTACTTACCGATCAAGTAGAGTTTGCGAATGTAATTTTGTTAAATAAGGTGGATTTGGTAACAGAATCAGAATTAAGGAATTTATATGATATTATTCATAAATTAAACCCAAATGCTCATGTTATTCCTACTCAAAATTCTAAAGTTTCCTTGCACGAAGTAATTGATACAGGTCTATTTGATTTTGAGGAAGCAGAAGCATCGGCAGGATGGATTCAAGAACTTGAAAATGAACACATCCCCGAAACCGAAGAATATGGAATTGGTTCTTTTGTTTATAGAAAACGTAGCCCTTTTCATCCTAATCGATTTTTAAATTTTGCTACACATCACTTCCCTTCAAATATTATTCGTAGTAAAGGATTATTTTGGCTTGCCTCTCGTCCCGACCAAGCTCTAGTTTGGGGTTCTGCTGGAGGATCACTTAAAACAGACCCTGCAGGAGTTTGGTGGGCTTCTATGCCTTTTAGCGAACGAATTAGTTATGCCTCATTTTTAGATAATCAAAATACAATAGAAGAAGACTGGGATGTTTCTTTTGGCGACCGTAAAACTGAATTAGTATTTATCGGTCAAAATATCGATGTAAAATTGGTCACTAAACATCTGGATGACTGTTTACTCACAGAACCAGAACTTGCACAATGGAAAAAAGGAGAATTCTCTATAAATGATGATTGGCCAATTCCAAATTATCAAGAGTCATCAATGTAATGAATTCAAAATAGAATAATATGCAACAATGAACAATCCGGTTTGCCTACAATCTTACCGGATTTGTTGCTACAGTATTTTCTGCATCTAAAATCTTAATCTTATTAAATTTATATGTGTATAAGCTAATTATTAGAATTTTACACCATGAGGGCTCGTCCATATGAAGCTTTATTTTTTTGACTATCAAAATAAAAATCTATTCTTCCTAAATACAAACCATAGCACCCAACTTGATTTACAAGCACATCTTTATCCTTTCTATTCTTTACTAAAGTCGGTTCTTTAAGGAAAGTATGGGTATGTCCGCCAATAATAAGATCAATATTATCTGTAGCTTTGGCAAGACTTAAATCACTTACTTTATTTGATTCATTTTTATAATCATACCCTAAATGTGATAGACATATAACCAAATCACATTTTTCTTCATTTTTTAATGTAGCACTCATATCTTGAGCAATTTCTATAGGGTTAAGATATTTAGTTTCCTTATATAAATCTTTCATTACTAAACCTTCCAGGGCAATTCCCAAACCAAATATTCCTATTTTTATATTATCCTTTATGATGATTTCATAAGGTTTAACAAACGTATCCATAACTGTATTGGTGAAATCATAGTTGGCAGAAACAAATTTAAATCCGGCATACGGCATTTGGGCATGTAACCCATCAATCCCGTTATCAAAATCATGATTACCTATAGTGACAACATCATATTTAAGCATACTCATTAATTTAAATTCAAGTTCACCCCCATAAAAATTGAAATAAGGAGTTCCTTGAAAAATATCGCCAGCATCTAGTAATAAAGTATTTGGGTTTTCTTTTCTAATATCTTCAATAATAGTCGCTCTTCTTGCCACTCCGCCCTTATTTGCATTTCTACCATCATCCGGGCCAAATGGATCTATATGGCTATGTACGTCATTTGTATGTAAAATCGTTATTTTTTTTGCTTTGTTATCAGCAAAAGATGATAAACCAACTCCTCCTATAGTCATCAAACCCGTGGTTAGTGCCGTATGTTTTATAAATTCTCTTCGTTTCATTTCTTTATTTAATTAGTTGATCTGTGAAAATCTATCATCAATCTTTGGTGCGATTGTATCTACTTTTTTAAAATAGTCAATCATTGCATTTCGAATTTTATAATTTAATTTATGAGCTTTGCCTGCTTCTTCAAAAAAATACATCTCACTACCACCATGATACAGATAATCATTGGTTGCAACAAAATACACCTCTTTGTCATCAATTTCCTTGTTATTGATCAATGCTTGTACAATATTATTATCTGCATCAATAGTCAATTTTAATCCTGAAATTGGATGCGCTTTTTGAGATTCTTGTAAATAAGTAATCAATTTCCAAATATGAGTACCTTTCATTTCAACTACTACAATACTATTCTCAAATGGCATCACTTGATAAGCGGTACGTGCAGTAACATTACCTTTTGGTATTGGTGCTCGTATTCCTCCGTGATTTAACAATACCATATCGATTGTATTTTTAGTCTTTGATTTAAAAAAAGGAATTGACTGTTCTAAAACAATATCTGCCATTAAATTGCCTATAGCTGTATTCAAAATACCATCCTTTTTAGAATATGTTTCTGGTGCATACGCCAGAACACTATCTAAAGTCTTATTTACGTGCATCATATAGGGTTTAACAAAAGCTTGGATGTCTGGATTATCAGGAGTGGTATTATTTACTTCAATCCTTGCTCCTTCTACCTTTACAAGGTGTTTATTTTTCTGACAAGAAGAAAGGGTGATTATACATGTAAGTATAAAAAGACTTTTACTAATTATATTTTTTATACAGCAATTATGGTATATTATTCTATCCATTTATTCTTAAATTTAATTAATCTCTTCTTTAATAGCTAATGTATAATTTTAATTCAATTTATTGCACTAATCTAGCTGTTGCTTCTTTTAATATATAATTACAGTGATCTACATCATCTACATTCAATTCTAATATTCCTACAACTTCTATTATCTGATCGGTTTTATAGTTTGATTTATCTTTAAAAATAACTTCAATGATAGTTTCAGGGCCTGCGCCCCCACAGAAAAAACAGGAAGACATTGGATTTCGGGAAACCATATAAAATTCTTCTTCATAAGAAAAATCTAAGAAATAGCCTTTGATACTAATTTTGGATCCTTGATATGATTTTATTTTATTATCAAATGTTGGTTTTAAAAAATAATCATCATAGTATACATTATAAATATTATGAAAACTAACATTTGATAAATCGCTCCAAGATAATTTCTGTTGAGCAAAAAAATGAAATGGAATACTTATAAAAATAAGCAATAAAAGTACTTTACGCATCTCCCAGGGTTTTAGAAATATTTAACTTAAATAAAGAGAAAGAAGCCAAAATCGTGGCAAGTATTGTTATTAAAATTATTGCAATTAATAAAAAAAACTCTTCTATATCTGGTACACTTATCTCAAAATGATATGTATAGCCATTTGTAGCCAAAGTTGAAAACAATAAAATGCATACTCTTCCTAAAAACCACCCCAGGACACCTCCTATTAAAGATAAAAAAAGTGCTTCAAAAAAAATTAATTTTAATAGTTGAAAGGCGGTAGTTCCATAGGTTCTTAATAGAGCTAATTCATGTTTTCTTTCTCTTACTGTTTTTATAAGATTAATAAAAATGCTTAAGCCCGCAATCAGAAATATTACTATCGCAATACTATTTATCGTTCGAAAACCAATACCTAGAAACTTTAATAACCGATCAATTTCGAATTTTGGGAATGCCGCCTGTAATCCCGTTTCTTTATTGATAAATCTGGAAAATTGCAATGCCCCAATGGGATTCCTGAAGTTTAACAATAACGCTGTAATTTCTTTATGTTCTTCACTATATTCTTCATGCTCATCTTCAAAATCATGAACTTTCCAAATACTTTCAAGGTTTGTGATTATTAGGTTATCTATTACTGTTCCTGTAGGCGCCAAGATACCTGTCACTATAAAAGGTTTTTCATCATGTACTTCTATTTCATTTTGTAATAATCCATGAGAACTTACAACAGAATCCCCTATACGAATATTCAGTTTTTTTGCTACTTCAAAACCGAAAACTGCTTCAAAGTCTTGTACATTTAGTGCTCCCTCTTTTAGAGTAGCTCTATACCTAAGTAAATATTTGTCTGAAGTACCTAGAATTTTATACCCCTTATAATTATCACCATAAGAAACTGGTATAGCATCTTTTATCATAGGATTTTTAAGTACTCCTAAAGCTTCATCCAGAGATATATTACCTGTTGGATTATCTATATGTAGTATTGCTGATAATACTAATTGTAATGGACTTCCTTTTGCACCAATTACCATATCAAATGGTTTACTATTTTCCTGCAAGTGATGATTAAGTTGTTTACTTATTTGTAAAACAAAAGTAGTTAACACAATGCTTAATGTTAAAAGTGAAATACTCAAAACAGTATTCAAAGGCTTGGAAATAAGATTTTTGAAAGCTAAGTGTAACAATTTTATAAAGTTATGTGTTTCTTAAAATGTGATTTAACTCTTTGGTCATGGGTAATAATTACCAAATTACTTTTACAAATTTGAGCCTCTTTTTTTAGCAGAGAAATCACCCTTTCACAATTCGCATCATCTAAGTTAGAGGTAGGTTCATCTGCTAATATCACTTTTGGTTTATGTACAACACCAAGGGCAATAGAAAGTCGCTGCCGCTGTCCTTCACTTATTTCATGTACTTTTTTGTTTTTAATTTCAGTCAATTCTAATTGTTCGATTAATTGTTTTTTTCTGTGTAGATCTATTGTTTTTCTAGACAGTTTTTCACGCATGCTTAGATTTTCTTGTACAGTCAAAGACTTAATAAAATATGCTCTTTGAAAAATTAACCCAATATGCTTCCCTCTAAAATCGTTTAATTGACTTCTTGTGAGTTGATGTATAAGCGTATTACCAATATATACATTTCCTTTTTTCGGAATCAAAAGACCTGCCATAAGATGAAGTAAAGTGGTTTTCCCGATACCAGAAGGTCCTATAATTAAAGCGTTTTCTTTAGATGTTAAATCTATACGAGGGAAATAAAAAGTATGATTTTTTGAATTTTGATATGCAAAACTTAATGATGTCGTTCGGACCATAAAATCATTTTTGCCAAAAATAAATAAATTTTATTAATGCAACAAAGTTGCATTAATAAAATATGTATTATCTTTGCCCCTCATTAAAACACATATTCTTTTATTTTGAACATTTTATACAAACGCACTCACTCAGACATCTTAGGAATTATAGCCAGTAGTTTATGTTTAATACACTGCTTGTTTACTCCTTTTTTATTTATTGCCCATACGGGATCTGTCCTATATCAAGATGGATATTCTGTTTTGTGGAAATCATTAGACATCGTCTTTTTAGCACTCTCCTTTATAGCGATTCATCGATCTACTAAAACAACTACAAATCCAACAATAAAATATGCTTTTTGGATAAATTGGGTATTACTATTATGTATTATAGTCAATGAAAAGCTATCCTTGTTTCCTTTGTTTGAAGAAGTTATTTACATAGTATCCATACTATTAGTAGGATTACATTTTTATAATAAAAAATACTGCGGTTGTAAACGTGAAAAGTGTTGTGCTAATTAATTGAAATATGAACAAAATGAATAGAGAAAAAATAGAATATGAAGGAGATGCACATATTTCTAGCAGCGTGGACACTCCTTTGGTTAAGAATGCTTTTGAAACATCCGATAATGATAAAATTAAAAATATTCAACATCATTTTTCGGAAATCATGAAAGAATTAGGACTTGATTTAACCGATGATAGTCTTCGAGGTACACCCTATAGGGTTGCTAAAATGTATGTAAAAGAGCTCTTTTATGGTCTAAATCCTCACAATAGACCAAAAATATCGACTTTTGAAAACAAATATGGATATCAAAAGATGTTAGTAGAACAAAATATCAACATAGATTCTGCTTGTGAACATCATTTCTTACCGATAGTTGGCACTGCCCATGTTGGATATATCCCAAAAGATAAAGTAGTTGGATTGTCAAAAATTAACCGACTTGTCGATTATTATTCTCATCGTCCGCAGGTACAAGAAAGACTTTGTTTACAAATTCTAAAAGACTTACAACAAACTTTAGAAACCAAAGATGTTATTGTGGTGATAAATGCGAAACATTTATGTGTTTCTTCCCGTGGAATCAAAGATAAAAGTAGTTTTACAACAACCTTAGAATATGGGGGGCAGTTTAAAGAAGTTTCTTTACGAAATGAATTCTTGGAAATTATAAAGAACGATAACAACACTTTTTGAATACATGATAATGCGCCCAACTTTTATGTTATATTATCCTTAACAAAGTATTAGTTATTTGCAATACGAAAATGGTAAAACATCATTAAAAAGACACCTAAAACAAATAAATTTTATCAATGAAATGATTTCATTTTTAAAAATCTCATACATACTACTACCCTATTTATTTTATTTTATATTAAAATAATTGTTTATTGTAACAACTAGTTCTTTCATATAGAAAAGTTATTTTTAATTTGGTTTTGATAAGAAAAGATTATGTTTTTTGAATTTTATTAAAATGTTAATTATCAGACACATAAAGATATAATTAACATTTAATGTATTGATTTTCAATGTTTTTTCTTAAAATAACGTTAAAAAACATAATAAAAACATAAAATCACTAGGATTCAAATCGATAAACATATACTTTTAACGCATCATAGTACATCATTTTGATTTAATAAACCCCTAATTAAACAAACGTAATATATGACAAGAAAAATACTCTTAAACCCTATAAGATTTAAATTTAATTATCAAAATTCTTTTACAACACATCACAATTACTCTCTTAGATGTGTAAAGAAAATGTAAAATAATTATCTTCTTTTTTATAGACACACTAATTTATTCAAACTACAAGAAAAATACTTTTATTAAGACTATGATACTAATAGCCATCTTTTAGTTTTTCATTTGTTAAAGGAATAAATACAAAAAACTACAACTAGTATAAACTATTTGTAAGACATGCTTTTTTAAAACCCCAATAAACCAACATCATATGGCAAAAAAATACACTACTACCTATAAGATATAATCACTAAAGCTCTCTTATTTCTATACATAAAATTAAGAGACAGCTTGAAGTAATTACTCTTCATTTTATAGCAATATCAGTTCAGACTGATCACAGAAAATTTATATCGAAATGACCATTGTTATACTAAAATGATATGGCAACCCCTTTACTATTACCATACATTTAGTCGTGCAATGAGCGAATGGTATTTACTGTTATACTAATAAACCATATAACAGCTATTTTGTTTTAATTAACCCCCCCATTAAACCAATACTATATGGCAAGAAAATACTCTTAAAACCTTTTAAAACACAAGGATTATTTAGACAGTCTTCTTACATAAAATATACTAAGTACCAACCAAAAATGTAATGAAAACACCAAATAACTATCTGCTTTTTTAAAAAGGTTTATTAGTTACTACTCAAGATTTTATTCACACTTGAGAAACTACTACCACAAATAAAATAATCGTACTACTTGCATAGTGGAACGCAATACTTCTATACATCTATCTTAATTAGAAAGAGATGGTTAAATATACGGTATTGTCGCTACCGTTAATGTTTGGGTCACCTATTTTGTTTTAATAAACCCCGTTAAATCAATAGTATATGACAAAAAAAATACTTTTAAAACATAAACATAATTCCATAAATTTTAGAAAGAAACTACAACCGAGTAAAGTATTACTAATAGCTAAAAAACGTACAATAATTATTTGCCTTTTTTGGATATTTGGAACATCAATCCATGCTCAGGATTTTATTACTACATGGGAAACAACAACTGCAAATGAAATTATTACACTACCCAATAGTGGAATGGCTGCAGATTATAATTTTACTGTAGATTGGGGAGATGGAACACCGATTGAATTAAATGTAAATACTCCCGGAAAACAGCATACATATATAACCCCTGGTACATATATAGTAAGGATTAGCGGGCAATTTGAAGAGTTTGATTTTACTGGTACCCCAACAAGTCCAAGTGCCAACAATTTATTATTTGTTAACCAGTGGGGAAATTTAGCCGTATCTAAACTTAATTTTAGTGGTGCAAGCAGATTTCAAATTACAGCAACCGATAATCCAGATTTAACCAATGTAACTTCATTTGACAACCTATTTAGTGGTGCCTCTACAGTAAACGCTGATTTATCTGGTTGGATAGTTTCAGGAATTACAAGTATGAACGGAACCTTTCGTGATGCTATAGCATTTAATGGAGATGTTAGTACTTGGAATACAAGTGAGGTAACGAGTATGGTAGACACTTTTTCTGGAGCCTCTGCTTTTGATCAAAATATCTCTGGTTGGAATACTGCTAAAGTAACCGACATGTCAACTATGTTTTTTAACGCCTTAATATTTAATCAAGATATAAGCGGTTGGGTTACTAATGAAGTACTTAATATGACAGGAATGTTTAACGGTGCTGCTAGATTTAATCAAAATATTGGTGGCTGGAATACAAGTAAGGTAGCTAACTTAAGTTTTATGTTTTTTAGAGCTACAGCATTTAATGCAACTATTGGTAGTTGGAATACAAGTATGGTAACCGACATGACCTTTATGTTCGCAAGTGCATCAACATTTAATCAAGATATTAGCGGATGGATTACTAGTGAAGTGAGGGATATGAGCAGTATGTTTTCTGGTAGTTTAAGGTTTAATCAAAACATTGGAGGTTGGGATACTACTAAAGTAGAAAGAATGGCATTTATGTTCGCTAATGCTAGAGCGTTTAATCAAAATATTAGTGGTTGGGATACCGCTAATGTACTTAGTATGTCATTTATGTTTAATAGTGCCATTGCATTTAATCAAAGTTTAGCAAATTGGAATATCAGTAAGGTTACATCACTATTCAATACTTTATCAAACACTGGTTTATCTACCTTAAATTATGATGCAACATTGATAGGATGGGCCAATCAGACAGTACAATCTGGACTTAATTTAGGAGCAAATGGATTAACATACTGTTTAGGAGAAACTGCCCGAAATACACTAACAAATGCTCCAAATCTATGGGTAATAACTGATGATGGGTTGGATTGTTCTTCTATATTTATAACCACTTGGGAAACCAACACTACAAGTGAAATGATCACTTTACCTAATGACAATGGTAATGGATCACTACAATATAATTTTAGTATTGATTGGGGAGATGGCACAGCTATTGAAACCAATGTTACCACTCCTAATATGACACACACCTACGCTATACCTGGTGTATACACAGTCACTATTGATGGGCAGTTCGAGAGTTTTGATTTTGAAACGGTTCCTAACAATACTACAAATATCTTATCTGTAGAACAATGGGGAAATTTGTTAGTATCAAAACTTAACTTCAAAGATGCTATCAATTTTCAAATAAACGACATCAATGCGCCAGACTTATCAAGAGTAACTTCGTTTGATAACTTGTTTAATGGTGCAACTACAGTAAATGCTGATCTCTCAGGGTGGAATGTCATCACTATCCAGAGTATGAATAGAACTTTCCTTGGTGCTACAGCTTTTAATGGAAACATTAGTACATGGAATACAGCCAATGTCGAAAGTATGAGTTCTATGTTTAACAATGCTACAACATTCAATCAGGACATTAGCAGTTGGGATACAAGTAATGTCTTAAAAATGGATGCTATGTTCGACAATGCAATTGTTTTCAATCAAAATATCAGAACATCAGGTACAAGTTGGGATACAAGCAAAGTGGATGATATGAGCTTTATGTTTAATAATGCTCTTGTATTTAATCGGGATATAAGCAACTGGTCCACAAATACTGTCACCGATATGTCAAACATGTTTAACAATGCTCCTGAATTTAATCAAAATATTGGTAGTTGGATTACGGATAATGTAACTGATATGAGTGCCATATTTAATGCAGCAACTGCTTTTAATCAAGATCTTGGTGGTTGGAATATTAGTAAGGTAGCATCAATGTCTGATGCACTTTCTAATTCTGGTTTATCTACACAAAATTATGATGCTACATTAATAGGATGGGAAAGTCAAACCGTATTAACTAATGTAATTTTAGGTGCAGATGGATTAACATACTGCTTGGCCGGAAATGAAAGAAACCGATTAATCAACAACGATTTATGGACTATTAATGGGGATAGATTGGGGTGCTCATCAATATTAGCCTTTTCCATTTCTAAAACTACAGATGCGATTGAAGGCACTTCAAACGCTACATTTACGATAAGTATTGATGGAGGAATAATCAACACTACCGGAGCCCCTATTACAGGAACACTTACACTAACAGGTACCGCCACTAATGGCTCAGATTATACAGATGTAACTACATTTTCTATTCCTAATGGAGATACCAATACTATTGTCACCATTCCGGTAATTGATGATACAGAAGTAGAAGTACTCGAGACAATTATTGCCACTTTATCTACCACAAATACTGGTAATATAAATGCTACAAATAATACCGCTATTGCAACAATAACAGATGATGATAGTGCATCTTTAACTATTTCTATTGGATCTCCTGTAGATGCTATCGAAGGAACTTCTGATGCTACTTTTACTGTTAACTTAGATAACGGTGTGAGTAATAATACCGGTACATCAATTACTGGAACACTTACACTTACAGGTACTGCCACTAACGGAGCAGATTATAGCAATGTGAGTCTGTTCGAAATTCCAAACGGGAGTACTTCCGCAACGATAACCATTCCTGTAATTAATGACAATGAGATAGAACCACAAGAAACTATTATTGCCACAATATCTTCACCAAGTCTAGGGACTATAAATACATTGAACAATTTTGATACTGCATTCATAACAGATGATGATGCATCGGCACTCTCCTATTCTATTACCAAAACAACAGACGCCATTGAAGGTACTTCTGATGCTTCTTTCACCGTAAGTATTGATGGAGGAATTGTTAATACTACCGGAATGCCTATCACAGGCATATTTACATTTAGTGGTACTGCTACTAACGGAGTTGATTATACCAATGTAACAGGGTTTTCAATTCCAAACGGAAGTGCTAGTGTGATAGTTACCATTCCGATAATCGATGATCTCGCAGTAGAATTACCGGAAACTATCATTGCCGAAATTTCTAATCCAAGTATAGGAAATATAAATTCTACAAATACTACAGATACTGCGATTATCGCAGACGATGACAGTACATCATTAACTATTTCGATTGGATCACCAGTAGATGCTGTCGAAGGTACATCAGATGCTACTTTTATAGTAAGCTTAGACAACGGATTACGCAATGAAACAGGAAGCCCTATTATCGGATCGATTACCTATAGTGGTACGGCAATTAATGGTATTGATTATACAGACATAATGGCTTTCTCAATTCCAGATGCAGCTTCTAATTTGATAGTAACTATTCCTGTCATTGATGACACCTTAGTAGAACCTATAGAAACTATAATTTCAACAATATCTGCACCAAATATTGGAGCAATAAATATTAACAATACTAGCGCCATAGCTAATATAATTGATGATGAAAGTACTTCGCTCACTATTTCTATTGGATCCCCGATAGATGCGGTAGAAGGGTTTTCTGATGTGAATTTTACGATAAGCTTAGATAACGGAGTAACCAATCAAACCGGATCTCCTATTACAGGAACGATAGTACTTACAGGAACAGCAAGTAACGGAGTAGATTATACAAACGTAGTGACATTCTCAATTCCTGACGGTAGTACTACCCAAACAGTAGTAGTTCCTGTTATTGATGATACCGAAGTAGAACCACTAGAAACTATTATTGCTACAATATCATTTCCAAATATCGGATCAATTAATGCATCATCAGCTACCGCAAGTATAACAGATGATGATATTCCACCAAACCCCAATTTAGCATTATCAAAAATCGGGAACTATGAAGACTCAAATAATGATGGCGTATTAAATCTAGGAGACCAAATTGTATACACTTTTACTATTGAAAATAATGGTACTGAAACAATTACCAATATTAGGCTTACCGATCCATTACCTGGGATTATTTTGAATGGAGAATCAATTAATCTTGATTCTGGCGAAATTGATAATTCAACATTTACTGCAATATATGAACTTACCGAAAATGATATTCTTACGGGTAGTGTTATAAATCAGGCTTTTGTAACTGGTATAGATCCATTAAATATGGAAATAATTGACTTTTCTGATGATCCAAATAACGATACCAATATTGATGATGACAATGATGGCGATGGTGAAGACCCAACAATTACTGATCTTATTATTGAAGATGAATTGATTGTATATGAAATAATTACTCCAAATGGAGATGGATTAAATGATGAACTAAGGATTTCCGGATTAACCAAGTTTCCAAATAATACCATAATCATATATAATCGTTGGGGTGCTAAAGTCTTTGAAGCAAGCGGCTATGAACAAAAAGGTGTCCCTTTATTTAATGGAATTGCCAAAGGAGAAAAAAAAGTACTCCCAACAGGTTCCTATTTCTTCACATTACAATATCAAAATACAATTGGCAATTCATCTAGTAAATCTGGGTTTATACACATCAACTAAAAAATGACATTACCCCTATATCAATCAACAAAAATTACCGCTTATGAAAAAACTATTACTTTTTATATCCATAATTACTTGTTCTATTCCTGCTGTATGCTATACACAACAGGATAGTCAATATACGCAATACATGTATAACACCATTAGTGTTAACCCTGCCTATGCAGGTAGTAGAGGAATACTTAGCATAATGGGATTATACCGAACTCAATGGGTAGGATTAGATGGAGCTCCAAGTACACAAACTCTTACTTTAAATTCTCCTATAAACGAAAAGAATAAATTAGGTATCGGATTATCCATCATAAATGATGCAATCGGTGCTACAAACGAAACAAATTTTAATGCAAGTATTTCTTATACTATTCCTGTATCAAGAATTGGTAAGTTAAATTTTGGTGTAAATGCCGGAGGAAATTTATTAAATGTAGACCTCATAACACTAAGAAGATTTAACCCTGATGATTCATTACTTGAAAATAACATTGACAATAAATTTAGCCCTAATGTTGGGGTAGGTTTTTATTATCATACAAATCGCTTTTATTTAGGCATCAGTACTCCTAATCTATTAGAAACAAATCATTTCAACAAAGACATCTTATCAAACATTGATAATCAAGTAAGTGTTTTTGCTAAAGAACGCGTGAATTACTACTTCATAACCGGTCATGTTTTCGAAATAGTCCCCTACATAAAATTTAAGCCTGCAGTATTAGCTAAATATATAGAAGGAAGCCCAATTCAATTTGATGCATCTGCAAACTTTATGTTTAACGAGAAATTTACTATAGGAACAGCTTATCGATGGAGTAAAGCAGTTAGTGCTATTGCAGGATTTCAAATTTCAGACAGTTTAATGATAGGGTTTTCGTATGATCGAGAAATCACTGATCTAGGGCAAACACGTTTTAATAATGGATCTTATGAAGCCATACTGCGTTTTGAATTAAAAAACAACCATCATCAGTTTCTAACGCCTAGATTCTTTTAACAAATTCAATACACCAATGAACAAAGTAATATATACCCCACTTATTATTTTTATCACCTCACTTTGGGGAGGTTCAGGAATAGCACAACAAAGAATAGTAAATATCGCTAACAAAATGTTTGATCAACATAAATATGTTAGTGCACAAGAAGCTTACCTTAAAGCAGTAGAACGACAATATAAAAATGCAGAAACCTTAAAAAATCTTGGAGATAGTTACTACCTAAATGGACAACCTGAAAATGCTGCAAAATGGTACAAAGAATTTATAGAATCTTATGCGGATCAGGTCGAACCCGAGTACTTTTTTAAATATGCTCAATCTCTAAAATCTATACAGGATTATAACAGTGCCGATAACTATATGGATCAACTACTGTTATCACGACCAGAGGATCAACGGGCCAACCTATTTGATAAGAAAAGAGATTATCTTCAACGAGTCGAATATCAATCTGGGCGGTATCAAATAGATAATTTAGCTATTAATTCTAGCTTTACTGATTTTGGAGCAACCTACTATGAAGATGCAATTGTATTTAGCTCATCAAGAGATACATTGCTTTTTAACAAAAGAGTACATAAATGGACCGAGGAGTCTTTCTTAGAGTTGTATCTCACAAAATATGATCCAGAAAACAATTTATATTCAGATCCTAAACCGTTTTCAAAAGAGTTAAGTACAAGATTTCATGAATCTACTCCTGCGTTTACAAATAATGGTAGTACCATATACTTTACACGAAACCATGACATTACCAATAAAAACGAAATGATTCGATTAAAAATATATAGGTCTTACAAAAATGATAATGGTGAATGGACTATTCCCGAAGACCTGCCTTTTAATGATAATACCTATTCCACTTCTCATCCATCAATTAGTCCAGATGGGCAAACACTATATTTTTCTTCAGATATGCCCGGAGGATATGGGATGTCTGATATTTATTCTATCGCTATCAATAATGACGGGAGCTTTGGTATGCCAATTAATTTGGGTAACCAAATAAATACAGAAGGAAAAGAAACTTTTCCATTTGTAACACAAGATGAATTGTATTTTTCTTCAGATGGACATCCGGGATTAGGAGGTTTAGATATTTTCGTTACAAAAATCAACACTCCTTTTTTAGATATTATTAATGTTGGAAGACCTGTAAATAGTCCACAAGATGATTTTTCTTTTGTACTAAACACTCAAACCGAAAAAGGGTACTTTTCTTCTAATAGAAGTGACGGAAAAGGTGGTGATGATATTTATAGTGTATTACAATTAAAACCGATTAGAAGTTTTGATCTTACCACAGTTTTAGGCACAATCATAGATAATGATAATGACGAAGCCTTAAATGATGCAACCATTACTATCTATGATAATGAAAACAATGTCATACAAGAAAAAGTTTCGGTAGATAATGGTAATTATATCTTTTCTGATAATGAAAAATTAAAAGATGCATATCTAATTACGGTAAATAAAACCGGATATAAGCCTTATGAACATATTATTTATAAGGAGGAGTTTGCCGATGTTTATGAAAAACTTATTAAACTAGAAAAGAATTACGATAAAGATCTTGCTCTAGAAAAAGTAAACAAAAACTCTAATGAACTGGAAAATGTTTTCAATTTTGAATTGATAATAGACCCCATACATTTTCAAAATGACTTCACAAATATTTCAAACAAATCAAAGGATAAATTAGATGAATTAATCCTCTTAATGAAAAAATATCCAAAAGTATACACCGATATAAAATCATATACTTACGATAACAATAGTGACAATGTAATTGCTCAAAATCAAGCTGAAGCAATTAAACTGTATTTAATTGACAAAGGAATACCGGAGTACCGATTAAGCGCAAAAGGAGTATCCAAAAACACCATAAAACCAGAAGAAAGACTAAAACTAATGATGGTTGTTCCCTTACCAATTCACTTTAATTTTAATTCTGAAGAAATACGCCCCGAAGTTGAAACTGGACTAACAAAAGTTATCGAACTTATGAATACGTATCAAAGTATGAAAATGGAAGTTCACTCGCATGCAGATAGCAGATCAAGTTATTGGTATAACAAACAACTTAGTGTAAAAAGAATGAGAGCTACACTAAATTATATTACAGAAAAAGGTCGCATTAATTGGCGACGTATACGAGGTAGAGCATATGGAGAGCGTAGATTGTTCAACGATTGTGGAGATGGGGTTCCTTGTTCAGAAGAAGAGCACCAAAAAAATAGACGAAGTGAGTTCATCATTGTCAAATAATACGATCTAAAAACCAATAGAACACTAAATTAAAGAATAAGCAAAAGTAATACACTTTTACTTTCAGTATAGATCATTCACAAATTTTATACTAGTATCATAAAACAGAATATCATGTATGAAATACTAGTAGTATATAACTATTTTTTCTAACTAACCAACCCCCTAAAAAATGAAAAAAAATTACTTAAAACCTTTTATTCTATCAATACTTATAGGGCTATTGATAAATCACATAAAGGCAAGCCCCGAACACCCTATACATGAAGAAGATTCTATTGGATTTATAATTGAAAATACATTTAATCCAAAAAACACAAAGCGGTATACTAATAATGATACTATAAGTGACTTCTTTTTTAGCAAAAAGTTAAACAACCATCAGAAAACTAAACATTATGAAAACACAAAAACATCTAATCTAACTACTAATTGTTCAGAGACTATATGGTTAGAAAAATTTAATTTAAACAACGGAACAACATCTGATTCTGGATCCACAGCTTGGACTACTCAAAATACAAGTTCTGGTAATTTTCATGTAAGAGACAATAGATTTAAAGTTAATAATACAGGAAAGAATAACAAAGGAATATGGACTTCTGAATCAATTGATATTACTGGTAAAGACAATGTGAGCATTTCTGTTCATTTGCATAGTACAGGTGGTTTAGAAAACTCTGGCGAAAGTCTAGATTTTATTGATCTTTATTATAGACTAAATGGAGGTCAAAGAATTCTTTTTAGTGAAAATTCGGGATCTATAAATGGTAATAGTGCTTCTGGTAAGGTCGTTTCTATAGGTTCATTGAATGGAAATAGTCTACAAATTATAATCAAATCAAGGACTACAGCGTCTGATGAATTTTATTATTTTGATCATGTTAAAGTAACGGGAAAAGGAAACATTAATGCTTCGGCTTCAGTAGATGATATACTTACTTGCAAAAATCAATCCGTAACTATTACAGGAGCATCTTCTGCAAATAATGTAACTTATTCATGGACAGGACCCAATAATTTTTCTGCAAATACAAGGGTAATAAATGTAAATGAGCCTGGGGATTACAGATTAAAAGTGACCAATAATCAAGGTTGTAAAGGGTTTGCAACAGCAACTGTAAAACGAAATATCCGAAAACCTAATATATCAGCTTCAGTCAATGGTACTTTAAGCTGCTCGATATCTTCAGTTATATTATCAGGTAACTCTACTACCCCAAATGTGATTTACAACTGGTCAGGACCTAACGGCTTTAGTTCAACGATACAAAATCCTACGGTAAATGAAGCAGGAACCTATGTATTACAGGTAACTGATCCGGATAGTGAGTGTACCTCTTCGTATATAATTAATGTACTAAACTCTGATAGTACAGAAAATGTTCTTTGGTTAGAAAAATTCAATTTACCCAATGGCACAACCTCCGACACAGGTACAACAAGCTGGTCTTCCCAAAATCCAAGTTCTGGTAATCTTAATGTATTAGACAATCAATTTATTGTTGAAAATATGGGAAAAACCAAACAAGGTATATGGACATCTGAGGTAATTGATATTTCACGGAAAAATAATGTAAGGATATCATTGCATTTAGCAAGTGAAGGTACCATCGATAGTTTTGGTGAACTACTTGATTATGTAAATGTTTATTATAAATTAGATGGAGGTCAGAAAATCCTTTTTAGTGAAAATATTGGGCCAATAAATGAGAATGATCTTTCTGGTGCCGAGGTATCAATTGGCTTATTAAGTGGTACTAGTTTACAGATTATAATTAAATCCAGAACTACCGCTTTTAACGAATTGTACTATATTGATAATGTCAAAGTTTCAGAAATATATCCCGCTATTATAGACGCAACAGCTTCGGTAGATGGAATTTTAACTTGTGCTAATGAATCAGTGACCATTACAGGTTCCTCTTCTTCAAATAATGTAAATTATTCATGGACTGGGCCAGATGGTTTTACAGCAAACACAGAAGTAATTCAGGTAAATAAACCAGGAGAGTATACTTTGAACGTATCTAACAATACAGGATGTACGGGACATACGACCGTTACTGTTCTTCAAAATATCGTTAAACCTAATGTGTCAGCCTCTGTAAACGGAACACTAAGCTGTTCTGTATCTCAAGTTACACTTCTAGCTAATTCTACAACTCCTAATGTAACCTATAACTGGTCTGGACCTGACGGTTTTAACTCTACACTACAAAACCCAACTACAAATCAATCAGGAAGTTACACAGTGTCAGTTACTGATACAAGCAATGGTTGCTCTTCTTCTTTTGTAGTAAATGTTATAAATTCTGATACTACAGAAACAGACATTTGGTTAGAAAAATTTAATTTACCTAATGGGACAACATTAGATACTGGAATTACAAGTTGGACAACACAAAACCCAAGTTCAGGGAGATTTGAAGTACACAATAATATATTCAAAGTTGAAAATACAGGAAATGATAAAAAAGGGATTTGGACTTCTGAATCAATCAATATTTCGGATAAAAATGATGTAACTATTTCTGTGCATTTATGCAGTACAGGTGATATGGAAAGCGAAGGTCAAAATCTGGATTTTATAGATTTATATTATCGACTTGATGGTGGTCCAAAAATTCTTTTTAGTAAAAATTCTGGATCAATAAATGGCAATAGCACCTCGGGAACAGAAGTTTCAATCGGTTCCTTAAAAGGTACAAGTTTAGAGATCATAATTAAATCGCGCACAACAACTTCGGGAGAGATCTATTATTTCGATAATGTCAAAGTTACAGCAAAAAACCAAGCAGTAATTGATGCATCAGCATCTGTAGATGGTGAACTTACATGTGCTCAAAATTCTGTAAAAATTACCGGATCATCTTTAACAGATAATGTTACCTATTCCTGGACAGGTCCTAATAACTTCTCTGCAAACACAAAAGTGATAAATGTAAATGAACCTGGAGAATACATATTAAAAGTATCCAATGCTGCTGGTTGTACTGGATTTGCAACTGCAATTGTAACTCAAAATATTGACAAACCAGAACTACAAGCTGCTGTTAGCGGAACGATCACTTGTGATGTGACTGAAGTAACTTTAACTGCTACCTCCACTACTCCTGACGTTACTTTTACTTGGGAAGGATTTACTGCAGGTGAAAATCCAGTCAATGTAAGTTCGGAAGGGGAATATAGTGTAACTGCAACCAATACTGCAACAGGATGTACTAGCCAACAAACAGTAATCGTTACTGCCGATAATACCAAACCAGAACTACAAGCTACGGCTAGTGGAACAATCACTTGTGATGTGACTGAAGTAATTCTGACAGCAACTTCAACAACTTCTGATGTAACTTTCTCTTGGGAAGGATTTACGGCAGGTCAAAATCCAGTCAATGTAAGCTCTGAAGGGGAATATATTGTGACAGCAACCAATGCTGCGACAGGATGTACTTCTCAACAAACAGTAATCGTTACTGCCGATAATACCAAACCAGAACTACAAGCTGCTGCGAGTGGAACAATCACTTGTGATGTAATAGAAGTAACTCTGATAGCAACTTCAACAACTCCAAATGTTACTTTTACTTGGGAAGGATTTACGGCAAGTCAAAATCCAGTCAATGTAAGTTCGGAAGGGGAATATAGTGTGACAGCGACCAATACTGCAACAGGATGCACTAGCCAACAAACAGTAATCGTTACTGCTGATAATACCAAACCAGAACTACAAGCTGCTGCTAGCGGAACGATCACTTGTGATGTAACAGAAGTAACTCTGACAGCAACTTCAACAACTCCTGATGTTACTTTTACTTGGGAAGGATTTACTGCAGGTGAAAATCCAGTCAATGTAAGTTCGGAAGGGGAATATAGTGTAACTGCAACCAATACTGCTACAGGATGCACTAGCCAACAAACAGTAATCGTTACTGCTGATAATACCAAACCAGAACTACAAGCTACTACTAGCGGAACGATCACTTGTGATGTAACAGAAGTAACTTTAACTGCTACCTCCACTACTCCTGACGTTACTTTCTCTTGGGAAGGATTTACGGCTGGTGAAAATCCAGTCAATGTAAGTTCGGAAGGTGAATATAGTGTAACAGCAACCAATACTGCAACGGGATGTACTTCTCAACAAACAGTACTTGTTACTGCTGATAATACCAAACCAGAACTACAAGCTACGGCTAGTGGAACAATCACTTGTGATATGACTGAAGTAATTCTGACAGCAACTTCAACAACTCCTGATGTTACTTTCTCTTGGGAAGGATTTACTGCAGGTGAAAACCCAGTAAATGTAAGTTCAGAAGGGGAATATAGTGTGACAGCAACCAATGCTGCTACAGGATGCACTAGCCAACAAACAGTAATCGTTACTGCTGATAATACTAAACCAGAACTACAAGCTGCTACTAGCGGAACGATCACTTGTGATGTAACAGAAGTAACTTTAACTGCTACCTCCACTACTCCTGACGTTACTTTCTCTTGGGAAGGATTTACGGCTGGTGAAAATCCAGTGAACGTAAGTTCTGGAGGCGAATATAGTGTGACCGCAACGAACACTACTACAGGGTGTATTTCACAACAAACGGTAACTGTTAAGAATGAACGTAATAGACCAGACATTCAAACATCAGTAAATGGAGCCATTACTTGTATTAACAGGCAGGTAATACTAACTGCTACGTCCACAACGCCCAATGTAACTTTTACTTGGGATGGTTTTCCTAATGGAGAAAACCCTATCGAAGTAAATTATGGAGGACAATATGTTGTAACAGCTATTAATACTCTTACGGGTTGTAGTAATCAAAAAGTGGTATTTGTAGAAACTGAACGAACCAGACCTGATCTGGATGTTTTTGCCGATGGGGCCATTACTTGTATTAATAGACAGGTAACATTAACTGCTACATCCACAACGCCCAATGTAACTTTTACTTGGGATGGTTTTCCGGATGGAGAAAACCCTATCGAAGTAAATTATGGAGGACAATATGTTGTAACAGCTACAAATACGTTAAATGGATGTACCAAACAAAAAATAATAGAAGTAGAAACTGAACGAACCCGACCAGATTTACAAGCAACCGCAGATGGCGTTATTAGCTGTGATAAAACAGAAGTAACTCTAACGGCTTCTTCTATGACGCCTAATGTAAGCTTTACTTGGGAAGGATTTACTGCAGGTCAAAATCCAGTTGAAGTACAATTTAGCGGTCAATATGTTGTAACAGCAACAAATACCCTGAATGGATGTACTAGCCAACAAACGGTAATCGTTACTGCAGATCGTACAAAACCAGAACTACAAGCTGCTACTAGTGGAACGATCACTTGTGATGTAACAGAAGTTACTCTGACAGCAACTTCAATAACTCCTGATGTAACTTTCTCTTGGGAAGGATTTACGGCAGGTGAAAATCCAGTCAGTGTAAGCTCTGAAGGAGAATATATCGTTACAGCAACCAATACAATAACGGGATGTACTTCTCAACAAACTGTACTTGTTACTGCAGATCGTACCAAACCAGAATTGCAAGCTGCTGCTAGTGGAACGATCACTTGTGATGTAACGGAAGTAACCCTTACTGCTACTTCAATGACTCCTGATGTGACTTTCTCTTGGGAAGGATTTACGGCAGGTGAAAATCCAGTCAGTGTAAGCTCCGAAGGGGAATATATTGTAACAGCAACCAATGCTGTGACAGGATGTACTTCACAACAAACGGTACTTGTTACTGCAGATCGTACCAAACCAGAACTACAAGCTGCTGCTAGTGGAACGATCACTTGTGATGTAACGGAAGTAACCCTTACTGCAACTTCAATGACTCCTGATGTGACTTTCTCTTGGGAAGGATTTACGGCAGGTCAAAATCCAGTGAATGTAAGCTCCGAAGGGGAATATATTGTAACAGCAACCAATGCTGTGACAGGATGTACTTCACAACAAACGGTACTTGTTACTGCAGATCGTACCAAACCAGAATTGCAAGCTACGGCTAGTGGAACGATCACTTGTGATGTAACAGAAGTAACTTTAACTGCAACTTCAATGACTCCTGATGTGACTTTCTCTTGGGAAGGATTCACTGCTGGTGAAAATCCAGTGAACGTAAGCTCTGAAGGGGAATATATCGTGACAGCAACCAATGCTGCAACAGGATGTACTTCTCAACAAACGGTAATCGTTACTGCAGATCGTACAAAACCAGAACTACAAGCTGCTGCTAGCGGAACGATCACTTGTGATGTAACAGAAGTAACTCTGACTGCAACTTCAATAACTCCTGATGTGACTTTCTCTTGGGAAGGATTTACGGCGGGTGAAAACCCAGTCAGTGTAAGCTCTGAAGGGGAATATATCGTGACAGCAACCAACACAGCTACAGGATGTACTTCACAACAAACGGTACTTGTTACTGCAGATCGTACCAAACCAGAACTGCAAGCAACAGCTAGTGGAACGATCACTTGTGATGTAACAGAAGTAACTCTGACTGCGACTTCAATGACTCCTGATGTAACTTTCTCTTGGGAAGGATTTACGGCAGGTGAAAATCCAGTCAATGTAAGTTCTGAAGGAGAATATATCGTGACAGCAACCAACACAGCTACAGGATGTACTTCACAACAAACGGTAATCGTTACTGCAGATCGTACCAAACCAGAACTGCAAGCAACAGCTAGTGGAACGATCACTTGTGATGTAACAGAAGTAACTTTAACTGCAACTTCAATGACTCCTGATGTAACTTTCTCTTGGGAAGGATTTACGGCAGGTGAAAATCCAGTGAACGTAAGTTCTGAAGGAGAATATATCGTGACAGCGACAAATACTCTGAATGGATGTACTTCTCAACAAACAGTACTTGTTACTGCAGATCGTACAAAACCAGAATTACAAGCTTCGGCAAGCGGAACGATCACTTGTGATGTAACGGAAGTAACTCTGACTGCAACTTCAATGACTCCTGATGTGACTTTCTCTTGGGAAGGGTTTACGGCAGGTCAAAATCCAGTGAATGTAAGCTCTGAAGGGGAATATATCGTGACAGCAACCAACACTGCGACAGGATGTACTTCTCAACAAACAGTACTTGTTACTGCAGATCGTACGAAACCAGAACTGCAAGCAACAGCTAGTGGAACTATTACTTGCAATGTTACAGAAGTAACTTTAACTGCAACTTCAATAACTCCTGATGTTACTTTCTCTTGGGAAGGATTTACGGCTGGTGAAAATCCAGTCAATGTAAGCTCTGAAGGGGAATATATCGTGACAGCAACCAATGCCGCTACAGGATGTACTAGCCAACAAACAGTACTTGTTACTGCAGATCGTACCAAACCAGAATTACAAGCTACGGCTAGCGGAACGATCACTTGTGATGTAATAGAAGTAACTTTAACTGCAACTTCAATGACTCCTGATGTGACTTTCTCTTGGGAAGGATTTACTGCAGGTGAAAATCCAGTCAGTGTTAGCTCCGAAGGGGAATATATTGTGACAGCAACCAATGCTGCGACAGGATGTACTTCTCAACAAACAGTACTTGTTACTGCAGATCGTACAAAACCAGAATTGCAGGCAACAGCTAGTGGAACTATTACTTGTGATGTAACAGAAGTTACTTTGACAGCAACTTCAATAACTCCTGATGTGACTTTCTCTTGGGAAGGATTCACTGCTGGTGAAAACCCAGTCAATGTAAGCTCTGAAGGGGAATATATTGTAACAGCAACCAATGCTGCGACAGGATGCACTTCTCAACAAACAGTACTTGTTACTGCAGATCGTACAAAACCAGAATTGCAGGCAACAGCTAGTGGAACTATTACTTGTGATGTAACAGAAGTTACTTTGACAGCAACTTCAATAACTCCTAATGTGAGCTTTAGTTGGATCGGGTTTACTGCTGGTGAAAATCCAGTCAACGTAAGCTCTGAAGGAGAATATATCGTGACAGCAACCAATGCTGCGACAGGATGTACTTCACAACAAACAGTACTTGTTACTGCAGATCGTACAAAACCAGAACTACAAGCTTCGGCGAGCGGAACTATAACTTGTGATGTATCAGAAGTAACTTTAACAGCAACTTCAATGACTCCTGATGTAACTTTCTCTTGGGAAGGATTTACGGCAGGTGAAAATCCAGTCAACGTAAGTTCTGAAGGAGAATATATTGTAACAGCAACCAACACAGCTACAGGATGTACTTCACAACAAACAGTACTTGTTACTGCAGATCGTACAAAACCAGAACTACAAGCTTCGGCGAGCGGAACGATCACTTGTGATGTAACAGAAGTAACATTAACAGCAACTTCAATGACTCCTGATGTAACTTTCTCTTGGGAAGGATTTACGGCAGGTGAAAATCCAGTCAGTGTTAGCTCCGAAGGTGAATATATCGTGACAGCAACCAATGCTGTGACAGGATGTACTTCACAACAAACAGTACTTGTTACTGCAGATCGTACCAAACCAGAACTACAAGCTGCTGCTAGTGGAACGATCACTTGTGATGTAACGGAAGTAACCCTTACTGCTACTTCAATGACTCCTGATGTGACTTTCTCTTGGGAAGGGTTTACGGCAGGTGAAAATCCAGTCAGTGTAAGCTCTGAAGGAGAATATATCGTTACAGCAACCAATACAATAACGGGATGTACTTCTCAACAAACTGTACTTGTTACTGCAGATCGTACAAAACCGGAATTGCAAGCTGCTGCTAGTGGAACGATCACTTGTGATGTAACAGAAGTAACATTAACTGCAACTTCAATGACTCCTGATGTAACTTTCTCTTGGGAAGGATTTACGGCGGGTGAAAATCCAGTCAGTGTAAGCTCCGAAGGGGAATATATTGTAACAGCAACCAATGCTGTGACAGGATGTACTTCACAACAAACGGTACTTGTTACTGCAGATCGTACCAAACCAGAATTGCAAGCTGCTGCTAGTGGAACTATTACTTGTGATGTAACAGAAGTTACTTTGACAGCAACTTCAATAACTCCTAATGTGAGCTTTAGTTGGATCGGGTTTACTGCTGGTGAAAATCCAGTCAACGTAAGCTCTGAAGGAGAATATATCGTGACAGCAACCAATGCTGCGACAGGATGTACTTCACAACAAACAGTACTTGTTACTGCAGATCGTACAAAACCAGAACTACAAGCTTCGGCGAGCGGAACTATAACTTGTGATGTATCAGAAGTAACTTTAACAGCAACTTCAATGACTCCTGATGTAACTTTCTCTTGGGAAGGATTTACGGCAGGTGAAAATCCAGTCAACGTAAGTTCTGAAGGAGAATATATTGTAACAGCAACCAACACAGCTACAGGATGTACTTCACAACAAACAGTACTTGTTACTGCAGATCGTACAAAACCAGAACTACAAGCTTCGGCGAGCGGAACGATCACTTGTGATGTAACAGAAGTAACATTAACAGCAACTTCAATGACTCCTGATGTAACTTTCTCTTGGGAAGGATTTACGGCAGGTGAAAATCCAGTCAACGTAAGCTCTGAAGGAGAATATATCGTGACAGCGACAAATACTCTGAATGGATGTACTTCTCAACAAACAGTACTTGTTACTGCAGATCGTACAAAACCAGAATTACAAGCTTCGGCAAGCGGAACGATCACTTGTGATGTAACAGAAGTAACCCTTACTGCTACTTCAATGACTCCTGATGTGACTTTCTCTTGGGAAGGATTTACTGCAGGTGAAAATCCAGTCAACGTAAGCTCTGAAGGAGAATATATCGTGACAGCAACCAATGCTGCGACAGGATGTACTTCTCAACAAACAGTACTTGTTACTGCAGATCGTACAAAACCAGAATTGCAGGCAACAGCTAGTGGAACTATTACTTGTGATGTAACAGAAGTTACTTTGACAGCAACTTCAATAACTCCTGATGTGACTTTCTCTTGGGAAGGATTCACTGCTGGTGAAAACCCAGTCAATGTAAGCTCTGAAGGGGAATATATTGTAACAGCAACCAATGCTGCGACAGGATGTACTTCTCAACAAACAGTACTTGTTACTGCAGATCGTACAAAACCAGAATTGCAGGCAACAGCTAGTGGAACTATTACTTGTGATGTAACAGAAGTTACTTTGACAGCAACTTCAATAACTCCTAATGTGAGCTTTAGTTGGATCGGGTTTACTGCTGGTGAAAATCCAGTCAACGTAAGCTCTGAAGGAGAATATATCGTGACAGCAACCAATGCTGCGACAGGATGTACTTCACAACAAACAGTACTTGTTACTGCAGATCGTACAAAACCAGAATTGCAGGCAACAGCTAGTGGAACTATTACTTGTGATGTAACAGAAGTTACTTTGACAGCAACTTCAATAACTCCTGATGTGACTTTCTCTTGGGAAGGATTCACTGCTGGTGAAAACCCAGTCAATGCAAGCTCTGAAGGAGAATATATCGTGACAGCGACAAATACTCTGAATGGATGTACTTCTCAACAAACAGTACTTGTTACTGCAGATCGTACAAAACCAGAATTACAAGCTTCGGCAAGCGGAACGATCACTTGTGATGTAACAGAAGTAACCCTTACTGCTACTTCAATGACTCCTGATGTGACTTTCTCTTGGGAAGGATTTACTGCAGGTGAAAATCCAGTAAATGTAAGTTCGGAAGGGGAATATATTGTGACAGCAACCAATGCTGCTACAGGATGTACTTCTCAACAAACAGTACTTGTTGCTGCAGATCGTACCAAACCAGAATTACAAGCTTCGGCAAGCGGAACGATCACTTGTGATGTAACGGAAGTAACTCTGACTGCTACCTCCACTACTCCTGATGTGACTTTCTCTTGGGAAGGATTCACTGCTGGTGAAAATCCAGTCAACGTAAGCTCTGAAGGAGAATATATCGTGACAGCAACCAATGCCGCTACAGGATGTACTTCACAACAAACAGTACTTGTTACTGCAGATCGTACCAAACCAGAATTACAAGCTACGGCTAGCGGAACGATTACTTGTGATGTAACAGAAGTTACTTTAACTGCAACTTCAATGACTCCTGATGTGACTTTCTCTTGGGAAGGATTTACTGCAGGTGAAAATCCAGTCAGTGTTAGCTCTGAAGGGGAATATATCGTGACAGCAACCAATACTGCGACAGGGTGTACTTCACAACAAACAGTACTTGTTACTGCAGATCGTACCAAACCAGAATTACAAGCTACGGCTAGCGGAACGATTACTTGTGATGTAACAGAAGTTACTTTAACTGCAACTTCAATGACTCCTGATGTGACTTTCTCTTGGGAAGGATTTACTGCAGGTGAAAATCCAGTCAGTGTTAGCTCTGAAGGGGAATATATCGTGACAGCAACCAATACTGCGACAGGGTGTACTTCACAACAAACGGTACTTGTTACTGCGGATCGTACCAAACCAGAACTGCAAGCAACAGCTAGCGGAACGATCACTTGCGATGTAACAGAAGTAACTTTAACTGCAACTTCAATAACTCCTAATGTGAGCTTTAGTTGGATCGGGTTTACTGCAGGTGAAAATCCAGTCAATGTGAGTTCAGAAGGGCAATATATCGTTACAGCAACCAATACAATAACGGGATGTACCTCAAGAGAAACAGTACTGGTTGTTTCAACTTGTGAGCAAAGAAATGGTGAACCACAAAGTTTATCTAATTCTTCTATTAAATCTTCAACTCGATTAAATTCTAAAGCTTATCCAAATCCTTCAAAAGATAGGGTGACTATTGATTTTAATAGTATTCAAAGTGGAAAAGCAACCGTAAAAGTCTATTCAATGACCGGTATTTTGACACATACGATTTCGGATATAAAAGTTGAAGCAAACAAAAAGTATCAGGTTACTTTCAATGAAGATGGATTATTACCTGCTGGTGTATATCTTTATGTAATACAATTGGGTAAACATTCTATTAGAAACCGCATTATTCTGACAAAATGATGAAAGACAACTAAAATAGAATGACAACAATACAGCTTAAATGATCTAGATCATTTAAGCTGTATTTATTTAAAACTATAGGGACAACTAAAAAAACAATGGTTTTACCTTATTTTAAACATAGAAAAACCATCTATCATCGATAGAAAGAGTGTTATTCAACTATTTTTTACTTAATTTTTTGTTAATACAATATTTTAAGTATACATTTATAAGAGTAAACACTTCACATAATTCTCATAAATAATTTACCCCATTTGAGAAAAAATGCATCTTTCAATTTATTAAGGCATTTGTTGCTTTTACTATTTTGAATACTTATTAGATTCTTACTAAGGAAGAATTTTTATAAACTATTTTAAAATAACTTTAATCAACTAAGTTATGGAAGTATATGCTTTTTTCTTAAACATAAAAAACTATAAATACCTCGGGTCTATTAACAGATTGTTGTATTTATTCATTTGTTTCATACTTCTTCCATCCACTATTCACTATTGACCTGTGTCATTATCTATTCTTTTTAGTGATTTTCTGAAAAAATTCAATAATCAAATACCAAACCACTATAGGTAAAAAGTAAGCCTACCAATTCAACCACGAAGTCAAAATATACAATCTTAAGGTTCACAAACTAATTTGAAATTTAGATTGAAGTAATTTAATACAATACCTAATGCTTAAATTAATTATTTACCCCGCTAATTATTTATTTTGTGCTTCTCGCATTTCAAGAAATCATTGCTTATACATTATCTTTTTTTTCTTATTAGGGTTTTCTTCATTTATAAATGCTCAAGACGCCGAAATATTAGCAGATGGTCCTACCTCAATATGTATTGGCGAAACAACTACTTTACAAGTTATTATTGGAGCGAGTGTAAATCCTTACTCTGTAGTTTATTCTGATGGTACAAGTAATTTTACGATAAACAATTATAACAGCGATGGGGATCCTGATAGTCCAACTTTTGGGGGAGATCCTATTTTCGTAACTCCATTAGTTACCACCACCTATTCTTTAGTTAGTGTTACTGATCCTTTTAACACTCCATTACCTGTAAATTCATCTACAGTAACAATAACAGTAAATCCATTTCCCTCGAATATAAATACAACAATAAATTCAGGTAACCCTATTTGTTATAACACTCCTTTTTTGATTGATGTTAGTGCAATGAATGCAAGTACGTATGAACTATGGAACGAAACTAATACCTCAAAAATTGGAGATATCCCAATTAATATTTCAATTCTTAGTAACACAAACTATACCGTAAGAGCTATAAGCTCTGCTGGTTGTATATCAACAGAATTGATAAACCTTGTTCTAGAAAATACTCCTCCAACTATTAGTGGCGAAGGCGATAAAATTATTAATCCAAACCTTAATGATTGTAGTCAAACACTTCCTGATTACCGATCTACAGTTACGGTCTCGGATAATTGTTCCTTAACAAGTAATATTACCTTAACTCAAAACCCATTACCAGGCTTAGTTATAAATGATCATGGAACAATACAAGCTGTCGCTATTACGGCAACTGATGAATCCGGAAATGAGAACATATATAATTTTAACGTCACTCTTATAGATAACCAAAACCCAGATATTAGCTGCGTTACAAATCAAACTGAAGTAGGTGATGTCTCTTGTGAATATACCTACTCAGGCACTACATGGAATGCTACCGCTAGTGATAATTGTGCTATAAATTCTTTAACTTATACATTAAGTGGTGCGAGTACCGGAACAGGAATAAATTTAGATGGTATTACCTTTTCTCAAGGAGTTACGACAGTTACATGGACTGCTACAGACATTGCTGGTTTAATTTCTAATTGTAGTTTTACTGTAGAAGTAACTGATTCTACTAATCCAACCATAAATTGTGTCTCTAATCAAACTGAAAACACTGATAATAATCAATGTTTTTTCACAAAAACAGACAATACCTGGGATGTTTCTACAAATGATAATTGCGGGATTCCTTCTGTTTCTTATGTACTTACTGGTGCTACTATAAACACAATTTCGAGTACCTTAAATGGAGTTTCCTTTAATCAAGGAGTAACAGTAGTTCAAACTACTGCGACAGATGCCTCGGGAAATAATGACACATGCAGCTTTACGGTTACAATCAACGATTCTGAAGCTCCTACTATTATTGACCTCCCTCTTAATGTAAATATTAATACCACTATAAATTCTTGTACCAGAACTATAACCTGGACAGAACCTACAGCATCCGACAATTGTAGTATCCAAAGTTTGACGCAAACATCTTCTCCTACAACAGGCTTAATTAATGGAAGTGATTTTCCTGTTGGAACCACTATAATTACATATACTGCACAGGATACTAATGGTAATAGTATCTCAGAAAGTTTTAACATAACTGTAGTTGACAATCAAAACCCTCAAATTAATTGTCCTTCAAATATTACACATAATTCGACTATAGGTATTTGTGGTTCAGTTGTAACCTACACACCTCCAACTGGTTCTGATAATTGCCCTGGATCAACGACTTTGCAAATAGCTGGGTTACCTTCTGGAGCTACTTTTCCTGTAGGTACAACTACAAATACTTTTGAAATTACCGATGCCGCTGGAAATTCGACTACTTGTAGTTTTGATATTACTATTACTGATATAGAAAACCCTACGATTGTTAACTTGCCAACAGATATAATTCAAAATAATGATTTTGATAGTTGTGGTGCTATTGTAAATTGGACAGAGCCTACAGCCGCAGATAATTGTTCGGGTAGCAGTAGTATTCAAACTTCCGGAAATAGCAACGGTTCTTTTTTCCCGATTGGAGATACTGTAGTAACATATACAGCAACCGACACCTCTGGAAACAGTATTAATGGAAGTTTTACAATTACTATTAATGACGCACAAGCACCTATAATTCAGAACTGCCCTTCTAACATTAGTAAACCTAGCAACCTAGGAATATGTTCTACAATGGTAAGTTGGACTGAGCCTAGTGCCACTGATAATTGTAGTAATTCTGGAAATATTGTTTGGACAAAATCACATTCTCCAGGAGATACCTTTCCTGTTGGAACTACTACAGTTACTTATATTGCAACAGATGAAGCAGGGAATAATAGTCTTACTTGTTCATTCGATATCCTAGTAGAAGATTTAGAAGCTCCGGTTTTAAGTAATTGTCCTATCGATATTACTACAAATGTTGATACTGGTGAATGCTTTGCAACAGTAACCTGGACAGAACCTAATGTTAATGATAATTGTACGGGATCTACAGATATTATTTGGGTTAAATCACATAACTCTGGCGATACTTTTCCTACAGGAACCACAACAGTTACATATACGGCAACAGACGAATCTGGAAATAATAGTGCTATCTGTAGTTTTATAATTACAGTAGATGATAATGAAGCACCGAATGCCGTTTGTGCAACACCAACACTTAGTTTAGATACATCAGGAAATGCAACTCTTACTGATATCTTAGTAGACGGTGGATCTAGTGATAATTGTACTACCTCTAATAATTTGATGTTTACTTTTAGTCAGACAACTTTTAATTGCTCAGATTTAGGAGCCAATGCAGTAATAGTTACAGTAACTGATGAAGCTGGTAATTCAAGTACCTGTAATACTACAGTGACTATTATTGATACTACTACCCCTATTTTAAATCCAAGTGCCCAAACCGCTAATGGTATAGTAAATACCGATATAGGTTTATGTGCTTATACAGTTCAAGGATCACAATTCGATCCTACAGTTACTGACAATTGTCCTGGTAGTATACTGTCATATACCGTAACAGGAGCCACAACTTTAACAGGTACTGGTTCACTAGCAGGGGAAAATTTGTTATTAGGGGATAATACTATTACCTGGACTGCTTCGGACGGAACAAATACATCTTCTTCTTTAATATTTACTAAAACAGTTGTAGATAATCAGCAACCAACAGTTACAGCGGTAAGTAATCAATTTAAAGATAACACTTTGGGAGTATGTGGGTACGTTGTATCGGGGAATGAATTTGATCCTATTTTCTCTGACAATTGCGGTATTACTTCGATTACCTATACCATAAATTCTGATACACCAGTAGTAGCCTCTACGTTAAACGGAGTTACTATTCCTATCGGTTTAAATACAATTGTTTGGACAGCAAGTGATGGTACAAATACAAGATCCACTAGCTTTAGAGTAACTGTTACAGATAATGAAAGCCCAGAAATTTCTTCAATTGCAGATATTAGCGAAGATATTACAACTGGATGTGATAAGGTTATTAATTGGACCGAACCCTCGGTAACGGATAATTGTTCAGGAGTTATTTTAACACAAATAGATGGTTTATCTAATGGATCTGCTTTTCCTGTTGGTACAACAACTATTATTTATAGAGCTACCGACGCTTCAGGAAATTCGGCAACTATGAATTTTGATGTTACCGTTAATGATTTAACACCTCCTGTACTAACTTGCGTATCCGGAAGTACTTTAGGGAATCCGTTTATTCGTGAGGCGGATACTGGAGATTGTTTCTATACTGTCCAAGGAACAGAGTTTGATCCTACCACAGATGATGGATGCCAAGTAGATTCTGCTACCAACTCGTTTGATGGCACTACAACCTTAGCCAATAAAAAATTACCTGTAGGAACTACCACTATTACATGGACAGCAATCGATGAAAATGGCAACAGTTCTAGTTGTAGTATTTATGTTTCTGTAGAGGATAATCAAGATCCAACATTTACAGCACCTACTGGAAATTTTGATAGAAATACTGATCCTACACAATGTTATTTTACCGTAAATGATGCTACATTTGATTTACAAAACCTTAGTGATAATTGTGATTTACAAAATCCAACTTATATAATAACTAAAAATGCAACAACTGTTTTTACAGGAACCACTTCTCTATCAGGTCTACAATTACCTAAAGATGAAACCGACCCTTATGTCATTCAATGGACTTTAAGTGATATTAATGGAAATGCTGTAATTGCAAATACATTTACCATAACAGTGTCTGATAATCAAGCTCCGACATTTGTATGTAATGGTAATGTTACAAGAAATATTCCAGGTTCATCATGCAATTATACAGTACAAGGAACCGAATTTGACCCAACATCTCTAAGCGATAATTGTGATATTTCTACAGATTTAAGTGTTACCTATGTTCTGGATGGAGTTTCTGGCGGTGTATCGAGCTCACTAGAAAACGAAATATTACCTGCAGGTCAACATACAATAATCTGGACAATTACGGATAGTATTGGAAATGCCTCTAGTTGTGAGTTTAACATTACGATAATAGACGAACAAGCCCCTTCTATTTCTACGGTTGCTAATCAAACTGAAAATGCAGCTCCTGGCGGTTGTGTTTATACGGTTGTAGGCACAGAGTTTGATCCTACTACAGTAACAGATAATTGCCCTGGTGTTACGCTTACAAACAATCAAAATGGCACCAATACTCTTGATGGGTTTTCATTTCCCGTAGGTATTAACATAGTTGTATGGACGGCAACCGATGCAGGTGGAAATGTTACCACCATGGAGTATCAAGTCGAGGTTTTAGATATTAGCCCACCTGATTTTGAACTAATCGCAAACTCTAACACCGTTGTTACTGTTTCAAAATCCACTAATACTAATGATTGTTTTTATGAAACCGTAGGTGCAGAATTTGATCCACAAGCTATTATAGATAACTGTACTTTGGATAACTTTACAATTACAAATGATTATAACAATTATCGTTCACTAGACTTCGCTACTTTTCCAGTAGGGACAACTGCTGTAAATTGGAGTATTACCGATAATGCAGGAAATACGACAACGAAAACGCTCGAAATAACCGTTGTTGATGATGTAAAACCTGTAATCAATTGTCCATCTAGCACACTTACAAGAGTAAAAGACAGAGGAGAATCCTTTTATACTGTAAGAAATAGAGAACTAAGACCTAATGTTGATGATAATTGTGGGATAAGTTCATATACCTATTCTATATCTGGAGCAACCACAGGTTCTGGCACAAATATTACCGGAGTACAGTTAAATCTGGGGATGAATATTCTTACATGGACTGCTGTTGATAATGCTGTGCCATCAAATACTCAAACTTGTATAATAACAGTTAACGTAACTTCTAGTTTATTTCCATCGTTAAGCTGTGTTGATAATCAAGTAAAGGATACCGATACAAATCAGTGTTCTTATACAGCACAAGGAACAGAATTTGATCCTTTTGCATCTACTGTAGGTGCAACTTTAATTAATGATTATAATAATTTAGCTACTTTAGACGGAGCCGTTTTTCCAGAAGGTGATACTTTGGTGACATGGACTGCTTCTCAAGTAGTTGATGGTGTAACCTATACAGATACTTGTAATTTTTATGTTATCGTAGAAGACAATGAACTTCCATCGATTACGCCTCCGGCAGATATTACTGTAGGAACCACAAGTATTTGTTCAGCTCAAGTATCTTCACTAGGAACTCCAAATACATCCGATAATTGTGGCGTTTTAAGAGTATGGAACAACGCTATAGATAATAGTTATAGTTTGGGTACACAATCAGTCACATGGTTCGTTGAGGATATCCACGGAAACATATCTTCAACAATGCAAAATATAACTGTTGTAGATGACGATCCTCCTACATTTAATTGTAGGTCATCAATCACCAGAAGAGCAGATGAAGGACAGAATTATTATACCGTTTTTGGAGATGAATTTAAGCCTTTTAGAATTTCTGATTGTTCTACATTTACAACAACCAATGACTTTAATAATACAGCTAGTCTATCAGGAGTTCAATTTCCCATAGGTACAACAACTGTTATCTGGACTTTTACAGATGCATTAGGTAATACTTCTACCTGTATAATGACTATTACCATCAATGATAATACAGACCCTTCACCCCCAGTAACTTGTAGGGCAAATCAAATTAGGAATACTGATATTGACATTTGTACATATACCATTCAAGGAGCAGAAATGGATGTTTCTTCGACTGCAACTGGAGTAACATTTACTTATACGTTAACAGGAGCTACAACAGGAACTGGTTCTTCAAGTTTAGCAAATATTGTTTTAAACAGAGGAGAAACAGTCGTGACATGGACAGCAGATAACGGCTCTAATTCTAATTCATATTGCACATATAGCATATTTATAATAGACAATCAAGATCCATCAATTATGTGGCCTCCTGATTTAAACTTAAATGCAGATTTAAATGACTGCGTTGCTACTGGTGTAAACTTAGGTACACCCACATCAACAGATAATTGTGATGGCCCTGCCAATATTAGCTATACCCAATCAACTAATGAAACTACTTTTGAATTGGGTGAAACTTTAGTTTATTGGCGAGCTAGAGACGTAAGAGGTAATCTACAGTTTCATACTCAACGAGTTGTGGTAACAGATAATCAAGCTCCAGTAATCACTTGTCCCACTGTTACGTATTATAGAGAGTACACAAACCCTAATGTAGATTTTTACTATGTTAATGGAAACGAATTTACACCACCAGTATCTGATAACTGTGAAGTAACTTCTTATACAAATAACCGAACAGGAACGGGTTTTCTCAATGGCGAAGAACTAAGTGCTGGTAATTATACATTTACCTGGACTGCTAGTGACGGAACAAATACTACAGTCTGTGATGTTAATGTTGTGGTTGTTGACGCTCTTGAGCCAGAAATTGAATGTTCTGGGAATGCTACGGCAAATTCTGATACCGGTTCCTGTACTTTTACTATACCAAATGGAGACTCCAGTTATGATACTACATTTGTTTCTTCTGCAGGAGTATCGCGAACACTTACTCATGATTTACCAGGAGCACCTTCTAACACAACCTTAGCTGGAGCCGACATACCGGTAGGAACTACCACTATTACTTGGACAGCAACTCAAACAATTGGGGGGACTACATATACAAGCACATGTAATTTTAATTTTACTGTAGAAGACGAAGAAGCACCTGTTTTAGATACACCTTTTGAAGATGTAACTTTAAATATTACACCCGGAGCTTGTAATAATACAACTACGCTTACACCACCTACAGCAACCGACAATTGTTCTGCACCTGGGGACATCACAATAACCAGTAATGCTCCTGCAACTTTCCCTATAGGGCTTACCATTGTGCGATGGGCGTTAACCGATGAAGCTGGTAATCAAACTATTTATGATCAAAATGTAACAATTATTGATAATGAAGCCCCTATAATTACTAATTGTCCTAGTACCGAAATAATTGTCAACGCAGACGGAGCTTCTTGTCAAGCTGTTGTAAATTGGCCGGCATTAATTGTAAATGACGATTGTTCAGGAGTAGCCTCTTTTATATCAAACTTTACATCTGGTAGTCTATTTCCTGTAGGAACTACTTCTGTTATTTATACGGCGACTGATAATAATGGTAATATTTCTAACTGTACTTTTGATGTTACTGTTACAGATACCCCTCCAACAATTACCTGTGTATCAGATCAACTAAGAAACGTAGATTCTGGAAGTTGTTCTTATACAGTGGTAGGAAATGAACTAGATCCTATAGAGATAACTGATAATTGCACTACTCCGGTTGTTACATGGAGTTTTGTAAATCCCGAAACTAATACTTTAGTCACAGGAACAAATACACTTTCAGGAGTAACTATTCCTAGAGGTCCAGAAAATGGCATCAATACGGGTAAAGTAACAATCAACTGGTCATCAGAAGATTCAGGTGGTCAAACGAGTACATGCTCTTACATATTAACCATTAATGATAATGAACCCCCAATTATAGTAGTTCAAGGAAACCAAATAAGACCTACAGATCTAAATCAAAACTTTTATACTGTTCAAGGAGCAGAATTTGATAATGTAACGGCTTCTGATAATTGTGGTATCGTTACTAAAATTGTAAATGAATTCAATGTTACTACATTAGATGGCCAACAGTTAGCTCTAGGAGATAATACCATTACTTGGCAAGCTACAGATGATAGTGGTAATATTGGTACTGCAGTTTTTACTGTTACAGTTATAGATACAGAAGAACCACGTCTTTTGGTTGCACCAAGCAATATTTCAGTAAATATATCGAGTGGTTGTAGCGCAGAGGTAAATTACACTGCTCCAACTTTTACAGACAATGTAACGGCTCAAGGAGACTTAAGTATAACTGTGACTCCTTCTGTCGCAGTTCCTGGATATGAATTTCCATTAGGAGATACTAATATTACTTATACAATAACAGATGAAGCGGGTAATACATTTGGTTATGATTTTACAGTAACTGTAATAGACAATATACCTCCTACTATCATTTGTCCTATTGGTGATTCTGGTAATCAATTTAATAGAAATACAGACAATGGAGAAGCTTTTTACACCACAGTGACAACAGAGTTTGATCCAACAAATTTTAGCGATAACTGCGATGTCGAAGTAAGCAATGATTATAATAATAAAACTTCGTTAGCTGGTGAAACATTTCCCATAGGAACTACAACGGTTGTTTGGACAGCTATAGATGATAGTAACAATAGTTCCTCTTGTAGTATTGATATAGTGGTTACAGATGTTGAATTACCTATAATTAACAATTGCCCTGATACTAATATTAGCCGGACAGCAGAAACGGGTGAATGCTACTACCAAATAGTAGGATCAGAATTTGACCCTTTCTCTTTCGAAGACAATGCTGGACTATCACGACTAACATATTCTATAGACGGAGCTGCAGAAGTCGGAACGAATTTGGGTACTACATTATCAGGAGAACAAATACCAGTAGGAACTTTGGCTAATCCTACTACAACTGTGCTTTGGCGTTTGTATGATACTAGTGATAATGTAAGTGCAACCTGTACTTCAGAATTTACAATAACAGATACGCAGAACCCTACATTTGTAACGATTTCTACACAAACAAGAAGTCTAGATATTGGAGCCAATACATACACAGCCAAAAATCCAGCAGATATATCATGGAATATTCCTGCAACGGATAACTGTAGTTTAAAGACGATAACATATCAAATCGATAGTGGAAGCGTTGTTGGAAGTGATCTTTCAACCTCTATTATTGGTGAAACCTTTGGAGTTGGTTCGCATACAGTTGTGTGGGAAGCTACAGATGTTAATGGAAATACCAATACCGGTACATATCAAGTTATTATTACTGATACAGAAGATCCTACTGTAGTATGTAATGACATTACTATTCAGCTTGACAATACAGGAAATTATTCCTTAACAACAGCCAATATTAATGCAATAGCTCTTGGAAGTTCAGACCCTAGTGGTATAGCTAGCACCGTGGTAACACCAAACACATTTACCTGCTCTGAAACTGGTGCAAATACAGTCACTTTAACAGTTACAGACAATAATGGTAATATTGCAAGTTGTAATGCAACTGTAACTGTACAAGACACAACACCTCCTGTAGCGTCATGTAAACCAATATCACTTGTTTTAGATGCATTTGGAAACGTAAATATTACTCCTCAAGATATCGATAATGGATCGTCAGACACTTGCGGATCAGTAAGTTTGAGTGCCAATAAAACTACTTTTGATTGTACTAATCTAGGAATCAACACTGTAACTCTTACCGTTACTGATATAAATGGAAATAGTAGTACTTGTGATGCTACAGTTACAATTCTAGATGATATTAATCCCGTTGCAGTCTGTCAAAATATTACAGTCTCATTAGATGTAACGGGTAATGCAAGTATAACAGGATTAGATGTTGATAACGGTTCTTTTGATAATTGTCAAGGTACATTAACTAGAGCGTTAAGTAAAAGTTCATTTGACTGTACAGATATTGGTTCTAATATGATAACGTTAACTGTTACAGACAGCGCTGGGAATTCGGATACTTGTACAGCTAGCGTAACAGTAGTAGATACTATTCCGCCAAATGCCATCGCTCAAGATATTACCATAAACTTAGATACTACTGGTAATGCTACAATAACAGCTCTAGATATAGATAATGGATCCTCTGATAGTTGTGGTATTGCAACTATTAATATAGATAAAACCAGTTTTGACTGTTCTAATTTAGGATCAAATCCAGTAACAAATACAGTAACTCTTACCGTTACCGATGTGAACAATAATGTAGCTACAGCAACTGCTTTAGTCACTGTTGAAGATGATATTGCTCCTACTATAACTTGCACAACATCACAAATTGTAGGAACAGATAGTGATAAATGCGGTTATGCACATAACGGAACTAATTGGGATGCTACTGCATCAGATGGTTGCGTAGCTATAAACAATCTAACTTACAGTTTATCGGGAGCAACTGTTTTAGCGGATAATCCAATCAATACTACTCTTAATGGACAACTCTTTAATAGCGGTGTTACCACAGTAACTTGGACTGCTATAGATGGTAGTGGTACTTCATCTCAATGTTCTTTTACAGTTACGGTAAATGACGATACCCCTCCCATTGCAATCGCTCAAAATATTTCTATTCAGCTAGATGCTGCTGGCACTGCAAGTATTACAGCAAATGATATCAATAATGGTTCTACCGATAATTGTGCGATACAAAGTTTGGTTATAAGTACAACTGATTTCTCTTGTGCAGATTTTGGTTCTAATATTATTACCTTAACTGTTACAGATACTAATGGAAATATTTCAACAGATAATGCAACGGTAACTGTCGAGGATACTACAGCTCCATTAGCTTCCTGTACACCAATTACTATTCAGTTAGATGCAACTGGAAATTATACATTATCAAACTCAAATATAAATACAATTGCCTTTGGTTCATCTGATAATTGTCCTAACTTCACTGCAAGTGTATCTCCGGACTCATTTGATTGTGCAATGGTAGGTACAAATACAGTTACACTTACAATCACAGATATAGCAGGTAATATAGATAGTTGTACTACTACTGTAACCGTCGAAGATAACACACCACCAATAGCACTTTGTAAAAATATTACAATTCAATTAGACGAATTTGGAGATGCCAGTATCTTAGCTGAAGATATCGATAATGGTTCTTCAGATTCTTGCGGAATAAATGTCCTAACAGTTGACGAAAATACATTTGGTTGCTCTAATTTGGGACCTAATACTGTTGTTTTAACGGTAAGAGATAATAACGGAAATGAATCTACTTGTAATGCTATCGTAACAGTTGAAGACAATATCTCTCCTGTATTCACTTCATGTCCATCAAACCAAGCAGTGGTTACAGATAATGGAGCATGTACTTATACACATACAGATAATAGTTTAAATCCATTAGTAACTGATAATTGTGATTCAACTCCATCGTTAACGTATAGCCTTACTGGTGCAACTACAATAGTTACAGGTGTAAATACAACTCTAAATGGTCAAATCTTTGAACAAGGAATAACCACAGTAACATGGAATGTTACTGATAGTGAAAGTAACACTAATAGTTGTTCGTATACTATAAATGTAACCGACACCGAAGATCCAATAGCAATATGCCAAGCTGTTACTCTTCAATTACAAAGAGATGGTACTGTATCTTTAATCCCAACCGATATTAATAATGGTTCGACTGATAATTGTGCTATTTCAACATATGAAATATCAAAAGACAATATCTCATTTAGTTCCTCTCTAACATATACTTGTCCAGAAATAGGCAGTAATACGGCATATTTACGAGTTACCGACTCTTCTGGGCGGATAGATGTATGCAGTACGATCATAACAATCCAAGACACACAATCTCCTACTCTGGATGATGTAACTGACAGAAACGTGGTTACGGATACCAATATTTGTACATATACACATATGGATGATACATGGAATCCTACAGATAATTGTGATAGTACACCGACCATTACCTATACATTATCGGGAGCCACTACTGTGATCACAGGATCCAATATCACATTAGATGGTCAAGTGTTCGAACCAGGAACGACTACCGTTACGTGGACGGTATCTGATAACGCTACTCCCTCGAATACAGGAACAGTAACTTTTGATGTTGTTGTCACTGATAATGAGAACCCAACCATTTCATGTCCTAGCAATATAACTCAAGATGTTGATAATGGCGGCGATTCATCAGTTACAGTATCTGGTATTTCTGCTCCGGTATACTCTGATAATTGTGCGGTTACCAAACTTACATATGAGCTTTCTGGAGCCACCATAGCAGCACCTCAAGTCTCTGGAATTAATGAATTAAGTAGTAGTAATTTCAATTTAGGAACAACTACTGTTACTTACATTGTTGAAGACGCAGCAGGCAATACAGAAACGTGCGATTTCTTAGTTACAGTAAATGCCCTTCCTGATAATACAGTTATTGTTTCGGAAACTTCTATTCAAACTTCAGAAGATTTAACCACAGATTCTTTTACAGTTGTACTACCTTTTGAACCATCGGGTACTGTCGTCTTTAATGTTGTTAGTGATGATTTAACCGAAGGTACCGTATCTACAAGTACATTAACTTTTGATTCGTCTAATTGGGATATTCCACAAACAGTAACTATAACAGGAGTAAATGATGACTTAGATGATGATGATATTGGTTATACTATTATTCTTACTACTGATCAAGCTGCTACCGATGATTTATCGGGGTATGAAAATGTTAATCCATCAGATGTTACAGCAATTAACTTAGACAATGACATTGCTGGAGTAACCGTATCCACCATTTCTGGAAATACTACAGAAGATAATGGTACGGCCACCTTTACTATTGTTCTTGATACTGAACCTACAGAAAATGTTACAGTTACTCTTTCTAGTAATGATCTATCCGAAAGTGATACTTTTACTCCTACATCATTAACATTTACTTCAACAGATTGGGATATTCCCCAAACTATAACAGTTACCGGTAAAGATGATGATATTGTTGATGGTGATGTAACCTATACAATTGTTACTAGTAATACCTCTTCTCTAGATCCAAAATATACGTCATTAGTTGTTGATGATATTACAATAATAAACGAGGATAACGATAATGTCGGAGTTACAGTTACTCCTACTTCGTTAACTACTTCAGAAGCTGGTGGAACAGCAACATTCACAGTAGTTTTAGACAGTAAACCAGCAACAGATACACAAGATTTTGTAGTCGTTGTAAATGTCGTTAGTAGCAATACAAATGAAGGAACCGTAAATACATCATCTTTAACTTTTACAGCTGCAGATTGGGATAATCCACAAACTGTTACGGTAACGGGTGTAGATGATATTCTTGTTGATGGTAGTATTTCTTATTCTATTATAAATACAATAGACACATCCTTGACTACAGATAATAATTACGATGGATTAAATCCTGATGACGTAGCAGTGAACAATACTGATGATGACACAGCTACATTATCGATTGATAGTGTAACAGAAACAGAAGGTAACTCAGGAACTATCGACTATATATTTACGATTACTCATTCGGGAGCAGAAGTTGTTGGTGGATATGGTGTTACATTTTTTACTTCTAATGTTGAAGCCAGGGCTCCATCAGATTTTACTGCAAACGGAGGTCGCATTGATTTTATAACGGGTGCAATAGGTGAAACTCAAAATATTACTATTTCAGTTAATGGAGATACAGCAGTAGAAATTAATGAACGGTTTAATGTTGTTCTTAATAGTATTATTGCGCCAGGAAAAAACATTACTATTGACCCTTCTGGTAAGACAGGCGTTGGAACTATTATCAATGATGACAGTACTACAGTTTCTATTTTAGACGCATCAATTTCAGAAGGAAATACAGGAACATCAACACTTACTTTCACTGTAGAGTTAAGCGGAGAGGTTGAAGATGGTTTAACTATTGATTATACCACTGTAGATGGAACTGCAACTACTGCTAATTCTGATTATATTGCAAATTCAGGAACGTTAACCTTTGATGGCTTAGCAAACGAACAAGAAACTATTGAGATTACTATTAATGGAGATGAAATCATTGAATTAGACGAATCTTTTACAATAAACTTAAGCAATATAGTTCCGGTATCGGCTCCCAATTCATCAATTACTTTTAGTAACAACTCGGCTACGGGTACGATTATTAATGATGATGAGGCTACAATTTCTATTACAGGTTTTAGCGTCAATGAAAATGTTGGAACCGCAAATTTTACAATTTCAACCAGCCAACCAATACAAAACGAAACTACATTAGAATTCACAACTGCAGATATTTCGGCACTTGCAGGATCGGATTATACTGCGGTACCAACTACACTATTAACATTTGGAGGAATTAATGCTGAAAGCCAAACTATTAGTGTTACAATAAATAATGATAACATAATTGAACCTACCGAAACATTCAATGGTATTATAAATAACTTAATCACGAATGGTCAAGATATCATCTTAAATGGTGGTGTCGGCAGTCTTTCGTCTATTGGAGAAATCATTGATAATGACACTGCTACTTTAAGTATCGATGATATAAGTGTAAATGAAGGTGATGGTACGGCTACTTTTACGGTGTCACTAACAGGAAATGTACAAAATAACTTTACTCTAGACTATAGTACAGCAAATAATACAGCCATCGCTAGTAGTGATTACACAGCCATTCCCTCAACTACATTAACCTTTGGGGGAACCAATAATAATACACAAACCTTTCAGGTAACTATTCTTGAAAACACCATCGCTGAACCTACCGAAACATATTTTATTAATCTAGACAATCTAGTAACAAACGGACAAACGGGAATCACTATTCTAGACAATCAGGGAGAAGGTGAAATAATTGATAATGATAGCCTAGAACTTAGTATTGCTGGATTTACAATCACTGAAACAGAAACCACACAAACTGCTAACTTTACCGTAACAAGTAACATAGCCGCTGAAGAAGATATTGTATTTACACTTACTACTGCACATATAACAACTACTGAAGCAACGGACTTTACAACACAAACGGCACAATCCTATACCCTATCTGCAGGGGATACAACTATGAATCTTCCCGTAGCTATATTAGGAGATCTTATCGCTGAACCTACAGAAACGTTTACCGGAACAATCGCGATTACAAATGCTAATGCGCAACAAGTAACCATTGCAACTCCTACTGCAACTAGTACCATTAATGATAATGACACTGCTATTTTAAGTATTGCCGGATTTACAATCACTGAAACAGAAACTACACAAACAGCCAACTTTACTGTAACAAGTAACATAGCCGCTGAAGAAGATATTGTATTTACACTTACTACTGCACATATAACAACTACTGAAGCAACAGACTTTACAACACAAACTGCACAATCCTATACCCTATCTGCAGGGGATACATCTATGAATCTTCCTGTAGCTATATTAGGGGATCTTATCGCTGAACCTACAGAAACGTTTACTGGAACAATAGCTATTACAAATGCTAATGCGCAACAAGTAAGCATTGCAACTCCTACCGCAACTAGTACTATTAATGATAATGATAGTGCGACCTTAAGTATTAATGATGTAAGTGTAAATGAAGGGGATGGTACAGCTACCTTTACGGTCTCTCTTACAGGAAATGTACAAAATAACTTTACTCTAGACTATAGTACAGCAAATAATACAGCTATCGCTAGTAGTGATTACACAGCCATTCCCTCAACTACATTAACCTTTGGGGGAACCAATAATAATACACAAACCTTTCAGGTAACTATTCTTGAAAACACCATCGCTGAACCTACCGAAACATATTTTATTAATCTAGACAATCTAGTAACAAACGGACAAACGGGAATCACTATTCTAGACAATCAGGGAGAAGGTGAAATAATTGATAATGATAGCCTAGAACTTAGTATTGCTGGATTTACAATCACTGAAACAGAAACTACACAAACTGCTAACTTTACCGTAACAAGTAACATAGCTGCTGAAGAAGATATTGTATTTACACTTACTACTGCACATATAACAACTACTGAAGCAACAGACTTTACAACACAAACTGCACAATCCTATACCCTATCTGCAGGGGATACAACTATGAATCTTCCTGTAGCCATACTAGGGGATCTTATCGCCGAACCTACAGAAACGTTTACCGGAACAATAGCCATTACAAATGCTAATGCGCAACAAGTAAGCATTGCAACTCCGACTGCAACCAGTACCATTAATGATAATGATAGCCTAGAACTTAGTATTGCCGGATTTACAATCACTGAAACAGAAGCTACACAAACTGCTAACTTTACTGTAACAAGTAACATAGCCGCTGAAGAAGATATTGTATTTACACTTACTACTGCACATATAACAACTACTGAAGCAACAGATTTTACAACACAAACCGCACAAACCTATACCCTATCTGCAGGAGATACAACTATGAATCTTCCTGTAGCCATACTAGGGGATCTTATCGCCGAACCTACAGAAACATTTACCGGAACAATAGCGATTACTAATGCTAACGCACAACAAGTAAGCATTGCAACTCCGACGGCAACCAGTACCATTAATGACAATGATAGTCTGGAACTTAGTATCGCAGGGTTCACAATCACTGAAACAGAAGCTACACAAACAGCCAACTTTACTGTAACTAGTACTATTGCTGCGGAAGAAGATATAACCTTTACACTTACAACAGCACATATAACAACTACTGAAGCAACGGACTTTACAACACAAACGGCACAATCCTATACCCTATCTGCAGGGGATACATCTATGAATCTTCCAATAGCCATACTAGGGGATCTTATCGCCGAACCTACAGAAACGTTTACCGGAACAATAGCTATTACAAATGCTAATGCACAACAAGTAACCATTGCAACTCCTACCGCAACTAGTACTATTAATGATAATGATAGCCTAGAACTTAGTATTGCTGGATTTACAATCACTGAAACAGAAACTACACAAACAGCCAACTTTACCGTAACAAGTAACATAGCCGCTGAAGAAGATATTGTATTTACACTTACTACTGCACATATAACAACTACTGAAGCAACGGACTTTACAACACAAACTGCACAATCCTATACCTTATCTGCAGGGGATACAACTATGAATCTTCCTGTAGCCATACTAGGGGATCTTATTGCCGAACCTACAGAAACGTTTACCGGAACAATAGCCATTACAAATGCTAATGCGCAACAAGTAACTATTGCAACTCCAACTGCAACCAGTACTATTAATGATAATGATAGCCTAGAACTTAGTATTGCTGGATTTACAATCACTGAAACAGAAGCTACACAAACTGCTAACTTTACCGTAACAAGTAACATAGCCGCTGAAGAAGATATTGTATTTACACTTACTACTGCACATATAACAACTACTGAAGCAACAGACTTTACAACACAAACTGCACAAACCTATACCCTATCTGCAGGGGATACATCTATGAATCTTCCTGTAGCTATACTAGGGGATCTTATCGCTGAACCTACAGAAACGTTTACCGGAACAATAGCCATTACAAATGCTAATGCGCAACAAGTAAGCATTGCAACTCCGACTGCAACCAGTACCATTAATGATAATGATAGCCTAGAACTTAGTATTGCCGGATTTACAATCACTGAAACAGAAGCTACACAAACTGCTAACTTTACCGTAACAAGTAACATAGCCGCTGAAGAAGATATCACCTTTACACTTACTACTGCACATATAACAACTACTGAAGCAACAGACTTTACAACACAAACTATACAATCCTATACCTTATCTGCAGGGGATACATCTATGAATCTTCCTGTAGCCATACTAGGGGATCTTATCGCCGAACCTACAGAAACGTTTACCGGAACAATAGCCATTACAAATGCTAATGCGCAACAAGTAACCATTGCAACTCCTACCGCAACTAGTACAATTAATGATAATGATAGTGCGACCTTAAGTATCGATGATATAAGTGTAAATGAAGGTGATGGTACGGCTACTTTTACGGTGTCACTAACAGGAAATGTACAAAATAACTTTACTCTAGACTATAGTACAGCAAATAATACAGCTATCGCTAGTAGTGATTACACAGCCATTCCCTCAACTACATTAACCTTTGGTGGAACTAATAATAATACACAAACTTTTCAGGTAACTATTCTTGAAAATACAATTGCAGAACCTACCGAAACCTATTTTATTAATCTAGACAATCTAGTAACAAACGGACAAACGGGGATCACTATTCTGGACAATCAGGGAGAAGGTGAAATAATTGATAATGATAGCCTAGAACTTAGTATTGCTGGATTTACAATCACTGAAACAGAAACTACACAAACTGCTAACTTTACCGTAACAAGTAACATAGCCGCTGAAGAAGATATTGTATTTACACTAACCACTGCACATATAACAACTACTGAAGCAACAGACTTTACAACACAAACCGCACAATCCTATACCCTATCTGCAGGAGATACATCTATGGATCTTCCCGTAGCCATACTGGGGGATCTTATCGCTGAACCTACAGAAACGTTTACTGGAACAATAGCCATTACAAATGCTAATGCACAACAAGTAACCATTGCAACTCCTACCGCAACTAGTACTATTAATGATAATGATAGTCTGGAACTTAGTATTGCCGGATTTACAATCACTGAAACAGAAGCTACACAAACTGCTAACTTTACTGTAACAAGTAACATAGCCGCTGAAGAAGATATTGTATTTACACTTACTACTGCACATATAACAACTACTGAAGCAACAGACTTTACAACACAAACTGCACAATCCTATACCTTATCTGCAGGGGATACATCTATGAATCTTCCGGTAGCTATATTAGGAGATCTTATCGCTGAACCTACAGAAACGTTTACCGGAACAATAGCTATTACAAATGCTAATGCGCAACAAGTAACCATTGCAACTCCTACCGCAACTAGTACTATTAATGATAATGATAGCCTAGAACTTAGTATTGCTGGATTTACAATCACTGAAACAGAAACTACACAAACTGCTAACTTTACCGTAACAAGTAACATAGCTGCTGAAGAAGATATTGTATTTACACTTACTACTGCACATATAACAACTACTGAAGCAACAGACTTTACAACACAAACGGCACAATCCTATACCTTATCTGCAGGGGATACATCTATGAATCTTCCGGTAGCTATATTAGGAGATCTTATCGCTGAACCTACAGAAACGTTTACCGGAACAATAGCTATTACAAATGCTAATGCGCAACAAGTAACCATTGCAACTCCTACTGCAACTAGTACTATTAATGATAATGATAGCCTAGAACTTAGTATTGCTGGATTTACAATCACTGAAACAGAAGCCACACAAACTGCTAACTTTACTGTAACAAGTAATATAGCTGCTGAAGAAGATATTGTATTTACACTTACTACTGCACATATAACAACTACTGAGGCAACAGACTTTACAACACAAACGGCACAATCCTATACCCTATCTGCAGGGGATACATCTATGAATCTTCCGGTAGCTATATTAGGGGATCTTATTGCTGAACCTACAGAAACGTTTACCGGAACAATAGCCATTACAAATGCTAATGCACAGCAAGTAACTATTACAACTCCTACAGAAACTAGTACTATTAATGATAATGATAGTCTGGAACTTAGTATTGCCGGATTTACAATCACTGAAACAGAAACTACACAAACTGCTAACTTTACTGTAACAAGTAACATAGCCGCTGAAGAAGATATTGTATTTACACTTACTACTGCACATATAACAACTACTGAAGCAACAGACTTTACAACACAAACGACACAATCCTATACCTTATCTGCAGGGGATACATCTATGAATCTTCCTGTAGCCATACTAGGGGATCTTATCGCCGAACCTACAGAAACGTTTACCGGAACAATAGCCATTACAAATGCTAATGCACAACAAGTAACCATTGCAACTCCGACGGCAACCAGTACAATTAATGATAATGATAGCCTAGAACTTAGTATTGCTGGATTTACAATCACTGAAACAGAAGCTACACAAACTGCTAACTTTACCGTAACAAGTAACATAGCCGCTGAAGAAGATATTGTATTTACACTAACCACTGCACATATAACAACTACTGAGGCAACAGACTTTACAACACAAACTGCACAATCCTATACCTTATCTGCAGGGGATACAACTATGAATCTTCCCGTAGCTATATTAGGGGATATAATTGCTGAACCTACAGAAACATTTACCGGAACAATAGCGATTACTAATGCTAATGCACAACAAGTGAGCATTGCAACTCCGACGGCAACCAGTACCATTAATGATAATGATAGCCTAGAACTTAGTATTGCCGGATTTACAATCACTGAAACAGAAACTACACAAACTGCTAACTTTACCGTAACAAGTAACATAGCCGCTGAAGAAGATATCGTATTTACACTTACTACTGCACATATAACAACTACTGAAGCAACAGACTTTACAACACAAACTGCACAATCCTATACACTATCTGCAGGGGATACATCTATGAATCTTCCAATAGCCATACTAGGGGATCTTATCGCCGAACCTACAGAAACGTTTACCGGAACAATAGCCATTACAAATGCTAATGCACAACAAGTAACCATTGCAACTCCTACCGCAACTAGTACAATTAATGATAATGATAGCCTAGAACTTAGTATTGCTGGATTTACAATCACTGAAACAGAAGCCACACAAACTGCTAACTTTACCGTAACAAGTAACATAGCCGCTGAAGAAGATATTGTATTTACACTTACTACTGCACATATAACAACTACTGAGGCAACAGACTTTACAACACAAACTGTACAATCCTATACCTTATCTGCAGGAGATACAACTATGAATCTTCCCGTAGCTATATTAGGAGATCTTATCGCTGAACCTACAGAAACGTTTACCGGAACAATCGCGATTACAAATGCTAATGCGCAACAAGTAACCATTGCAACTCCTACTGCAACTAGTACCATTAATGATAATGACACTGCTATTTTAAGTATTGCCGGATTTACAATCACTGAAACAGAAACTACACAAACAGCCAACTTTACTGTAACAAGTAACATAGCCGCTGAAGAAGATATTGTATTTACACTTACTACTGCACATATAACAACTACTGAAGCAACAGACTTTACAACACAAACTGCACAATCCTATACCCTATCTGCAGGGGATACATCTATGAATCTTCCTGTAGCTATATTAGGGGATCTTATCGCTGAACCTACAGAAACGTTTACTGGAACAATAGCTATTACAAATGCTAATGCGCAACAAGTAAGCATTGCAACTCCTACCGCAACTAGTACTATTAATGATAATGATAGTGCGACCTTAAGTATTAATGATGTAAGTGTAAATGAAGGGGATGGTACAGCTACCTTTACGGTCTCTCTTACAGGAAATGTACAAAATAACTTTACTCTAGACTATAGTACAGCAAATAATACAGCTATCGCTAGTAGTGATTACACAGCCATTCCCTCAACTACATTAACCTTTGGGGGAACCAATAATAATACACAAACTTTTCAGGTAACTATTCTTGAAAATACAATTGCAGAACCTACCGAAACATATTTTATTAATCTAGACAATCTAGTAACAAACGGACAAACGGGGATCACTATTCTGGACAATCAGGGAGAAGGTGAAATAATTGATAATGATAGTCTGGAACTTAGTATTGCTGGATTTACAATCACTGAAACAGAAACCACACAAACTGCTAACTTTACCGTAACAAGTAACATAGCCGCTGAAGAAGATATTGTATTTACACTTACTACTGCACATATAACAACTACTGAAGCAACGGACTTTACAACACAAACTGCACAATCCTATACCCTATCTGCAGGGGATACATCTATGAATCTTCCCGTAACTATATTAGGGGATCTTATTGCTGAACCTACAGAAACGTTTACCGGAATTATAGCGATTACTAATGCTAATGCGCAACAAGTAACTATTGCAACTCCTACTGCAACCAGTACCATTAATGATAATGATAGTCTGGAACTTAGTATTGCCGGATTTACAATCACTGAAACAGAAGCTACACAAACTGCTAACTTTACTGTAACAAGTAACATAGCCGCTGAAGAAGATATTGTATTTACACTTACTACTGCACATATAACAACTACTGAAGCAACAGACTTTACAACACAAACGGCACAATCCTATACCTTATCTGCAGGGGATACATCTATGAATCTTCCGGTAGCTATATTAGGAGATCTTATCGCTGAACCTACAGAAACGTTTACCGGAACAATAGCTATTACAAATGCTAATGCACAACAAGTAACCATTGCAACTCCTACTGCAACTAGTACTATTAATGATAATGATAGCCTAGAACTTAGTATTGCTGGATTTACAATCACTGAAACAGAAGCCACACAAACTGCTAACTTTACTGTAACAAGTAACATAGCTGCTGAAGAAGATATTGTATTTACACTAACCACTGCACATATAACAACTACTGAGGCAACAGACTTTACAACACAAACTGCACAATCCTATACCTTATCTGCAGGGGATACAACTATGAATCTTCCTGTAGCTATATTAGGAGATCTTATCGCTGAACCTACAGAAACGTTTACCGGAACAATAGCCATTACAAATGCTAATGCGCAACAAGTAACCATTGCAACTCCTACCGCAACTAGTACTATTAATGATAATGATAGTCTGGAGCTTAGTATTGCTGGATTTACAATCACTGAAACAGAAACTACACAAACTGCTAACTTTACCGTAACAAGTAACATAGCCGCTGAAGAAGATATTGTATTTACACTTACTACTGCACATATAACAACTACTGAAGCAACAGACTTTACAACACAAACTATACAATCCTATACGCTACTTGCTGGAGATACAACTATGAATCTTCCGGTAGCCATATTAGGGGATGTGATTGTGGAACCTACAGAAACGTTTACCGGAACAATAGCTATTACAAATGCTAATGCACAACAAGTAACTATTGCAACTCCTACCGCAACTAGTACCATTAATGATAATGACACTGCTACTTTAAGTATCGATGATGTAAGTGTAAATGAAGGGGATGGAACGGCTACTTTTACGGTGTCACTAACAGGAAATGTACAAAATAACTTTACTCTAGACTATAGTACAGCAAATAATACAGCTATCGCTAGTAGTGATTACACAGCCATTCCCTCAACTACATTAACCTTTGGGGGAACCAATAATAATACACAAACCTTTCAGGTAACTATTCTTGAAAACACCATCGCTGAACCTACCGAAACATATTTTATTAATCTAGACAATCTAGTAACAAACGGACAAACGGGGATCACTATTCTGGACAATCAGGGAGAAGGTGAAATAATTGATAATGATAGTCTGGAACTTAGTATTGCCGGATTTACAATCACTGAAACAGAAGCTACACAAACTGCTAACTTTACTGTAACAAGTAACATAGCCGCTGAAGAAGATATTACCTTTACACTCACAACAGCACATATAACAACTAGTGAAGCTGAAGATTATACAACACAAACAGCGCAATCCTATACCATACTTGCTGGAGATACCACTATGAATCTTCCTATAGCTATATTAGGAGACGTAATAGTTGAGCCTACAGAAACACTTACAGGAACTATAGCTATTACTAATACAAATGCACAACAAGCAACTATTACAACTCCTACTGCAACTAGTACCATTAATGATAATGACGGATCTATTGCAACTATTATTACAACTAACATAGCATCTGAACCAAGTACTAATGGCCTATTTACGATAAACTTAAGTAACCCTATTTCTACATCAACTACTATCAATTATATTATCTCTGGAACAGCAATTCCGAATGAAGACTATACTGCATTAAGTGGAAGTCTTACCATAGAAGCAGGTGATGTTTCAGGATTTATTAGTGTCCCTGTACTAGATGATACTATTTTAGAATTAGAAGAAACCGTTATCGTTACAATAACCGGAACAGACAACTCTGTAATTATTGGTGCCATGGATGAAGCTATTGTAACAATATCTGATGATGATAGTTCAGAAGTTAGTATACTATCGACTAGCCAAGCAAACGAACCAAATACAGATGGATTATTTACTATTAACCTAAGTAACCCAGTATCGACTGCAACGACAATAAATTATAGCGTATCTGGAACCGCAGTTTCCAATGAAGATTTTACCGCTCTAAATGGAGTCATAACTATTGCTGCAGGAAACACTTCTGGAACAATCGATGTAGCCGTTCTAGATGATACAGAAGTAGAAGGAATAGAATCCGTAGTTGTAACGCTAATGAGTACTAATAATGCAGTACTAATAGGTACCGTTAATGAAGCTACTGTTAATATAAATGATAATGATACGGCAGAAATAAATATTCGGGCTATTACAAACGGCAGTGAGCCATCTATCAATGGGGAATTTGAAATTTTTCTTGATAAACCTGTTACTATAAACACAATAGTTAGTTATATCGTTGATGGTGTCGCAACTTCAAATTTAGATTATGTTGGACTTAGTGGAACGATAAACATTCCTGCCAATACCACCACTATTAGTATTCCAATAGAAATAATTGACGACAACATTGTAGAGTACAATGGTGAAACAATGACAATTATATTAGAAAGTGTTGAAGATATTTTAACCATCGGGTCCCAAAATCAAGCAACAATACTAATAGAAGACGATGAAATACCAAATCCGGCTATTGAGTTAATAAAAACGGCTAACTTAGAAGAAAATAGCGAGTTAGATGATACCATTACTTACAACTTTACAGTTAGTAATACTGGTAATGTAGCTCTTGATTTTATCGAAATAAATGATCCTTTATTGGATGCCGATCCTATTCTAGTAGAAGGTTTACTTCAAATTGGCGAACAAATATCTATTTCAAGAGATTATCAAATTTCACAAGAAGATATTAATGCCGGTAATGTCACTAATACAGCCTTTGTATTTGCCATCGATACAGTATTAAACACAACTGTAGATGATATTTCTGATAATGGTATTGTTGAAGATGGTGATGACAATCCAACGATAGTCCAATTAGTACAAACAGAGAACATCGCTCTTATTAAAACTGCTAGTTTCAATGACGAAAATGGAGACAGTATTTCACAAATAGGAGAAACTATAACGTATAACTTTACCATTACAAATACAGGTAATGTTACTTTATTTGATGTGATGATAGAAGATAATCTACCTGGACTAGTTCTTTCTGGAACTCCTATTACCTTAGCACCAGGAGAATCAGATGATATTAGTTTTACTGGTACCTATGCAATTACTGTAGAAGATATTTCGAATCAACAAGTAATCAATCAAGCCACCGTCTATGGCACAACCAGCTTAGGTAATATTGTACAAGATTTATCAGATGGAGAAGATAATTTTGGAGATACACCAACAGAAACAATTCTTAGAGGGTGCGAAATTAAGGTATATAATGCAGTATCCCCTGATGAGAATGGCAGTAATGATATCTTTAGAGTAGAAGGTATAGAATGTTATACCGATAATAAAGTTGAGATCTTTAACAGATGGGGACAGTTAGTTTATGAAAAGGAACAATATAATAACAAAGACAATGCATTTAAAGGCTTTTCTGAAGTAAGAGGAACTATAAATGATTCAAGAGGACTACCCGCTGGCACTTATTTTTATGTAATTAGATATGTGGATTTTAATGGAATAACAAGAATGTTATCTGGTTATTTATATGTTAATGGTAAATAAAATGTTTATTAAATCAGAGTTACTCGATAAAGTTCTTTTAATAAGTTTCCGATACTAGATGATTAATAATTTTTATCAATGTTCAATCAACAGATAGCTCTTAACTCTTCATACATTGGATCTTCTTCAATCATTTCTAGTAGCTGTTTTTTAACTAAAAACTTTTTCTTTCTGGTATAAGCTTCTGTATATCCAGTAAGTACTGATATTTCTTTCATTGATTTGCCCTCAAAAAAAAGATGTAGTAACTTTCTATTATCATTACTTAATTTCTGAAAATGTTTTCTATATAGATGTTCTCTATCATTATTTTCTATATCAGCTACTATAGTATCGTTATCTCCTTCTTCTAAATGTCTTTGATTTTCATAAAGTATTTCATTATTTTCCATAATCAACCTTTTCTTTTTCCTTAGCCGGTTTCTCCATAGGTTTTTACAAATTCCGTAAAAATAGGTTTTTAGTGGTACATGAATTTCTAATAAACCTGATTTCATTTTTTGAAATAGTACCACTAAAGCATCTTGAAAAACATCTTCTACATCTTCTGTATTCCCATAATTGCGCAAGATATACCCTTGAACATATCGTATATTTTCCTTATAAAAACGAGTTAATATCTTTTCATTTCCATCAATGATTCCAGTTAGGATAATTTGATCACTATGCTTCATTATAGTTGGTTTGTATCTCTTCCTGATTAAGAATAAATTTATCGTCTCCTAACACTCATTTTCTATCGCGGTACAAACATAAATCGACTAGCATAAATGTCCTTACAGATTTCTGTATTTTGGATTCTTTTTTAAGAAAAACTAAATTTTTTCTTAAAAAAAACCCAATACAACAATCTTTCAGATATGCTTTATCCAAATACATTTTTATAAGGTGTACGGTATAAATACGTGTATTAAAATGCTATAACAGCCCTAGATCCTTTACAATTGCAACTAAATGTGTAGTGTTTTTAGCTTTAAAATTGTCAAAAAGTCTACTTACTCTTTTATCTATTGAGCTTTCTCCGTTAGGTGTAATGTTTTGTTCTATTAATTTTAACCTAATTTCTTTTTTGGTATATCCATAAGACAATTCTTCTAAAAGTAACATATCCAAATCGTCAAGATGAATCATACTACCAGAATCTGGATTATTACTCAACTCTGGCGGTACTATTTTTTGATTTTGATATACGCCATTAACACAGGATATTAGCTCTTTAATAGCATTTTGACCTTTGCAGACATACCCATTAATATGATATTTTTCGAAGAGCATATTAATTTTATCAGGTCGGTTTTCTTGAGAATAAACAATCACTTTAATATCAGGTTGTATACTCCTAATATCTTGTATAAGTTCAATACCCGAAGTTCTTGTTTGTACTTTATGGTCTTGTTTAAAGGAAAGATCTGTAATTAACAATTCGAAAGCATCGTTATCATTATAAGCTTTTCGAAATTTAAGGTAGGCATCATCACAATACTTGGCTTCTTGAATATTATGAATTCCAATTTGATCGTTTAGTATCCTTATAATTCCTTGATTGGCAATTTCATAGTCTTCTGCAACCAATACTTTAGTAAACATTTTTCTAGCGTTTTAATTAGGGATTTTAATTTCAGCTTTGAAACCTTTATCTTTTTCGGATTCAAAGATAAGTGTTCCTTGTATAGCTTGAATACGCTTTTCTGTATTTCGGAGTCCATTTTTAGATTGAAGATGTTCTTTGGTAACTCCCACTCCATTATCAGAATACTTGATACGTAATATGTTATCGATATTAGAAAAAATTAAAACCACCAACTTGGCTTTACTGTGTTTTTGCATATTGGTCATCAATTCTTGAAGTACTCTATACACTGTTATTTTGATGGGTTTACTTATGTGATCCCAATCTATTCTATCCAAACCTCTTGCCATTAATTGTATCCCATTTTGAGTATAATTATGAAGCATATTGTTTAATTCTTCAGAGAATGTCTCATCTGTTTCAAACTCATTGTTTTCTCTAGAGATGTCTCTTGCTTTAAGATATGAGGTATTCAGTTTTTCTTTAATTTGGGGATCGTGAGGATCATTTTGGTATTGCAGCATTACTTGAAAAATATCATTTCCTAGTTCGTCATGTAAGCGTTTAGAAATGCGTGTTTCTGTCTCATAACTGGCCTGAAACTGCACCATTTTATTTTGTTGTGCCAAATGTTGTGTACGCTGTCTAAAAAAGTAAATAGCAAAGCCTATCCCAGATAATAAAAGCAACATCCCTAAAAGATAGATTGTGTTTTGATTTTGAACCTCTATAATTTGTTGTTCTTTTTGATCGGTTTCGAAACGTATTCTAGCAAATTTGTCTTTACTTATTCTTTCTTCATTTTGCAGACTATCATTTAATTTGATATAAGTATTTGCAAAATCTAAACTTTCTTTATTCCCTTCAAAATCTTTTAAGAATAATAATGATTTTAGCAATTCTTTGATAGACCCTGTTAGTTCTGCAATTCTTTTTGCCTCCTTGGCATATTTTATAGCTGTACTATCCTGATTAATTGACTTGTAGTATTCTGCAATATGAATATTGTTTGTTATCAAATCTGACTTTTCATTTACACTATCTCGTATTTTTAAGGCTTTCAAAAAGCTTTTCAAAATATCCTTTCTCTCTCCTGATAGAAATTTGGCATACGCCATATTGTCTATTAAAGTTGCCTCGGTATGTGGTTTCTCTTTTAATATAATTTTATGATTTAAAGCTTCTTCAAAAGTTTTAATAGCTAACTTATATCTTTTCTGATTTTTATAAACTACCCCAATATTATTTAAAGTTTGTATCTCACTATATTTATTATTATTTATTTTTTTAGCATAACCTAAAGCTTTTTGATAATTTTCAAGTGCTTCATTACTTTTACCCAAATCTTTTGATATTATCCCTAAATTATTATAACAAAAAAATAAATAAAGATTAGCCTTGATTTTTTCAAATTGTTCAATTGCCTGAACTAAACCAGCTTCTCCTCCATTAAAGTCCTTAAATTGATGTTTGATCAAGGCTCTATTAAATAATGCAGCTCCAAAAAATTTAGTCGAATTTAAATCTAGTTCATATTTTTTATCAAGCATTTTATATATAGTAATTGCTTTGTTAAAATTATAATATGCACTATCTGGAGTATTCTTTCTATTATAATATGAACCAAGATTACTGTAAGCTTTCGCTAACCTAATAGAATCTCTTGACTTTACGGATAGTTGTAACATGTCTAAACTAGCATCTTTAAACAGGTCATATTCTTTCATATAATAATATTCCAAACTTATAACCGACAAAACCTCTTTTGTTTCTTCCTCATTTTTTAGTTTTTTTGAAAGTTTCATAGCTGTATTAATATCAACTAATCTATGAGATTTTGGTTTATTCTTAGCTTTCTTAATATATATATCAATCGCCTCTTTTTGTTCGCTACTGCGTTTATTATTTTCTATAGTTTTATTACATGACACCATAGAAAATACGAGAGCAAAAAAAAATAATTTTATAAAAAATTGATAAGTCATTTACTAATTAGGGATAAAAATTACTAATTTAAGGAGAACAACATATATATCTAAAATCTAAAGTTATTTTTTTTAAAATAGAAAGGACAGTAAAATACTGTCCTTTATTTGTTAAATATTCCAATAGCCCTAACCCAGTGGAGGGATATCTTCATTTCCTTCATCTTCTGTCAAAAAAGCCTCTACTTCAACTTTTTCGATACCAACCTCTTCATTTAGAGGAGGAGCTTCACAAGAGATAAGGTTGATTCCTAATAGAACGGCTAGTAATACATATTTTAGAGTTTTCATAATTGATTGTTTGTTTTTTTTGTTTTCCTAAATTTGGGGTACGCCCATAGGATTAAACCCCAGTTAGATATGCAATACACATCCTACTCCTATGGGAAATAATTGATCGTTTTGGGAAAGTAAATCCTATACAGTCGCCCTACCCTACTTTCCCCTTTTCGGATAATAGCGCGCTGTTATTGGATTTTTTTGGTGGATCAGCTTTTAATATTTTCTATTGGAACTCTAGTCTATACTCAAGCATTCATCTAGAATAAATGTTTGAGGACTATACGCATTTATAGCTGTATCATTTTTCAAGAGAATGGGCTCTTAAATCATGAAAGTAACCTATAAAGGCAAATCAATGTTGAAAATATTGGTTAGTTGATAACTACGATGACTCAAAAAGGGCCATCTTTGTTAGAGTACTTAAACTTTTATGTAATTCTCTTTAATAAAGGCTTATGAAATAAAAGCTTTATTACAAGTACTATAACTTTTACGTATAGTTTCATGAGAGTATTCACACAGGGATAAAAGTGCTCTTTTCTTTTTTTTGACACCATGTATTATGGATATCATTTTTGGAAGAGGGTTAACAACCGAAGTATGCAACCCAACTCCAAGGATGCTTCCGAATGCATCGGCCAACAGGTGCTTTTTAGCTTCCTGATCCTTGTTATAAAATTGATGATACTTCATTGTTAATTTTGTTAGTTGTTTGTTACTTATTAATTAAATGTTATACAAATCTCTTAGGGTACTACGCATTCTTTTTACGTAGTTGAAAAAAAGAGATGATAAATTGTTTTGTTATTATGATATAAAGATGAATATTTTTCTTGAAATTAACAAATGATTTTGAATTTATTTTACTGAAAATCAAGTAGTTAAAAACAAATAAAGCAAAAGAATTCCTGTTCGTTTTTTCACGAATTCTGGACACTTTGTAATCATTTATGTCTCAGATATTTACTCCCCAAAAATTATACTACTTTTTATGTATTCACTCATTTGTATTCAGTCTAATTAAAATCATTAAAAAAGGCGTCCAATTTCTTGGACGCCTTTTAGGTATATCTTGTTCTTTTAAATATAATCATTTAAAAAATTGATGATAACTAATATACGTCCCTCTTCGAATGGATATTTTTATTACCCATCGAGTATCACACTGATTTAACAGGAATCTCGGTTCGATATGTGTTTTATTTTGTTTCATATATATCTATATAATATAAGGAATTTTTTATTAATTTCCAAATTAATTCACTAGTCCATAATTACAAATATCCTATGATACTTTTTTCTTTGATTTTTTAGAAGATGTTTTAGAAGTTTTATGCTTCTTTTTATTGGGCATCTTTTCTTTTATTCTTGTCTTTTCTTCTTTTAAATCGTTAATAAATTGATTGTTGTAGGCATTTTGTTTTGCCATTTTCAGGAACTCAAGTGCGCTTTTATACTTCTTCTTCTGTTCAAAAAGAATTGCTTTTTTTAAATATAAAACGGCTTTATCTGTACCTTTTACTGTTAATGCAAAATCAATTAATTTATCTGCTTCCTCATAATCTTCATTCCATAATAATACATCTATATATTTTGGATAAACCTCTAAAGCATACAAATCCACACTTAATGCTTGTTGATAATACTCTTTTGCTGTTTCATAGTTTTTTAAGCTTTCTGCATATATCTGCCCCATTAAACATAGCGCAATCGGATTCTTGTCATCATAAGACAATGCATAATTTAAACACTCTACCGCTTCTTCTAAACTATATGGATATGCATCTAATGCCTGAAATAAATACTTATCTAATAAATTGTTCATCTTCTTATTCTTTATATGACTTAAAGTCACATGTATACTATTCTTTTAAAAACTTAATTTTATTCTTACCCATATATTACGATTATATGTAATATATCATTTATCAAGTTTGATATTAGGTTTCAGAAATTTTTAAGCATAAATAAAAAAATCCGAAACTTTAGTTAGGCTTCGGACTTCTTTTCATATATAATGAAACTTATTTACAAGTGAAGTCCCGAAGCATACTCAAAAAAAGACCTTGTCCTTTTGGAGTAATCGTATATAATTTTATAAAAGTCATAATACTTCGGTTATTAAAGGTTTATTTTTTGGCAACTCTCGAACTGCGGTGCAAATATGAATCTAGTTTTTGAATTACACAAATAAAAAACAAATTTATTTTACTGATAATCAAATACTTATGTTAAAAAAAAGTCACTACAATCCCTATCCGTATTTTTACGAATATATTCTAAATCTACAATCAACTGTTACTCTTAAACTTATCTCTCAAATGGTATTTGATTAGATACAAGTAGTTTTCTAAAAAAAGATCATAAAAAAAGCGCCCAATTTCTTGGACGCTTCTGATTTTATATCTTATTCTAGTTCTGCTACCTATAATCGTGATTTAAAAACAGCTCTTCAGCGTCCTTTTTATGTGTTAAAAATAATATCATAGGTTTAAAACTTGTTTTTTATTCTTAATTATGATGCAAATATGACACAATTATCCTATTTGTACCAAATTTATTTTTGAAAATTGATTCCTTTTCATTTTGTATGACTTAAAGAACTAAATTTTCTTTCTTATTTAGAATATTACAATGAGATATTAAACGAAACTTTCTTTAAATCGTTCAAAATGACATGTATACCCATTAGGGATTCTAACAAGGTAATCTTGGTGCTCTGGTTCTGCGGGCCAAAAAACTGTAAATGGTTCTAAAGTAGTAACGATAGTTCCTTCCCATTTGTTAGAATCATCAACAATCTTGATTACTGCTTCTGCTATTTCTTTTTCTTCTTCATTTTGAATAAAAATAGCTGAACGATAACTTGACCCTCTATCATTTCCTTGTTGATCGATCGTAGTCGGATTATGAATCCTAAAAAAGTAATCTAATATTTGTTTAAAAGAAGTTTCATCAGGATTATATGTTAACTCTATACCTTCGGCATGTCCTGGATGATTTCGATACGTAGGAAATTCGTTTTCACCTCCAATATACCCAACCTCGGTATCTACTATACCTGGACGTACTCTAAAAAGGTCTTCCATTCCCCAAAAACATCCACCTGCTATATATGCTTTTTTAGTGCTCATATTTCAAATATTTATATTGTTATTTACTTCTTATTGAATTGTGAAATGACCTCCATATTTTCTAAAAAATGAATGACTTTTTCTTCTGGCATCTCACAGGGTTTTAGCATTTCTTTTGAAATTGTTCGGTAATAGTTAAGGCTAATAAAATTGTTCCCTCCTAACTCTTCACCATATATTTTTAAGGAATTACTATTGTTAAAACTCGATTTGGTAATTCCGTATCTTTTACCATCAAACATTGCTTCAGAATACCCTTCTGGTAATAAATGAATTATTTTATAAACAAGTTTTCTTGCCATTCTAGACCCTTTTATACTTTCATATAGTCGTAGAAACTTTTATAATCTAACTTTAAAATATCAGGAACTACAAGACAGCATAGAACACCCAACTTTATGTCTTGCCCATTCGGGTCTTTTTGCAAACCATTTTTGATGTGATATCTGCTCATCGTACGGTTTTTTAAGGAGATCGAATAATTCATTAATCACCGTGTAGTCTCCTTTTTCTGCCGCATCGATTGCCAATTGAGACATATAGTTGCGAAGCACATATTTAGGATTCACGGTATTCATTTGATTAGCTCGCTCTTTATCATTTAAATTTTCCTTTTTAAGACGAGTTTGATACTTTAAAAACCATTCGGTCCACTCTTTTTTAATGCTCTCTTTTATTTCATCGGGATTATAAAAGGCTTCTTTTATACAATCAATACCTTCTAGTGATTGATTGGACTTAAATTGTGAGAGTAACCTAAAGAAAATAGTCATATCAGTTTCAGAACGTTGTAGTACATTTTCTAGTGCTTCGATTAAGAGTTTATCGTTTTCATCATTTTCTATAAGCCCAAGTTTTGACTTCATCATTTCAAAATAGGCTATTTCAACATCATTTTGATATGCATTCAAAATAGTTTCGAGAATTTCAACAGATTCGATTAATGGATATATCGCATTAGCAAGTTTTATTAAGTTCCATAGTACAACTTGTGGTTGTGTGCCATATCTATATCGTTTATGTGCATTATCTGTAGTATTAGGAGTCCAGTTATGATCATATCCTTCTAACCAGCCATATGGACCATAATCTATTGTTAATCCCAAAATTGACATATTATCTGTATTCATCACCCCATGAACAAATCCTACACGTTGCCAATGAATTACCATATCCATACTTTTTGCAACCACTTCTTTAAAAAAAGCAATATATACATCTCTAGAGGGTGAGCCCAGATAACTATAATGATGAGTAATCGTATAATCCACTAAAGTCTTAAGCGTAGGTATATCTTGATGTGCTGCAAACATTTCGTAATTACCAAAACGTAAAAAAGATGCTGCTAAGCGGCAAACGATTGCTCCCTTTTCATATTCAGGATTTCCATCATATAAGACATCTCTTAATACCATATCACCTGTAAGTACTAAAGATAAAGCTCTTGTGGTAGGTACTCCCAGATGATACATTGCTTCACTACATAAATATTCTCTAATAGAAGATCTTAATACAGCTAATCCGTCTGCCGTTCGAGAATACGGGGTTTCTCCCGCACCTTTTAACTGTAATGTCCAGTATTTATTATTATGTGCTATCTCTGTGAGATTTATTGCTCTACCATCTCCCAATTGTCCGGCCCAATTACCAAATTGATGACCAGCATAACACATAGAATATGGTTTTGTATTTGGTAATATTTTAGCACCAGAAAATACTTCTAAAAAATAATCTGATTGCTCATTTCCTTTTAATCCGATAGCCTCTAACATTTCTGGAGAAGTATGAACTAAAGACGGTTGAGATGGTGTTCTTGGTGTTACATAAGAAAAGCATGCCTCTCTAACCTGTCTGCGTGTATTTGTTAAAACAGGGTCTGCAGGTAATTCTTTTGTAAAACGATTATTTATATTAAGTTTTAATGTCAAAATCTACTTTTTTAATAATACAAATTTAAGCTTTATAAAAGTCTCCTTGACATATCATGTGTTTACATTTTTAATCCTATCCATAGCAGCAACAATCTTTATTTTTTCTTAAAGCAAAGAAGTAACTACTTAATTTAGAGTCCTTGAAACTGTTCTCGATAGTTTTTAGGAGACATTTGTTTAAATTTATTGAATTGTCGATGAAAAAAAGAAAGGTTATTAAATCCAGAATTGTAGCCTATCTCAGATACAGATAGGTCCGTTTCAATCAATAATTTACTGGCCAAGGTTATTTTGTATTCATTTACATAATTAGAAAAAGTCTTATCAAATGTTTTTTTAAAGAATCTGCAAATGCCTTCTTTACTTAATGCTAGTTTATTCGAAAGTTCTTCTAAAGAATGTTTATTATGAATATTATCCTTGATATAATTATTAATTACGTTAACACGATAACTTTCTTTAGTAGAAAGATCCTTACCAAAACCAGGACCAGCTAGTAATTGGGTAGTTGATTTCGTAGCTAAAACGTGAAGAATATTTAAAAAACTAACTAACTGTTTAAAAGGAGACTCATCGATAATAGAAATGAATAAATTTTCTATAGAAATCGCAGTTTGATAGTCAAAATAAAGTCCTTGAGAGGATTTCTTTAACATAGATTTTATTTCCGTAAATTCAGGTTTATCCAGCCAGCCCTGAAGAAGTTTTTCATCCCATTGTATAATAACGCACTTAACATATTCATTTTTAGAATCTATTGTTTTCCAAGAATGTGGAACATTTTTTCCTACTAAAACTAAATCTCCCCTTTCAAAAGAATGCATAGAATCTCCAACATAACGTATACCTGTACTTTGAATCATATATGTAAGTTCGTACTGAGGATGAAAATGCCACTGTGCTTTAAATTCTTTGTCTTCAAAGACCTTTATCTTTAAAGAACTATTCGGCGAGGTTGTAATTTCTTTTAATTGGGCCTTCATAAATACTACTACTTTTACCCTATAAATATATTAAATACTAAATAATCCCACTTAAAAAACCTTAAAAAGTCAATATAGTACATAAAAAGTACAATATGCTGTATCATTTTGCTTAATAATTAAATGATCTTTGATAAAATAAAATTTGTAATACTATATATGGATGATTTGGCAATAAGAGATGTAAAACTTTTTAAAGCATCTTCTGAACTTAAAAAACCTATTTCGGACGCTACACATACATTAACAGAAATCTCATTTATAGTAATGAGAATTCAGTTAGAAAATGGAGTTATCGGAGAATCCTATTTGTTATCATTTCAATATTCTCCTAATGCTATTATTGGAGCGTTAAAAGATGTAATTTCTGTAATAAAAGGTTATAAAGCGAACGAAACCGGAGTAGTTCATCAAAAGTTAGAGAATTTATTCGAGTATTTCGGTAATCAAGGATTGCTAAGATGGTCTCAAGCAGCTGTAAACATAGCAATGTGGGATGCTTGGGGAAAAACACTTGGTGAGCCTATTCATAAAATATTAGGCGTTACTAAAAACAAAGTAAGTATCTACGGAAGTGGTGGTTGGATCTCCTACTCTATTGATGAACTCATTGAAGAGGTCACAGGTTATGCTAATCGAGGCTTCAAAGCTGTTAAGATTAAAGTAGGTTCTCCAAAAGTAGCAACAGATTTAGAAAGACTTAAAAAAGTAAGAGAGGCAGTTGGCGATAAAGTAGATATAATGATGGATGCCAATCAAGGAATGGATTTACCTTCAGCTATTAAACTTTCTAATAGTGCTAAAGATTTAAATATAAATTGGTTTGAAGAACCTGTAAATCATCAGGATTTTCAATCCTATCAAATCTTAAAAAATCAAACAGGAATTTCACTAGCTATGGGAGAAAGAGAGTTTGATACCCTACCACTTCGAGAATTAGTAACCAGAAATGCGTTGGATATTTGGCAGCCAGATATTTTACGCATCGGAGGTGTCGAGGCTTGGAGAGAAAGTGCTGCATTAGCAGATAGTTTTCATCTTCCTGTATTACCTCACTATTATAAAGATTATGATGTACCCTTGCTCTGTACTATTCCAAACGGAGTTGGTGCAGAATCTTTTGATTGGGTAGATCCTCTTATAGACAATCCAATGAAGGTACAAAACGGGTATGCGCAACCTCATAATTTACCAGGTTGGGGTTTTAACTTTATCGATGATAGACTAACGGAAATAAAATAATATGGGATTATCTGTTTTTTCGCTACAAGGCAAACTAGCACTTATTACAGGTGGTGGCACAGGCATTGGATTTGGTATTGCAAAAGCAATTGTAGAAGCCGGAGGTAAGGTTGTTATCACTGGCCGAAGAGAACAAATTCTTAAACAAGCAATTGATGAATTAGGAAAAGGTAATTTTTATAGAGTAAATGATATCACGAATAAAGCTGCTCTTCCTGAATTAGTACTTGATATTGAATCTACAATTGGTCCCATAGATATTTTGGTAAACAATGCTGGTATACATCATAAAGCAATGGCACAAGATACTACAGACGAAGATTTTGAAAGAATTTTACAAACAAATGTAATGTCTGTTTTTGCCTTAACACGTGAATGTGCTAAATATATGTTAGCTCGAAAACAAGGAGCTATCATTATGATAGGTTCTATGGCTGGTTTATTTGGAATAGATAAAGTAATCGCATACGGAACTTCTAAAACGGCACTTACCGGAATGGTAAATGCATTAGTTACAGAATATTCTAAAGATAATGTTCGTGTAAATGCTATTGCACCAGGTTGGATTGAGTCTAATATGTTCTTAAATGCAATTAATAAAGACGAAAAGAGAAAAGAGCAAATTGTAAACCGTATTGCGATGGATGACTTTGGTCAAACTAGTGATATTGGTAATGCTGCTGTTTTTTTAAGTTCTGAAGCTGCACGATATATCACAGGAGTCGTACTGCCAGTTGATGGTGGAGCTACTGTAAATTTTTAATCTATGAAGAAACCATCCTATATCGATAATCATGAACTAAGCGAAGCTTTTAATAATGAAAGCAGATTAGTATACGGTACTTCTGGATTAGGAGGTGTATGGGGGAAAGTAGATGCTACAGAATCTGTAGAAGCCCTTTTATATGCCTTTGAAAATGGAATTTCTGTATTAGATACGGCACCATCATATGCTAATTCAGAATTGTATGTTGGTGAAGCTTTAAAACAATGGAAAGGGAAGAAGCCATTTGTAAGTACAAAAATCGGAAGATTAAAAGGAGCCGATGCATTCGAGGTAAAGTTGGATTATTCTCAAGAAGGGATGAGAAGAAGTCTGGAGAATAGTCTTAAAACATTAGGATTGGAGACCATAGATTTATTATTTCTTCATGAACCTCAGTTAGTTCCTGAACATGAGATCGAATCAACAATCCAAGCTTTATTAAGTTTTAAATCTCAAGGATTGGTTAAAATGTTGGGAGTTGGAGGAAACCCTAATGCTACATTTATGCCGTATGTTAAGAAAGAATATTTTGATGTAGTTTCTGGCTTTTTAAAAATGGATGCTTGCAATTTATCTGTATTTAACGAAGAGATTCAACATTATCAAAATGAAGGAATCGCATATTATGCAGCTTCTGCCCTACATTTTTCACTTCTTGGAAATCGGTATAACAAATATTTAAAAGAAGGGGTTGATGATGTTTGGATTACTCATAAAGATATGGAGAATGCAAAAAAAGTGAAAGCCATTGCAGATAAATACGATATGCCACTGGCAACACTGGCACAACGCTATTTATTTTCTATTAAAGAAGCAGATAGAGTGGTAATGGGAGCAAGAACTTTAAAACAAATTCAATCTACTATATCAGATTGGAAGTTAGGTAAATTACCAATAGATATATTTAAGGAAGTTACTAATACTATTTCAGTAAAATAATATGGAAGTAATTCGTTTAAAAGCGCCTGGTGTTTGGGAAAAATATAAAACACAAAAGCCAACTGAGACTTTAGAGCCACATGAGGTTTTGGTTAAGGTTAACAAGATTGGTGTATGTGGTACAGATTTACATGCGTTTAAAGGAAAGCAACCTTTTTTTGAATATCCAAGAGTTCTGGGACATGAATTAGCTGTAAAAGTAATAGCTACAGGAGAACATGTAAGCAACGTAAAAGTTAATGACAATTGTTCTGTAGAGCCTTATTATAATGAAGAAATTGGTCAGGCCGTAAGAAGAGGAAAAACTAATTGCGGAGAACATCTGCGTGTACTGGGTGTGCATGTAGATGGTGGTATGCAAGAGTACCTAAAAATACCTGCCAAATTCCTTCATCCCTCTGCTACGTTATCGAATGACCAATTAGCCCTAATTGAGCCTTTAGCTATTGGATGTCATGCAATAGATAGAGCTAGAATACAACACGATGATATAGTATTAGTAATTGGTGCAGGACCTATTGGATTAGGCACTATTCAATTTGCGCAGCTTACAGGAGCAAGAGTACTCGTTATGGATATTGATACCCATAAACTGAATAAAGCTAAAGAAATTACAGGTATCCATGATACAATTTTAGTATCTGATCATATCGAAAAAGATATAATGCAAATACTGAACGGTGACCTGCCTACAGTAGTACTAGATGCAACGGGAAATCCTACATCAATGTTAAATACATTTAAGTATGTGGCAGCAGGAGGAACTATTGTATTTATTGGGCTTTTTCAAGGAGATGTTGTTTTTAATGATCCTTATTTTCATAAAAAAGAACTAACACTTATGGCCAGCAGAGCGGCTCTAAGTTCTGATTTTAGCAGAATCATTCGATTAATTGAAGCCGGAAAAATCAATCCCGAAACATACATAACACATAGAATCAAATTTGAAGAGGTTCCCGAAACCTTCGAAAAGCTTTATGAATACGGTGGAGATTTAGTAAAAGCTATAATAGAGTTTTAAAAATCAATATAATCATGAATATTACTATCATAGATCTATCCATTATTGCGATTTACCTTATAGGAATCGTGATCGTAGGTATATGGGCCGGAGGAGGTTTTAAAAAACAGTCTTCTAATAATTATTTTTTGGCTGGTAGATCCCTTGGATGGGGTGTTGTAGGGGCCTCTCTTTTTGCCTCAAACATATCAACTGTTCACATCGTCGGTTTTGCAGAGTCTGGATTTACATCCGGGTTATCAGATGGGATTTTTGAATGGATGGCGATTCCTTGTTTAGTTTTTCTTGGAGCATTTATTGCCCCTTTCTATTTTCGAAATAAAATTGCTACCATTCCAGAGTATTTTGAAAGGAGATTTGATGGAGTTTCGAGAACTTTTATGGTGGTTTTTGCTATTCTTACCGCATTACTAATTCATATAGGGATAAGTTTATATGCCGGAGCAACTATTATGAAAGAGTTTTTTGGTTTAGATCAACTTTGGGGTGTATTATTAATCTCATTTTTAACTGCATTATATACAATTTTAGGAGGGTTAAAAGCCGTAGCGGTTACAGAGTCTATTCAGTCCGTAATGCTATTGGGAGGTAGTATTTTAATTACTGTATTTGGATTAATGATGTTACCAGAGGTTGGTATTACAGATTTTGAAATATTTAAATCAAAAATTAATCCTGGCAGTTTATCTATGTTAAGATCAGATGCAACAGTGGCACAAACTGGAGGAATCCCTTGGTACGCGGTCTTTTTGGGATACCCGGTTTTAGGAATCTGGTATTGGTTTACCGATCAGACTATCGTACAAAGAGCTCTTGGATCAAAGTCAGAAAATGATTCACGCATTGGTCCAATGTTTACTGCAATACTTAAGCTTGCTCCTGTATTCTTCATGTTATTACCTGGCTTATTAGCTTTTGTGCTTTTTAAAGACGAAATAAACACTGCTGGTACAGGACAAACATTTTCAATTTTAGTATCTAAATTACTACCTGTAGGATTAGTTGGTTTAGTGATTGCATCATTGTTAGCCGCGTTAATGAGTTCGGTTGCAGCAGCACTTAATAGTTCTTCAACTTTAGTTTCTATAGATATTATAAAAAGACTTAAACCAGAAACATCAGATGAAAAATTAGTAACTATAGGTAAAATTACTGCTTTTGTAGTCATGATTATTGCAATTTTGTTTTCTCTTATTGCGGGATCAAAAGGAGGATCCATAATTACGATTGTAAATTCAATTGGTTCTAGTATTGCTCCATCTATTTCAGCAGTATTTATTCTTGGCTATTTTTGGAAAAGAGGAACAAAAGAAGCTGCTAAAATTACTTTTGCCATAGGCCTTGTTATAGGGATATTAATGTTTACATTAGATTTTCCAGATGAAAATGGTACTAAATTAATTACCGATACTTGGGGAGTTATTTTTATGATGCAAGCATGGTGGGCTTTCGTAATCTGTTGCATCCTATTTGTTTCAGTAAGCTTATTAACTCCAGAACCTACCACACAACAAAAGGCGCTAACTTTTTCTGCTAGTGCGTACCTAGACAAAATCAAATCAGCCACAGACTATAGAATCATTGGGATTATAATTATGGTTGTTTTAGTTGTACTATGGAGTATCATCGAATTTTTAGCGTAATAAAATTAAAAGTATATGAAATACATAATAAAAATAATTCTGTTCACCCCCTTTCTTTTGATAACACTAACTGGATGCTCGAATAATAAAAAAGATGAGAATCAGATAAGAAGATTTGCATTTGCTGTCCCATCAGAAACAGTACCAGATAATAGCAATATAAAAGACACCGAGTTATCTATACAAGTTTTTAAAATTAAAGAAAAAGCCTTCTTAGTTATAGATGCTCCTTCTGATTATGATTACTCTAAAACTTTAGCGCTTTTAAAAAGTAAAGGCATTGATAATATACTAACGAGTACCTCTCCTTTAAAGCGAATTTATAAAATGGACCAACAAAAAGAGTATACTTCCACTGAAGGACAACTAATAAATACTCAAACAGATACTAAAAGATATGTACTTACTCTTGAAATAGTTAATGATAAGAAATTAAGAGACGAATATATCCAAGTACACGGAATTGGAAAAGCCTGGCCAGAAATCACGAATAACATGAAACAAATGGGGATTAAGGATATGGAGCTTTATTTAGATGGATATCAAGCGTACTTGATTATGGATACAAGAAAAGATTTTGACATGGCTAAAGATGGAGAAAAATGGAGCAAACTACCTCGAGAATCAGAATGGCAAGAATACGTAGCTAAATTTCAAAAAGTAGACCCACAAAGCAAAGCTACCGAAAAGTGGCAAACTATGATTTTGCAAAAATAAAAAGCTTTTTTTAAGATATTATGAAACAAATATTTAGCATAACCTTGGTTTGCATATCACTTATTGGATATGGTCAAAAAAAACAGGATACCTATGAACCAACTTGGACTTCATTGCAACGACATGAAATACCACAATGGTTAAAAGATGCCAAATTTGGAATATACACTCATTTTTCTTTAGAAAGTATGAGATACATCAAAGGCAATGAAAACAAATATCAGCATGAGATGATCAGCGATTTTAAGTTTGAAAATTTTGACGCTGTTGAATGGGCCGAACTTTTTAAGAAATCAGGAGCCAAATTTGCAGGGCCAGTTTCATGGCACGGAAGCGGGATGGTACATTGGGATAGCGACCTAACTAAATTAGATGTCGTGGATATGGGACCTAAAAAGGACATATCTGCATTATTAAAAAAAGAAATCATAAAACGCAATATGAAATTCATCATGTCTTTTCATTCCGGATATTGGTATCGTGCTGCTATCGACAGAGATAATCCTGGTAGAAAAGATCCAAACTTTTATGAATTGTACGGACCACCTCATGATGAGGATGTAACAGACGCCATACCCTGGAAAAATCATATTGAAAAACAATCCAGATATACAGAAGAACATTTAGATCTTTGGTTATCGAAAATGAAAGAAGCGGTTACAAAATACAGTCCAGATATTTCTTGGGTTGATGTTTCTTTTGGAGGTACTGTTCGAGCACATAATATAAACTCCTTTAAAAACGGAAAAGTTGTCTCTAAAGAGATCTATTTTAATGGTGTTAATGAAAGTAGACAAAGAGAATATATCAGTCATTATTTTAACACAGCACTTAAAAACAATCAAGAAGTAGCATTTGTTTATAAAGAACATGATGTCCCCCCTGGTATTGGAATGCGAAATTTTGAAAATGGACTCATTGATGAATTGACATATGATACCTGGATGACCGATATTGATATCTGTCAACCCGTTAGTTGGTGGTATCAGGAAGGAATGGGAATTAAAGATGCTAATCTGATAATTGACATATTAGTAGATGTTACATCAAAAAATGGAATTCTTTTATTAAACGTTCCTCCGAAACCTGATGGTGCTTTTGCAGATTTTATAAAAAAAGAACTATATGAAATTGGAGATTGGTTACAAATCAATGGTGAAGCGATTTATGAAACCATGCCTTGGTCTGTATACGGAGAAGGGCCTTCATTTTTACCCAATACAGGTCATTATTCAGAAAAGAAAACTAATGCATCTTATACATCCAAAGACTTTCGGTTCACCCAAAAAGACAATACACTATATGCTATTTGCCTAGGGATACCTAAAGGAGAGGTTACTATTAATTCATTAGGATCTTACGGTAGATTATATGCAAATGATATACTTTCTATAGAATTATTGGGTAGTGATGCAAAGTTAAAATACCAACAAAACAAACATAACTTAAAAATTGAAATGCCCGCTAACTTTAAAGGTAAGCATGCTTGTGTCTTCAAAATTCAAAGAAAATCATAATCACGGTTTTGATAAAAGTTCAAAAAATGAAAAAATTAATTTACATATTATTTACTATTGGTTTAGTAGCTTGTCAATCAAAAAATAATGCTAAAGTCGAAACAAAAACAGAAGATCAAACTGCTAAAGAGGAAAAATTTGAATTTAAAGAAAATTGGGAAAGTTTAAGTAATTATGAAATCCCGCAATGGATGAAAGATATTAAATTTGGAATTTTCATTCATTGGGGACCAAATTCGGTTGCCGAATTACATACGGATTGGTATCCGCGTTGGATGTATTTGGATAATGGGATTATGAATCCACAAACTGGTGAAATCACAAAAAACAAACCACACCCGGCAGTAGCCTATCACAAAGAAAACTTCGGAGATCAAAAAACATTTGGATATAAAGACATTATTCCAATGTGGACCATGGAAAATTTTAATGCAGAAGATTGGGTTAATTTATTTAAAAAATCAGGGGCTCAATATGTAGTTCCCGTAGCAGAACATCACGACGGTTATGCTTTATATGAGTCCAGTATAACCAAATACAACTCAGTTAATATGGGGCCTAAAAAAGATGTTTTTAAAGAATTAACAGATGAGATTAAAAGGCAAGGTTTGATTTCTGGAGCAAGTTCTCATTTGGCTTTTAATTGGAACTTTTACAATCAACAAGAATATTTTGACACAGGTAATCCTGAATTTTCAGATATTTATGCCCCTCCTCATAAACCTGATGAGCCGGCTAGTGCAGAGTGGCTAGCAAACTTTTGGTGGCCTCGAACTAAAGAAATTATTGATAAATATCAACCCGATATTCTTTGGTTTGATTTTTTCTTAGATCGACCAGAGTTTGCTCCATATCATAAAAAACTAGCAGCATACTATTACAACTCTGGTTTAAAAAGAGGAAAAAAGGTAGTACTTCAGACTAAAAATTATAAATATGAATCTTACCCTATCGGTACTCATATGCTAGATCTGGAACGCAGCAAGTTAGATTCTATTCGTCCAGAATATTGGCAAACAGATACTTCTATAGGAAAAAATTCTTGGTACTACGCCAAAAACTGGATTCCAAAATCATCCGGAGAGCTAATCGCAGACTTAGTAGATATTGTAAGTAAAAATGGATGTTTACTACTAAATATAGGTCCACGAAAAGACGGTATTATTCCTGGCGATCAACAAAAAACATTATTAGAAATTGGGAAATGGTTAGATCTAAATGGTGAAGCAATCTATGGTTCTAAACATTGGAAGACTTACGGAGAAGGTCCTACTAAAACAGAATTGGGGCACCTTTCTGAAAGTAAGAATAAAAATTTTACTCAGGAAGATATTCGTTTTACGACCAATAAAGGAAATCTTTATGCCTTTATACTAATCCCTCCTACTGAAAACATTAAAATCAGAACGTTAAATACTTCTAACATTAATATTGAATCAATACAACTTTTAGGGTATAAGGGAAAAATAGCATTTACACAAACTAGTAAACACTTAGAAATTCAATTTCCTAAAGGAACTAATTTAGAACACACTTGGGTTTTTAAAATCAAACCACAAGAAAAACTATAATTTGATTTTCAACAAATTACCTAAATTCAACAGGTCATACTCACAGTTCTGAGTATGACCTGTTGTAAATTTTATCTTTATCTATTAAGTGCTTCGTATATATTTATGGGTAAAAAATTACGTCTTTGTTCATTATTTTTTCCATTAGAGGCTGCATACAGCTCTCTAAAATAACGAACCGCACCAACAGAATAATTTATTTTTTCAATCCACTCATAAAAGCGTTTTTCTTTATTATCTGTATCAGCATATTCAAATACTTGTCCTTTTAATTTTTCTAAATCTGCATCAGAAAATATAGGACGAGAAGGAAAGACTTTAAATTCACTATCTTCTTTAATATCGAGTAAAGACTTAATCCAATCTACATCTGATCTATATTGTTTAACAAGTTTTTCTTCTAGAGATGCATGAATTTCTTCTTCTAATACAATCCTAACTGTACTTCGTTTTTGGATCATATCGTCTAGTTTAAATGTAAGATAGCCCGTACTGCCAAGATGATACTGTCCGTCGGTGTTACTTTCTTCTACAACTAATGTATACGGGATTCCATTAAGGCTTCTAACTGAAAACTCCTCTTTTCCCATAGGTTCAATAGTAACTTGATCGTTTTGCGCTTGTATTTGTATGCAAAAGATCAAAATTAGTAGTGTGCCGAATAGCTTCATTCTTTTTTGTAGGTTTACTTTGTTCATATTTTAGGGTTTTATACCACAAAATTATAACATCGATAGATGTTTTCAAAGCTAAGATCATAGAGATTTTTTATGGCAATCAAAATAGTTTAATTAAGAGTCCAATTTTCACAGACAACTCTTCATTAACATTTGTATTTAAACAACATTAAACTAATCTATAAAAGTCTATTTTTCTCTTGAAAGAACTAAAGATATTAAGAGTAAAACGTCTCTGCATATTCTGATGGTGTCTTCTTATAATACTTTTTAAAGCTTTTCGAAAAGTATTTTGGGTCTTTGAAACCTACTTTATAACCAATCTCAGAAATACTAAAGCCTCCTATTTCTAAAAATTCGGCAGCTTTTTTCATTCGTATAGAATTAATAAATTCTTTTGGTGTTAGATTAGTCCATGCTTTTATTTTAACGAACAGCATCGTTCTACTAAGCCCCAATTCTGAACTAAAATATTGTATATCAAAAGATGGATCATCAATATGATGCTCAACAATTCTTATTGCTTTTCTTTGCATATTCTCTTCTTCAGAATCTATTCTGTTATCCTCAAAATTGGCATTATTTTCAATAAATTTACTTTTTAGGTGCTCAGTCGTCTTTAATAAATTTTTGATGACTAAAAGAAATTCCTTGATATTAAATGGCTTATCGATATAACGATCGGCTCCCGATTCTAAGCCAATAAACTTATGCTCAATAGATGACCGTGAGGTGAGTAATATAAAAGGAATATGACTTGTTCTTTTGTCGTTTTTAATTTTGGAACAAAACTCTGTTCCTTCCATTTTTGGCATTATAACATCACTAATTATCAAGTCGGGAAAAACTTTTAATGCCATTTTAAAACCTGCATATCCATTTTCTGCTTGTTCTACGCTATATAATTCTCCCAAAAGATTTACTATGAATTTTCTGAATTCATGATTATCTTCTACAACAAGAATTTTGGTTTTCTTGGTAGATAACGATAATGTATTTAGGTTAATATTTTCGATGTTTTCGACAAAATTACTGTAATCTTTATACTCTATACTATCTTTGTTATTCTGCTTTCCAGTAATTATTTCGGATTCTGTTAAATGATCACGTCCTTTTTTAAGAGTAATAATAAATGTCGTTCCTTTCTTCTTTTCACTTTTTACTGCTATTTTACCTTTATGCAAATCCAAAGTTTTTTTGGCGATATGTAAACCTATCCCATTTCCTTGATTAAAATGTTTTTGATATTCGACTTTACTAGCCATTTCATAATATCTATCAAAAATCTTATTCATAAACTCATTATCAACTCCTGCTCCATTATCCGAAATCTCAATAAACACTTCTTTGTCCGTTTCGTATATTTTTACACCAATTTCTCCCCCTTTAGGTGTATATTTAAAAGCATTCGAAAGTACATTGTAAAAGGCTTTCTCCAATTTAATTTCATCATAAAAAACTAAAATATTTTCAGAACTAGAATCAAATGAATACTTGTAATTACCAATTTTCGCATATTCTTGAAATGATCTATAAATTCCATCAAGAAAACGCACTAAATTATCTTCTCTTGCTTCTAATTTAGAGTGCTTATTCTCAAATGCTCTAAAATCAAGTAATTGATTTGTTAACTTTAACAGCTGCTTTGCATTGCGCTCTATTAAAAGCAATTTGGTATACATATCACTGCTTCCGTTGTATCGCTCTATAAGTTGTTGTAGCGGTGCTAGTATAAGAGTTAAAGGTGTTCTAAAATCATGAGAGATATTGGTAAAAAATTCTAATTTAGAGGTATTAATTTCTTCTTGTCTTGTGTTCTCTAATCGTTCTGACTTTAACTTATGAGCAAGGGTTATTCTGGCTGTGATATTAATATATATTTGGTGTAGAATCAGAATAGTTAGTATCATATAAATCAAAAACGCCCATTTTGTTTTCCAAAATGCGGCCTTTACCCTAATATTAATACTAGTAAATGCTTCTTTCAATACATTTTCGTTGTTTACTTTTTTTACTTCAAAAATATAATCTCCAGGTTTTTGAATGGTATAACTTGCCTCGTTATTGGTTGTAAATTTCCATTCATCATTTAACCCCTTAAGTCTATAAGCATACCTTTTATCTGTAGTATTTATGTAACTTGGTAACGCAAAATTTAATGAAAATGAGTTTTCATCATGTTCAAGAGTAATTTGGTTTATAAAGGCTATGTTCTTATTGGGGTCTTTTCCGTTAACAGTGATACCAGTTAGGACAACTTTAGACTTGTAATTACTTTTACCAAGTGTTTTGGGATTAAAAAAAGCTACCCCTTTTACCCCACCAAAATACAAATGACCATTACTTCCTTTAAGATATGAATTATTTATGAACTCGTTACCCCAAAATCCTTGAGCCTGATCGTAAAGAATCGTATTTTTTGTTACTGGATCATAACGTACTAATCCAAGGTTAGAACTTATCCAAAGGTATTTTTGATCATCTTCAACAATACTGTATACTGTTGTAATATCTGCATTTATTAGCTCTATTTTAAATGGTTCAAATTTATCTTTAACAAGTTTTTGAATTCCTTTTTCTTTAGTCCCTACAAAAATACTTCCTTGATGGTCTTGATAAATACATAAAATATTATGACCATATACGATATCATCTTCAAAAAGAAACCGCTTTAATACTGGGGTGTTAGCGATAAGTTCTTTATAGGACACTTTATTAAGCCCTTTATCAGTTCCTATCCAAAGATTATTTGATTGGTCAGAAAACATGCTACGAATCCTTCTATTTGTCAAAGAATTGATATCAGATACACGAGGCTGGATAAAACTAATTTTTTTTGTGATGCGGTCATATATGACTGCCCCTCTTCCGAAGGTACCAAAAACGAGTAGATTTCTAATTTTTTGGATCGCATATACTCCCTGATTCGATAGTATATCTTTAAGCTCTAAATGACTAGATTCATTAAATTCCTGAGTCACAATATTAAATTCTTTTATTCCTCCTTTTAGAGTACCGATCCATAATGTTTGATCGTCTAAAAGAAGGGATTTAATGTTAGAGTTTTTTACTTTTTTATTCAAAGCATTAGTCAGCACACTATTCGTTTTTCCATTTTTTTGAATAACGGTTACACCATTGCCTTCTGTACCTATAAAAAAAGAACCATTTTTGTCTTCAACAATTGAACTCACAACACCCAAGTGATAAGATTGTTCTCCTTTTGTAAGATAAAGTTCATGAAAATTATTGTTATGAATATCCCATAAATTGATACCGCCATAATAAGTTCCGATCCAAACCGATCCGTTTTTATCAATGAAAATTTCTTTAATACTATTTTTACTTAAACTATCTGGATTTCCTGGTTGATTAATAATTTTGATCAGTTCATTATTGGCTTTTTTTATAAATACCCCATCATAAGTGCCTATCCAAAGGTTAGAATCCTTATCATATTTAAGACTTCGAATATCGGTGCTTTTTATTTTCTTATCATTTAATTCATTATAGGACGCAAAACGCTTATTTGTTGTATTAAAAACAAGTAGTCCATTAAATTTAGTGCCTATCCATAAATTACCGTTTGCATCTTCATTGATAGTCTGTATGAAGATATTTGAATCAGTGCCTTGCTCTCTATCAAATCTTTCAAACTTTAAATGATCTATTTCTGAATTAACAACTTTATGGAGCCCTAAAGAAGTAGCAATCCAGATATCACCAGTTTTATCTTGGTAGATATCAATTATGAAGTCGCTTCTAAGTTGAGATGGCGTATTTTCATCTTTATCATAATGTATTAGTTCATCATTTTTACGATTGTAAATAAACAAACCATCAGAAGTCGCAAACCATAAGGTGTTATTTTTCATTTCCTTAATAGCTCTAATAGACCTATGAGAAATTGTGTTTTTTTTAGAAGAGTATAAAAACCTAGTAAATTTTTCAGTTCTAGGATCAAACTTATTAAGTCCGTTATAGGTCCCTATCCAAATAAAACCTTCTTTATCTTCCTTTATCGATAGGATATCATTATTACTTAATGAAGTACTATCCTTAGGGTTATTTCGATAAATAGTTATTTCTTCTCCATCATATTTATTAAGCCCATCACGCGTACCAATCCACATTTGATCAAATTGGTCTTGTTCAACAGCGACTACCGTACTTTGCGATAAACCTTCGGATACAGATAAATGAATAAAGTTATTAAAATCATGTTCTTGAGAAAAAACACAGAAATGTATAAGAAATACAATTGATGTAATTGCTCTTTTCATATTTGGGGTATGACCATGATTAGTTATCTATAAATATAACGTTATTTTATCAAATTATTATATTAATATTATGAGTTGCACTAGTACTTTATGTAAAGAAAAGTTCTTAACAGCAGATCAAAAGTCGCAAGATCAACAAGTGCAATAAACTGATTAACAAGTATTTGTACTTATTCCCCCCTAGAATCGGACTTTTAGAATTTATTTAATACCTAAAATTGTTCTTGAAAATTGATTACGACTACCCCTGTAATTAATAGTCAAAAATTGATTGTATTAAATTAAGTCAAGTTGGGAGAAATTAAGTAATAACGTAAAACACATTTTATGAAAATTGTTAGAGTCCCAAAGTATGTAAAATTTCGTTTATAACACAAACTATTGTGTAAAACACCGATTAGATCCAGTTTCCTCTTTCATGATCTATCGTGTAATTATTTAAAAGTAATATCATTTTTTAAAGAACAACATCTATTATGTGATGATGTATACTGTATTGGTATGCATTAATTTAAAAATTAACACACAAACTCACTAAATCATGACAATGAAAACAAATTATTCTTTTTTAATCAAGAATCTTTCTAAACATTTGCTTTATATCTTTCTCCTATTAACATTACAAATTTCTGCTCAATCTATTGTAGAAAAACATGGAAGATTGCAAGTAAAAGGAAATACCATAGTTGACAAAACTAATACTCCAACTAGTCTTGCGGGTAATAGTTTATTTTGGAGTAATGCCGGGGATACTTCCGACTTTTACGCAGCCGAAACTGTAACTCACTTATCTGATAATTGGAACAGTTCTATCATTAGAGTTGCGATGGGCGTAAAAGAAAGCTGGGATAATGGAAACGGATATATCGACAGCCCCTCTGCTCAAAAAACAAAAATAAAAAAGGTTATAGATGCCGCCATTGCAAAGGGAATCTATGTTATTATTGATTGGCATACACACGAAGCCGAAAACTATGAAAATGAAGCTATTGATTTTTTCAAAGAAATGGCAGAAACGTATGGCGATAAAGATAATATCATCTATGAAATCTATAATGAACCAATACGCCAATCTTGGTCCGAAGTTAAATCGTATGCAACTGCTGTAATTAAGGCTATTCGCTCAAAAGACCCCGATAATCTAATCATAGTAGGTTCACCAACTTGGTCTCAAGACGTTGATATTGCATCAAACGATCCTATTAATGATGTAAATACTGCATATACATTACATTTTTACGCAGGAACTCATAGTCAAGGGCTTAGAGATAAAGCCATAAGAGCAATGAATAATGGGATTGCATTATTTGCAACAGAATGGGGATCTGTTAATGCAGATGGAAATGGAGCTACAGATCAAGCCGAAACACAAAAATGGATGGCTTTTTTTAAACAAAATAACATTAGTCACGTAAACTGGGCAGTAAGTGATAAGCCCGAAGGAGCCTCTATTGTTAAAAATGGAAAAGGAATTAATGGATTAAAAAACAATGAGTTAACAGACACTGGAGTTTTCATTAAAGATATTATTAAGAGCTGGTCTGATGATAACGGAAATCCACCTAATTCTGGAGGTATTATTAATTGTAATACTGTGGATTGTATCATTAATGCTATGAAAAATGCAAAACCAGGAAATGAAATCATAATAGCTCCGGGAACCTATACTGCATTAGAAAAAACAGATCTTCCTGATAATGATGGCAAAGCATCTCGTTTTTATTCTAGTGCTGATGGTACTGCCTCCAAACCAATAATAATAAGAGGTAAAAATGCTTCAAATAGACCAGTCTTGAAAGGTCCCGATAACAAATACGATGGTTACATTATGAGAATTCTTGGGGATCATTGGATTATTAAAGATCTAGAACTCAAAGAAGGGTCCAAAGGTCTCGTCCTAGATAGGTCTAGTAATAGTCAAATAGTAAACGTATCTGTACATGATATAGGTGAAGAAGGTATACATTTAAGAGATGGGTCTAGTAATAATTTGGTCCAAGGATGTTCTGTATACAACACAGGAATTAAGAAACCAGGAATTGGTGAAGGGCTTTATATCGGATCCGATAGAAAACAACACAACAATCCTTATAATCCTGATTGTAATAATAATACTATTGATAATTGTATAGTTGGTCCAAATGTAACTGCTGAAGGTGTAGATGTAAAAGAAGGTACAAAAAATACTATTATTAAAAATTGTACATTTTCTGCTAAGGGAATTTCAGGAGAAAATAGTGCAGATGCATTTATAGACCTTAAAGGAGCGTATACATTTGTCTTCAATAACACGTTTAATAGAGATAATTCTAACGTTCTTGCCAGTGGTATTGATTTTCAAGATCGAAAAACGGGATATAATACAGGTTTTAGAAATGCCGTTTTTGACAATACATTTAATCTAGGTACCAAAGCCGATCAAATACCTACTGCTCGAAAGAAAGGTGGTAGTCCATCAGAAATTCATATCTGGAATAATACCAGGAATCCAAATAGCAATGATTTTCCAATTAGTGATGGCACAACAAATTTTGTGATACAATCATGTCCAACTTGGAACATCATACCGTGTCAAGGAGGAGGTAATCAATCTCCAAACATAAAAATCACCACACCAAGTACAGGAGCTTCTTTTGAAACCGGAAGTACAATCAAAATTAATACTTCAACTTCTGATCCTGATGGATCTGTAGAAAAAGTCGAATTCTTTAACGGCGATCAAAAGATTGGTCAAGATACCTCATTCCCTTTTGAATATACCATTAACAATGCAGTCCAAGGCAATTATTCTTTAACAGCAAAAGCAACAGATAATGATGGGGCAACAAAAACTTCTAATGTTGTTACTTTTAAAGTTGAAGATGAACAACCTAAAGGATGTAATGGACCTGGTATTGCTATATCTGCAAAAATTGAAGCTGAAGAGTATTGCAATATGCAAGGTATACAAACCCAATCCACAACTGATATAGGAGGTGGTCTAAATGTAGGATGGATAGATGTTGGTGATTATTTAGAATATAAAATAATAATCCCTGAATCAGCTGAATATAAAATAGAATATCGCGTAGCCAGTAAATTTGATAGTGGTGAAGTGGATTTTAGGATCAATAATGATTCCAAAGACAAGACATCAATCCCAAATACAGGAGGTTGGCAAAATTGGACAACTATAACTACAAAAGTTGATTTATCTGCAGGAAATCAAACTTTAAAGTTAGTTGCAACAGGTAAGAGTTGGAACATAAATTGGTTTAAAATCACTAAGATTGACGATTCTGGTAATCCGGATAACCCAAACCCTAATAGTTGTAATTTTGGCACTCCTACTTCTTCTTCCTTACCGGCATTCGACAAGGCTTCTTATTCTAATGTTCATATTCTAGGTACTAACGGCCCAGATCTAAGCAATTTTAGGAGATTTAGAATTAACTGGAACCCTAGCCAAAACGGACTATATCAATTTTCGATTAATACGAGCAATGGTATACCAAATTATTATACCGACCTAAGAGATTTTATGACTCATAATTTTAACTCTAGCAATCCCAGCATATCGATCAACAATTCAGGATTTGCAGGTTTAGATGGCGACTACTGGGTTACAAAAAACAAAGATAACTTTGTAATGGTTTCTAAAACTAAAAGTTTCAGTATTTACTTCAATAATTCTAACATAGTACCCAATTGTGAAGGTAACCGTGATACTCCGTCTATACTAGATGGTAAAAGTGCACGAATGGTATTATATCCAAATCCAATTGAGAATGAAATGCTAACCATATCAAATATCTCCCCAAACGGAACTTTAATCCAAATAACAGATATACAAGGTAAAACTATTATAAAAAAGCCTTTAAACGACAATAAAGTATTAGTAGATGTATCTTCTCTTGAAACCGGTCTATATATGGTTATCATAAGAGGTTCGGGATACTTTACATCCATGCTTTTTTCTAAAAAATAACACTCTTTTAATTTTAAAATCCAGGAGAAAATATTTTCTCCTGGAAATTTAATCAAAATATAAAATCAATGATTTTCTTTACTAAAAGAAACCTTATCCTGATGGTTTGGTTTTTATATACGACTACGTTGCTTAGCCAACAAAACGAGATATACAAAAATAATTTTGACCACTTAAGAACCGGTTTATATAATGCTGAAGAGTTTAAAGAAGCCTTTGAAGTAAACTTTTGTAAAGGTGCAGATGAGGGGCGAGTATCAATATCTTCATTTCAAGATAAAGGGAATGTTCTTAAGATTAAATACCCCAAAGGAAAAGTCAAGACTAATGATAGTGGCATGCATACCAAAGTTTATTGGGAGAATTATGAATCGTTTGATGAACTTTATTTTAGTTACCGTGTTTATATTCCTGCGGATTTCGAATTTAGAGCAGGTGCCAAATTACCAGGATTGGCATATCAAACACGAGATAGAAATATGTCTTTACGATTAATGTGGAGGCGGGATGGACTTTTAGAGTTTTATAATCACTTCCAAACAAGACCAACCTGGAGTGAATGGAAAGCCTCTGTAAATTGGAGTTTAATCGATCCCTATAACGAACCCGGAGGTCCACAACCAGATCAAGTGAAATTAAAAAAAGGTCAATGGAATCATATTGAAGTGTATCATAAACTCAATACGGCTGGTGAAAACAACGGAATCATGAGAGGATGGCTTAATGGAGAATTAGCCATAGATATCACAGACAATGGAGATTATCGTCAAAATAACGAAGAAGATATTCGACTTAATACTATATACTTATCTACTTTTTTTGGAGGAAGTAGTAATGATTATAAACCTACCAAAGATCAATATGCTTATTTTGATGATTTTATTGTTTCAAAAACAAGAATTAATGACAATGGAGACGATAACAACAATCCTATTTCAGTTTCTTTTAAAAACCCCGAAAATAATATAATTGTTCAAGAAGGATATGAATTAGATTTAGAAGTTATAGCCAAATCAATTACAGGTAAAATTTCTGATGTAAAATTATATGTTAATGATAATTTTATACGAAAAGAAAGAAAATTTCCATATACATGGGGTCATTCTGGATCTCCAAATCCAAATGAACTAAACAATCTCATACCAGGCGTATATAATATTAAAGCTGTAGCTACAAATGACAAAGGCCAAACTAATCAAACGTATTTAACCTTAACAGTACAAAGTGATACTACGTGCTCACTCATTTTACCTGATACAAAGGGGATACAGGGATTGGATAATGTATACTATAATTATGTCCACATTATGGGAGTGCAAGATGTAAGTTTTCTTAGTAATTTTGTGAATCTATCTATCAAATGGAGCGCAAAATACAATACTCTATACAAGTTTGCCTTAATTACAGATAACGGTTATCCCGATTGGTATGTTGATTTTTCTAAAACAGCCCATTATCAACTTAGAAATCCTCAACCAGAAATAACTCTCAACAATACAGGTTTTGATGGTCTTGATGATACTTATTGGGTTACATTGCAAAACGGTGAACTAATCATGAAATCACAAAATAAAGAAACTTTAGTTTGTTTCAGTAATTCATCGCAACCTCCTTTATGCATGATAGCTAAGCATCAAAGCATAACCTCGATTAACAATGCTAAAAATCTTAGATTATATCCCAATCCAGTTAAAAATCAATTGTTTATTCAAGATTTGCCTTCTTCGGCATACCGTGTAGATATCTATACATTACATGGCCAAAGAGTTATTTCCAATCCAATTTCATCAAAACAAGAAAACCTTAAAATGATTGTCAATACACTACATAAGGGTATTTACTTCATAAAAATATGGTCTCTTCATCAAGAAGTAAAACAGGTAAAGTTTATCAAAGACTAAACTGTTTAAACTTAAAATATTGATTCAGAATAAACTTTAAACGCAAAGAGCAACACTTTGAATCATTTGTATAGTGAGTAAAATAATGCAATATACTTAAACAACAGGCTTTTAAAATTTATAGCTACTCCACAAACTAAATAGTATAAACACAAACTCATCATGAAAACAAACTCAAATCAAATAAAGATATTAATCATTTTATTAATTATAGTTTCGAGTGTCCGTGCACAAAATTGTAATAGTAATGAACTGGTTATTAATCAAAACTTTAGCAAATACGCAAATCAAAATAAAGAATATACTTTATCAATGCTCAAAAGTGACTTTCCTAGGGTTTCTGGTAGAACCTCTAGTGAAATTAGAGGTATAGGTGGCAATTGGCCACAAAAAACTCGTGTAATTAATGGAGAATTACGTGCAGAATATATCAAGAATGCAGCAAGTGGTAGAAAAGGCGGTTTTCTTTTTGATAGTTCTTTTGATAATGCAGATGAAGCAATTTTAGAATACAGAGTCAAGTTTGATAAAAATTTCAAATGGGCTGCTGGCGGTAAACTTCCTGGTCTAGGAGGATCTTCTAAAAATAACCCTGGTGCAATTCCGTCAGGATGTACTACAAATCAAGGTAATATTGATAATGGCTTTTCTTGTCGTTTAATGTGGCGAACAAATAGAGCAGGTACTGCTGCTCCAAAACTTGTAGTATACACCTATTTTCCAGAAAAAAATACGCGTTGTGGTGTTGATTACGACATTATTAGAAATATCAAAAAAGATAAATGGTATACCATAAAACAATATGTTAAACTTAATACATTAGGAAAGAAAAATGGAGTATTAAAAATGTATGTTGACGGTAAATTATTATTAAATGAAACCAATATTACATATAGACTTCCTGGAAAAAAAGACGTCAAAATTAATGCGTTGATTATGAATACGTATCGAGGAGGGGCAGCAAATGATCAAGTTTGGTGGTCCCCTACTACCGATTATGTATATTTTGATAATATTAAAGTATGGAGAAACTGTTCTGACACAGGTAATACAAATAACCAACCTCCTTCAATCGCTATTACAAGTCCAAGTAATAACAACTACCCTAAAGGCGCTAATATTTCTGTGGATATCAATGCTAATGATCCAGATGGAACTATTGTAAAACACGAAGTTTTTGTAAACGGTACACTAGTCGATACTGATGGAGAAAACTTTACACCTTATACTATATCAAATGTTCAAGAGGGTAATTATACCATAAAAGTTATCGTTACCGATAATGACGGAGCCAAAAATGAAGCTACAAAAAGTTTTTCTGTTTCAGATTCTTCTGATGGAGGAGATAATAATAGTTGTGATACCTACGAAGAAAAAGATGGTCTTGTTGTAATGGAAGCCGAAAATACCAATTCTACTTTAGGCCTATGGAAGAAAAAAACGAATAACCCAGGGTTTTCTGGATCTGGTCACCTGGAATTCACAGGAAATGGTTCTAACGGTGGACCTCCAAGCTCTCCTTTAACATATACTTTTAAAATTAATAAGGCAGGATTTTATCGTTTATATATTAGAGCTAGAAAACGGTTAGACGGACAACCTCAAGATAAAAATAATGATGGATATGTAAAAATGAGTGGAGATTTTGATCCAGGTCCCAACTCTGGTAATAATCATAATGATGACGCACCAGAATCTTTATTAAGAAAAGATACCAAATTTTTTGGTGGTCCTGCAACAGGTTGGGGATGGGCAGAACAATTAGATGCCGGTGGAGAAACTAATAAACGTAATGCTGTTTACAAATTTAAAGCAGGAAAAACCTATACTTTAACTTTATCCGGACGATCTATAAAATGGAATGTCGATAGAATATTGCTAAGACATAGCTCTGTTAACAATACAACTGCTTTTGCTGCTGCCAAAGAAACTAAATGTGACAATGGTGGAAATAACACCAATGCCTCTATAACAGGTGAGTTAAAAAAATGGCATAAAGTAACTTTAACGTTTAATGGTCCTAATACCTCTGAAACTGCTAGTAACAATCCGTTTTTAAATTATAGATTAAATGTAACTTTTACCCACCAAAGTGGTTCTCCTTCATACATAGTTCCAGGTTATTATGCTACCGATGGCAAAGCAGCACAAACTTCAGCTACCAATGGTAATAAATGGAGAGTACATTTTGCACCAGATAAAACTGGTAAATGGAACTACAAAGTCTCCTTTAGAAAAGGAAATAACGTGGCAGTAAACGATAGCAATACTGGAGGAACTGTTGCAGGCTTTATGGAAGGAGAAACAGGATCTTTTACGATTAGTACTTCAGACAAAACAGGTAGAGATTTTAGAGCAAAAGGACGTTTACAATATGTAGGAGAACATTACCTGAAATTTGCTGAAACAGGAGAATATATGATTAAGCAAGGGCCAGATTCTCCTGAGAATTTATTGGCGTATACCGATTTTGACAATACCCCCAATGCAGGAAATAGAAGGAAGAATTATGCGCCACATGTCGGGGATTGGAATAATGGCGATCCTACTTGGAAAAATGGTAAGGGAAAAGGGTTAATAGGAGCTGTAAATTATATCGCTAGTGAAGGATTAAATTCAATGTCTTTTTTAACAATGAATATTAATGGAGATGATGAAAATGTATACCCATACGTTAACAATAATCAACGCACGCGTATAGATGTTTCTAAACTGGCGCAATGGGCTATTGTTATTGAACATATGCAACAAAACGGAATCTTTGCACATTTTAAAACTCAGGAGACCGAAAATGAAATATTACTTGACAATGGAAATACGGGAACACAGCGTAAATTATATTATCGCGAACTAATTGCAAGATTTGGTCATAATTTAGCACTTAACTGGAACTTAGGAGAAGAGAATGGAGGTGGCCCTCAACCGGTAGACCAATCACCAACACAAGAACGTTCAATGGCAGAATATTTTTTCAAAAATGATCCTTATCGTCATCATGTTGTTATTCATAAACACCCAAATGATTTTCCTGATTACCTCACAGGTAATCAATCAAAACTAACCGGTTTTTCATTACAAACTAATAAATCTGATTTTAGTAATGTCTTTAGTAAAGTAAAAGAAGGTATCGATGATTCTAGAAATGCCGGAAAAAAATGGGCTATTGCATGCGACGAACCTGGAGATGCACAACATGCAATTCGACCAGATAATAACGCCGCAAATTCTCATACAGATGGCCGAAAAAATGCCATGTGGGCAACCTTACTCGCTGGTGGATGGGGTAACGAATGGTATTTTGGATATCAAAATGCACATTCAGACTTGTCACTTCAGGATTTTAGAAGTAGAGATAAATGGTGGGATTATGGCCGACACGCAATTCGGTTTTTTGAGATCGCCAATCTTCCATTAACTCAAATGCGAAATAATAATTCGTTGTCTTCAAATACCAGTGATTACTGCTACGCAAAACAAGGTCAAGCCTATGTGGTATATCTAAAAAATGGAGGTTCTACTAATTTAAATCTAAATGGACAAAATGGTCAATTTACAGTACAATGGTATGATCCTAGAAATGGTGGTAGTTTGAAAAATGGTTCCATAACAAATATTAGCGGAGGAGGTAACAGATCTTTAGGGAATGCTCCAAATAATGGTACTAAAGATTGGGTAATACTAATCACTAAAAACAATACTAATCCAAATGAAAACATCCCTCCTGCTGTATCCTTTTCTTCTCCTACAGGAAATATTTCGGTTCAAGAAGGCTATTCTGATTTTAAAGTAGTCGCGAATGCGTCAGATAGCGATGGTTCTATTAGTAATGTCAAATTATATATCGATAACAATTTTATACGACAAGAGAATATAGCCCCTTATGAATGGGGACATGATGGGTCTCCATATCCAGGAGAAGTAACTAACCTTTCTGCAGGAGATCATATATTTAAAGTAGTTGCAACAGATAATGATGCCAGTACTGCAGAAGCGTCTTTTATTTTAACCGTAAGAAAAGCCACAGATGGTGATGGGACTGATTGTAATTTTGATACTCCATCAAATAATGGAATACCCGCTATGGATAAAGTAGCATACTCTAATGTTCATATTCTTGGAGATAATGGGCCCGATCTTTCTAATTTCAGAAAATTCACAATCAATTGGGTACCACAAAATAATGGGTTGTATCAATTCGCAATTAATACTAATAATGGATCACCAGATTGGTATGTGGATTTTAAAAATACGATGTCTTTTCAATTAAAAAACACAAAACCAGAAGTTACATTAAATAATACCGGTTTTAATGGTTTAGATGGGGCATATTGGGTTGCAAGAGATGGAAACAATTTCGTACTGGTTTCGAAAAACCGAAATTTCACAATCTACTTTAGTAATTCTTCATCTGAGCCTAATTGTAATAGTTCAAAACTCATAGAAGACATATTACAAATTAAAGGATATCCTAACCCTGTTGTTGCATCTTTATATACAATTACTGGAATGTTACCCGGCCTAAAAAAGCTACAAATAGTAAGTCTAGATGGACGAGTTTTAAAGGAAGCCGATACAGAAAATACAACCGAGATCCTAGAGATTTCAGAATTACCATCTGGGTCTTATTTTTTATTGATAAAAGCAACTAGGTTTCAAAAATCAATATTGTTTGTTAAACAATAGTATTAAATGCATGATTTGACAAAGTATGTTTAGAAATGGAAAATAATACATCAAAAATATCTAAATACCATTCTAAGCAATATAATTTAAATCTTAATTGTAAACCCAAACGAATTCAATTATGAAAGAAATACCTATAACTATAAAAAAGTTTAAACAACTAACAAAACACAACAGTCTTGTTACGGCAACATTAATATTGTTTTTAATGCTCTTTATCAGTAAGCTTTTTGCTATTAATCTAACAACATCAACCACTATAGTCTCTTCCTCATACGATTGTGCGTCTTCAGCTAACATGGCTACGATTAGACCAGTTACTTCTGGTTTGTGGACAGACGCATCTATCTGGCCTAATGGTATAAAACCAACTACAAATGATGATATCATTATTCCATCAGGAATTGATCTAAAGATGGTAGGTGCCTGTAGAGCAAAGAACATCACCGTACAAGGAACACTAAGTGCTGTTAATTATCAATCTCAAGGTGCCTGGATCGAATTACAAGCTCAAAGTATTATGGTAGCCAATGGAGGTTTACTAGAAATAGGAACCGAAAACCAGCCTTATTACGCAGATAAAAGTGCGAATGGTGTTAGATGTCAAATAACACTTACAGGTAATAAAATAAACAATTCCCCTGCATCTTATAAAGCTATCATGGTTATGGGTGGAGGCCGTTTGGAACTACACGGAAAAAAAAGAAAGAGTTGGACCAATCTTAGTACTACTGCCAATCCAGGAGCTACTAAAATTACCTTAAAAGAAGCTATTGATTGGGAAGTAGGAGATAAAATTGCGCTTACCGCTACGGGTTTGGCTAGCTCATCAACCAAAACTTGGAACAATGTGGACGAAGCTGAGGTTACTGCCGTTAGTGATGACAGAAGAACTCTTACATTAAAATCTCCGCTAAAATTTAAGCATATCGGTGGATCTAAAACATATACAAGAGTTCAAGATGGAAAGACCTGGAATGTAGATATTTATGGAGAAGTAGGTTTGTTATCACATTATATCAAGATTCAAGGTAAAATGGATGGAAACAATGAACAAACTGGATTTGGAGGTCACATTATGCTCATGAAGAATTCTGCTGCTCATGTAGAACACGTAGAACTCTACAAAATGGGACAGAAAGGAATTTTAGGCAGGTATCCGTTTCATTGGCATCTAAACGAAGATAAAGCAAAAGGAAGTTACTTAAGAAACAGTAGTGTACATAAATCCTTTAACCGTGCCGTAACGATTCATGGTACAGATTATGTAACAGTAGATGGGGTATTTGCTTATGACCATATCGGGCATGGGATCTTTTTTGAAGATGGGGGTGAACGATTTAATACTCTCAGAAATAATGTGGTATTTGTAACAAGGCGACCAAAATCAGGAGAAGAGTTAACCCCTTCTGATAATCAATTTAACGCTCCACAAAATAGAACACCTTCGTCGTACTGGATCACCAATCCTAATAACTACTTTGAGAATAATATCGCAGCAGGTACAGAAGGAACTGGATTTTGGTTTGCATTTCCTGCAAACGGAGCTTTATTCGACACTGGAAAACTTGATTATTATAAAGGCAATCCACTTCCTTGGAAAGAAAAGTTAGGAAAGTTCAAAGGATTTGTTGCGCATACATGCATGACTGGTTTTGATGTATTTGATCAATTAAATGATGATCACTCGATAAAGGCTAATTTTGGTTGGGACATAAGCGCTCGACAATTAATTGAAAACGGATTATTTTATGGAAACGATCAGGCAATTTATTCTGGACTCGGAGTAAATGGGCAGAATAAAAATACAGTTTTCTATAATTGTGCCTTTAGTGATAATAAAACTATCTCTATGCTAGCTGGTGATCTCACCATAGAAAATAGTCTTTTTAATGTGGATACAGACTTAGGTGTTTTTAATGGTGTACGTGAATTCTTTAGGTTTTACGACGGTCCAGGTAGACATATCGATTGCCATTTTGAAGGATGGAATCGTTCTAATGCAGAAATGATTAAACAACTTACTGGCGGAGGTGCCACAGAGAATTTCAATCCTACATTTCGTGGAACTACCAAAGGATTTTCTGAACCTTTCCCATTTAGATTTTTCCCTTTGCCTAACACAGATGCTACGCGAACGAGAAAAATAGGTCAATTTTTCAAAGATTATGATGGAACTTTTTTAGGGAAACCAGGTACACTTATTAGAGATGTAGCCTTTCTTAGAGATGGACATGAGTATAGACATCCCTCTTGGAGAAATGCAGCTCGATCAGATTATTACTTTGCATCCTTATGGATGGCTAGAATAAATGCAAGTGGGAGCCGAATATCAGTAGTTCGTTCAAAATCAGGTACAGATGATGTTTGTTTTTATGAGTCAGGAGATAAATCATCTGGCACTTATAAATTTCCGCAAATTGTAAATAAGAATTTTATGTATACCTATTATTTTGATAGTGCTCCTGCGAATAAAAGCATATTGCTTATCTGGAATAGAGGGGATGCCGGAGATTTAGGATTGGCATGCTTCAAAGGTTTAGGAAAATTAGGAAATTTTAGAGTCAATGGATCTCCGCGATTAAATTCTATTGCAGCAGTTGAAAACGCAACAAATAATGGATATTTTATAGCCAACAATGGGGATGTTTATGTTAAGTTCAGGGCTGTTGGAGGTGACACCAGAGTTAATGTTACTTTAAATTGGGATCATAATGGAAATTTTCAGCCGGCCACTCTTCCATGTACAAAAAATGATCTTGATGGGATTACCGCTACTGATAGTGATGGTGATGGAAGACCTGACATCGTCGAAACAGAAACTTGCGGAAATCCAAATAATGCCTCTGATTTAAACTTTGCATTTAATCAAACGGATGAAGGGTTTCAAAAAGTTAATTTTTCTGCTAGTAATGTAAGCAGTAATGTGTATTGGTTAGTCAGAGTGGATAACTCTAATGATCCTTATATCGTAAAAAGTGGATTAAAATTTAGCGGTAGTCAAGTACCAAAAATAAAGATTAGGGCAAAATCCGAAGCTGCTGGTGCTTTCCAGTTATTCTGGGCAACTACGGATCAAACAGGATTTACAGCAACTCGCTCTGTAACCGTAACTCCTAAAACCACGAATATATTTGAAGAACTTGTTTTTGATATGAGTAATCTTGATACTTGGATGGGAAAAACAATTACTAAAATTCGATTAGATTTTCCACCAGATACATCAGCATCCAGACATACATTTATTGATTATATTCAAGGTCCTAATGCCTCAGATACTCCTTGTGATCTTACCCCAGAAATTGTATTCACCAGTCCAACTAATAGCCAATTAGACGAAGGTGATGATTTAGGTGTGGTAATTTCTGTGAACAGCGGACGTGTTTCTAATATTAAACTGTATATAAACAATGTGTTAGTTAGACAAGAAGGAGCCGCTCCTTATGAGTGGGGTATAGCAAATGTGACACAACAAGATCATATGTTATTAGATCTTGCAGCTGGAACATATGAACTAAAAGCTGTAGCAACGACACCCAATAATAAAACTATTACCAAAACAAAAACGATTACGGTAAATGATCTTGCAAATGTAGTCACAATACCAGGAAATTTTGAAGCCGAAGCTTTTACTAATATCTCCGGAAACTTACAAATAGAAAACACACCTGGTGGTGGGCAAAATCTTGGATTTATTCGTAACAGCGACTATACCAACTATCAGGTTAATGTTGTGGAGTCAGGAACTTATGATCTTACAGTATTTGCTTCAAGTTTCAGTAATGGCGGTAGTATAAAAATCTATTCTAACGATTCGTTAAAAGGATCTTTAGAAATTCCCAACAATGACAATTGGCACTCTTATCAATCCTATACAACTTCTATATCACTTGCCAAAGGTGTTCAGACATTACGATTAGTATACACAGGAGGAACAGGTTACCTTTTTAATATCGATAGAGTACAAATAGCTCAACCTGTGCACATCGAAAAAACAATAACCCTTTCTCCTGTACATGATGCTTATCTGGATAATAATGCACGATTTAATAACACTATGATACGTTTAGAAAACGGAAGACGTATCGGATATTTGATGTTTGATCTATCCTCTATTAATGGGACTATCACTAAGGCCGATCTTATATTCAATGTGTATGGTGATTCAGGAAACGGAAATCTTACAATCAATAAAGGAAATACAATAAATTGGACAGAAAATAACTTGTCCAACACCAATAAGCCAGTCAAAGGAATTCAGTTAGGAAGTCTTAATGATAGTTTCTCTATAGGGGATACTAAAAAAATACCTTTAAATAGTGCTCATATATCAGGAAATAAAATATCCATTATTTTAGAGACCTTGTCTGGCAATGATTTCGCTTTTGCTTCTAAAGAAAATGGAACTATATCAAAACCACATTTGGCTATTACGTACATAACCAATAAAGATGATATTGATGCTTCTAGTAATATTAATTTGTTTCCAAACCCCGTAAATGATATACTAAACATAACAGGTTTGCCAATTTCAACCCATACTTTAGAAATAAAAGATTTACAGGGAAAAAAAGTTAAATCTTTTATTTCTAAAAATACTACTATACAAACCATGAATATTAATGATATACCATCTGGGGTGTATATTTTGATTATTCGAGGTTATAAATTAAATGAATCTATGATTTTTGTTAAGAAATAGAAAACACCATTGTAGTAAAAGGAAATAAATTACAAGGGCAGGTTGGTTTGAATTAATCAATCTGCCCTTGTAAATTTTTATGATTGTGAATTCATATTTTAAATATTTCAAAAAACACCTTACCCCTATTTTATAACTTTTCATCGACACTTTAACTAAAATTAAAGCACTTTTCACTCAATAAAATCATAATTATGTTATTTTTGAGCATGGAAAGTGTGAAAAATTCTTCTTTTTATCAGGATGCAATACAGGAGATTAATTACTCCTTTGGTGACTTTTATTTATTTGATACCTATGTAATCGGAGAAGTAAATAAAGATGTTGTTTTTACTTGGGAAGATCATGCAAAGATACTAGTTGAAGAATTAAGTGAACTTTATGATCAAAATGGGCAAGGTTTAGTATATATTACGAATCGTATTAATCCTTATTCTGTGGTGCCTAGTGATTGGCTAAAATTCTACAAAAATAGGTATTTGCTAAAGGGATATGGCATTGTAAGTTATAATCAGAAAGGGATGTTAAACTCATTACTTGAAAAGCTTTTTATGCGTAATAAACTACAAAGTTTTAGTTCTTTGTCTGAGGCCATATCTTGGGCAAAAAGTTTATCCAACAAAAAAGACAATGCGGCTTAATCAACTATAAATCATTAACTTTTTAAAATAAAACTAATCCAATACTGGCAGCTTAAAATCATCTAATACACTTTTTTGTTTCATAGCTGCTTCAACATCTTCAGATTTTCTTGGTGCCATTTCGGATAGATTTATCGGGCCATTTTTCGTTATTAAAATATCGTCTTCGATTCGTACACCTATAGTCCACCATTTTTTATCACAATTACTTCCTTCGGGAATGTAAATCCCCGGTTCGACAGTAATTACAGTGTTCTCTTTAAAGTTGCCATATGTACCCTTATCATGAACATCCAAGCCTAAATAATGAGAAGTACCATGCGGAAAATACATTCTAGCCTCTTCTTCTTCTTCTTTTACAATACCTAATGTAATTAAACCCTTATTAATGACCTTTCTAGCCGCTTTTTCTGAAGCGCTATAAGGAGCTCCAACTACTGCCGCTTTTATACCTGCTTCTTGGGCTTCATATACCAAATCATATATAAGTTTCTGTTCTCTAGTAAACTTTCCGCTAACGGGTATTGTTCTTGTTACATCTGCAGTATAACCGTGATATTCTGCCCCTAAATCCATCAAAACTAGCTCCCTCTCTCCGACTTTTGGTTTATTATTTTCTATATAATGTAAGATACAACCATTATTTCCTGCTCCTACTATAGACGGATATCCTTCATATTCTGCTCCATACTTTTTATACACAAACTCATGTATGCCCTGTATCTCGGTTTCAGAAATATCTGGTTTCATTGCTTTCATGACTTCAAGTTGTCCTACTGCAGAGATTTCTACAGCCTTTTTTAACAATACTAATTCTTCTTTAGTTTTTGTTTCTCTTAATGTATTCATAATCTCTTCCAACAGACTAGAATTCAATTTGTTTTCAGCAACTTTTAATATCATTTTCTCCTTTAATTCCTTTCGAATAGCATCATCTTTAGCATTAATAAATCCACTAATCAATTCATCCGATTTTAAATCTTCATAAAAATTAAGTACTCTACCTAAACTTTGGGCAACATTAGCACTATTTTCAATTTCGGTTGCCATTATTCTTGTATAAACTTGTTGCTTTACAGGGTCATAATCGGCGGGATAATTTACTTTTGTTTTAAAGAACTTTACTAGATTAAACAAATCCTCTTTATTACTTCTTGAGTCTCTATAATCATTCTTAAAATCATATACCATTACATACTCAAAAACGTCAAAATTAATTTCGAAATTAAAGAAATCAGCAGTACTAAAAACTTGCTTAAAGCCTAGTTTATTTTTTACTCCTGAGATACCAAGTCTTTTCCCATTCCACATTTCTTCACGGGCATTCTTTTCTCTAACAAAAATTATTTCGTTGTAAGTTTCATTATCACTATCTGTTCGATTTTCAGAAAAAATCAAAAGAACAGCATTAGGTTCTTGGTAACCAGTCAGGTAATAAAAATCAGGATCTTGATGATACACATAATCTACATCATTAGCTCTATTTCTTACTGGATTTGTAAAGAAAACTGCAATACTATTTGCTGGCATTAGTTTTCTGACTGCATCTCTTCTACCTTTATGAAACTCTTTAGATAAAAAATCTGTAGGCTTTTCCTGTGCAACAGAAACAAAAAAAGTTGAAGTTATAATGACTAAAAAAATACAGAATCTCACAATATTAGCATTTATGATTTAACCTAAAGTACTAAATCAATCTATGTATATCCTGTTCTTAACAAACTTTTAATTATTCTAATATATGTAGAATGCAGTCAAGAAGTAAAAAAACAATTTCGCTCTATTAAGTTGGTATAAGATCATACCATCAATTTTGAAGAAAACAATACGTTATCAAAAGGCTATTTAAGAAATACCTTGCATCGTTATTAAAGTAGTAACCCAAACAATTACTGATGAGAAAAATATGCCTACGCTATTTGCTACAAAGGCTTTTCTCTTTTTTATTTTAAATAAGTACGTTGCTATACTACCTGCATAAACTCCAGTTCCAGGAAGGGGAATCATTACAAACAATAAAAGACCCCAAAAACCATATTTTTGAATTTTCTCTCCGGATCCTCCTTTTGCTCGTCTAGCCACAAAAATTGCCGCTTTTTTGTAAAAATTCCATCTTAGTAAATAATTATTCACTCTTTCTAAGAAAAATATCATGATAGGAAAAACAAGAACGTTGGCTAAAAAACATACCGCAAATACCAAATAGATGTTTACTCCATTAAACATTCCATATGGTATTCCAACTTTAGCCTCTCCAAAAGGAGATAAACTCCATAAAATAGCAATTATAATATCCTGTATCACAAACAATTTTTCTTAAAAGCCTACAAATTTAGTGTTCTTAATTATGATTTCTATAATTTTAAATCATAAAAAACCATTAAATCGGTATAAAAACTCGTACCTCTTTTAATAGTCGTATAATATTAATTTTAATTACAACACCATCTAACAACTTCAAAATAAACAAATTAGTATTTATTTTTTTCTTTGCTCCGGCATATTCTTAAAAAAATATGAAATAGTTAAATTGCAATGTTAAAAAAACAAATTTTTATGGGTAATGTTACTCATCTAAATTGTTTTTATATATCGTTGCTGAAAAGATAGCAAGCTTAAAACCTTATCAATGTATAACGCTTTTATTTCGTACTCTCATGCTGCTGATGGCATGTTGGCTCCTGCTCTTCAAACTGCTCTAGAAAAATTTGCAAAGCCATGGTATAAAGTTAGAAACCTAAATATATTTAGAGATACGACTAGTTTATCAGTTTCTCCCCATTTGTGGTCAAATATTCAAAAAGCATTAGATAAATCTGAGTTTCTTATATATATGGCTTCTCCTCTATCTGAGAACTCAAAATGGGTTAACAAAGAGGTAGACTATTGGTTAGCTCATAAATCACTAGACACCTTATTAATTGTTTTAACAGAGGGAGATATTTTTTGGGACGATGAGAACCATACTTTTTCAGATCCAAAAAACAACTCACTTCCTGATGCTCTAGATAGAGCATTTTCTCAAGAACCATTTTTTATAGATTTACGAACATCTAAGACACATGAAGATTTATCTTTGAACAATCCTATTTTCAAAAAAGAAGTTCTTAAAATTGCTGCACACTTGCACAAAAAAGAACCTAAAGATATGGCAAGTGCTGCTGTGTTAGCACATCGTAAAATGATCTGGATTAGAAATGGTGCTATAAGTGTATTATTAATACTTGCAATTTTATCGATTTCACTAGGATTACGTGCAACAAAAAATGCAGAAGCAGCCATTAACAACGCTAAAAAAGCAGAAATAAATAGATTAAAAGCCGATAGTACTGCTCTTGAAGCTTCAAAACAAAGAGATAATGCTATAAAAGCTAGAAAAGAAGCCGAGTATAACGCTACTCTTGCAAAACTACAAAAAGATACTGCCCAGATAGAAAGAGATAATGCTTTAAAACAAAAAAGTATTGCAATAACAGAACGCAATCGTGCATTAGGTAATTATCTTATCATGGAAGCAAATAAACAAAGCCTCTATAACCCTACATTAGGTTTACAATTGGCAGATGCGGCCCTAGATAAATTACCTTTTAACCAAGAAATTAATACCGATAGGATCAAGATTTATAAGGAAAATGTCTTTTATAAGAACATTGGAAAATTTGAAAAAGGGATCTACAGTGCTGTATTTTCACCAGATGGAAAAACTATTATTACAGGTTCTGAAAATAGTATCATAAAACTGTGGGATTTAAAAGGAAATCTTATTAAAGAATTCAAAGGACACTCTGATGTTGTTTCTGCTATCAAATTTTCCCCCGATGGAAAAACTTTTATGACTGGATCAGAAGATGAAACAGCTATTTTATGGGATCTCAAAGGAAATATCATTCAAAAATTTATAGGGCATACAGCAAGAATAATCTCAATTTCTTTTTCGCCAGATGGAAATAAAGTAATTACTGGTTCTTGGGATAAAACTGTTCGGTTATGGGATATCAAAGGTAATCTCCTAAAAGAATTCGAAGACCATCCCCAATATCTTTCTTCTGCGGTTTTCTCTCCAGAAGGAAATACGATACTTACGGGTTGTGGTGATAAAGTAGCCCGGCTATGGGATTTAAAAGGAAATCTTATTAAAGAATTTATAGGGCATACTAGTGATGTAACTTCGGTTGTCTTTTCTCCCGATGGCCAAACGATTCTTACTGGATCAGGAGATAATACAGCACGTTTATGGAGTTTAAATGGGAAACTTATTCAGCAGTTTAAGGGGCATTCTAAAACCATTACTTCTGTTTCCTTTTCTAATGATGGAAACATTATCCTGACCACTTCTATGGATTCAACTGCTCGTATCTGGAATCTAAAAGGAAAATCTCTTTATCACCTTAAAGGACATTCTGATCTTATTTTTTCGGCAAACTTTTCACCTGATGATAAAACTGTAGTAACAAGTTCTCTTGATAAAACTGTTCGGTTATGGGAGTTAAAAGGAAAATTAATTAAAAAATTCAAAGCGCACAATTATGTCGTGCAATCCGTTTCGTTTTCTACTGACGGAAGTAAAATAGTTACAGGTTCTGCAGATAAAAAAATACGCCTATGGGACAAAGAAGGAAGTTTTATACAAGAATTTAAAGCGCATGATGAAGCTGTTTTTACAGTTTCTTTCTCTCCAAATGGAAAAACTATACTAACCGGATCTGCAGATGACACTGCCTTTTTGATTGATCTAAGAGGAACTATTTTACAAAAATTCATAGGACATAACGGTAATATATTTAGTACTTCATTTTCTCCAGATGGTCAAAAAACACTTACAAGTTCTCAGGACAAAACCGCACGACTATGGGATTTAAAAGGAAACCTTATTCAAGAATTTAAAGGACATATTAAAGGAGTCTCATATGCTATTTTTTCTCCAAATGGAAATACAATACTTACAGGATCAGATGACAAGACAGCTATATTATGGGATGTACAAGGAAATATCATCCAAAAATTTAAAGGACACTCAAAAAGTATCTATTCTGGTGCGTTTTCTCCTAATGGAAAAACAATTGTAACGGGTTCTTTAGATAATACTGCTCGTTTATGGAATCTAAAAGGACAACTTATTCAGGAATTTAAAGGTCATTCTGAAGGAATTACTTCTATAGCATTTTCTCCAGATGGCACTATGATACTTACCGGATCATTAGACAAAACTGTACGTCTTTGGGATTTATCTGGTAATATTATACACATTTTTAAAGACTCTATCTATGGTATTGATGCTGTAAATTTCTCTCCAGATGGAAATACTATCATAACAGGTTCTTGGAATGGTAATATTCATATATGGTCTGCACCTATATCGATATCTAGTTTTTTAAAAAGCAGTAAAATTGAACCATTACACAGTTCTCAAAAAGAGAAATTTGGAATTTAGTAAACTACCGCGGGGCATCGGTTTGAAAATAATTTTGATTTCGGGGCAAGCCTCGGAGCATTTAAATCTCGATTATCGAATAAACCTTGTTTTCTGAATTAAATCCTAAGCAATTTTCGCAGGTAAAGAAACCTGAACATGATCCATATATTTTTGACGATATCGATTAGGAGTTTCGTCAATATTTCTTTTAAAAAGTCGATTAAAAAGTGAAACACTATTAAAACCACAATCAAAAGCTATTGTTGTTATTGTAGCATCAGTATTGACTAATAGGTTACATGCATTTTGTATTCTAATTTCTGTTAGTACTTGCTTGAATGTTTTCCCCGTGCTTTTTACAAAAAAACGGCAAAAAGAACTTTCTGTCATACCAATTTTTTGAGCTACTTCTCTTGTCGATATACTAGCATGATATCTGTCTTGAATAATTTCATAAACTTCTCTTATTCTACCAATATTTACAACAGATAGTGATAGATATTGTCGGGCGTCTAAACTTTGACAAGAAACCTTAGTAAATAATTGTAAAACTTTAAAAAGTTTAAATAGTCTTTCTAGAGGGGGTAATCCTATCATTTGTTTTATTTCTTCTCCCACTAAGTGTTTATCAACTCCTTTAACACTTAAACCTGCACTTGCCATAGTTAAAAGTCTATCCACTCCTTCAAATTCTACAAAATATTTACTAGCCTCAATAATATCTTCACCCTTAAACTGAATTACGTACTCCTCATAATTCTCAGATTCAAAACCTACATTAAAACAATTATGTGGTATGTTAGGACCTAACAAAACTAAATCTCCATCATTAAATTGACTGATTCTAGTACCAATAAATCGTTTTCCTTTACCAGTTGGTACATATACAATTTCAAACTCTGGATGAAAATGCCATCTCCCCCCGTAAGGCATATAAGGAGGTTTAAAATAAAACGCTTTAAAAGATGAACCAGATTGAGATATTACTTTTTCAAATGAAGCTTTTTGCATACTTTAAATTATCTGTCTAAAAACAACTTAATGACAATTTAATGCAAAAAATAGCATAATAAGTTAAAAAGAATATAAAATCTTAACAATAGATTTGAGAAATACAAATTACTCTATTTTCACATGTATAACCTTTTAATACTGAAATTAAAGTAGGTTCTTACAAAAATCAAAACATAACAAAATATGTACAACGTCATAAAATCGTTAATTATAATGTTAAAACGTAAGTGATATCACTATATTTAATACTGAATTTCTATAATTTTATAGAATAGTTATTTGATCATCGTCACGATTTACACCATCATAAAAATGAATAAACACATCAAATCATCAATACTAATTATTAGTTGTTTTGCTTGCTTCATACTTGCAAGCTGTTCAAAAGAAAAAAAAGCCAATAAAGAATCTATTACCATTGGCACAAAAAAAGATAAAAAGAGTGTCCAAACTACAGAAAATTCTGAAGTACCAGTTATGTTAGATAATAAAGGGATTGGACCTATAAAATCAATAACTTTTTCGAATCAAATAGATCAAGCTCTCGCCAACACAGGAGAACAACTTTTTAAATCTAAATGTGTTGCTTGTCATAAAGTTGATAAAAAATTCATTGGTCCACCTATGATTGGAATTTATAAGAAACGTAGTCCAGAGTGGGTTATGAATATGATAATGAATCCTGATGAAATGTTAAAAAAAGATCCAGTAGCCAAAGCTTTGTTCGAAGAATACAATAAAACGATCATGATCAATCAAAATATCCCCGAAAATGAAGCTCGAGCTATGGCAGAATGGTTTAGAACTTTAGAATAATCGCTTAAAAATAGTCAGTTTTATATGAAAAATGAACCACAATATGATGCAATAGTTGTAGGAACGGGAATTAGTGGTGGCTGGGCCGCCAAAGAACTCTGTGAACAAGGACTAAAAACATTAGTCTTGGAACGAGGGCGTATGGTACGCCATATCGATGATTATACTACTATGAATGATGACCCATGGGATTCAGATTTTAAAGGTAGACCCACTAGAGAGGATGTTGCCCAGCAAGAAAAACAACATCGAACCGGTTATGTTACTGCAAAAGAACATCGCCATTTTTTTGTAAATGATCTTAAACACCCATACAATGAAACAAAACGTTTTGACTGGATTCGCGGATATCATGTAGGTGGAAGATCATTAATGTGGGGGCGACAAAGTTATCGCTTATGTGATTTTGATTTTGAAGCCAATAAAAAAGAAGGAATTGCTGTAGATTGGCCTGTACGCTACAAAGACATTGCTCCCTGGTATGATAAAGTTGAAGAATTTATTGGAGTAAGTGGCGAGAAACTAGGACTAGATCAGTTACCAGATGGTAAATTTCTTCCTCCTATGGAGTTAAATTGTGTTGAAGATCATTTAAAATCTAATATTTCAGAAAATTACGACGATAGATTATTAACTATTGGAAGAACGGCTCATATTACAGGTACTAAAACTTTTGAGGGGCGTATGAATTGCCAATATCGAAATCGTTGTATGCGTGGTTGTCCCTTTGGTGCGTATTTTAGTAGTAACTCTTCGACGCTACCTGCCGCAGAAAGAACTGGTAATATGACATTGCGTCCAAACTCGATTGTACATCAAGTTATGTATGATGACAAGACTGGTAAAGCTACTGGCGTTAAAGTTATAGATGCTGAGACTAAAGAAACTATGGAATATACTGCTAAAGTGATTTTTTTATGCGCTTCAGCAATTGCTTCGGCTAGTATTCTAATGCAATCAAAATCAGAAAGGTTTCCTAATGGATTAGGAAATGATTCTGGAGAACTAGGCCACAATATCATGGATCATCACTTTACTGCCGGTGCTTTTGGCACTTACAATGGTTTTGAAGATAAATACTACAAAGGTCGAAGACCCAACGGAATCTATATTCCTCGTTTCAGAAACCTTGGCGGAGATACTGATCAAAAAACATTTAAACGTGGTTATGGATATCAAGGAGGTGCCAGTAGAAGTGATTGGAGAGAAACAATTGCCGAATTAGGTTATGGTACGGAGCTTAAAGAAAATATACTAAAACCCGGTAAATGGAGAATTGGATTAATGGGCTTTGGAGAATGCCTACCCTATCATGAAAATAAAATGACTTTGGATTATGACAAATTAGATGAATGGGGGCTGCCAACCATTACATTTGATGCTGAGTTTAAAGAAAATGAACTCGAAATGCGCAAAGATATGGTATCGCAAGCAATGGAAATGCTAACAAAAGCTGGTTTTACTGATGTAGAACCTTGGGATGTTATCGGTGCACCAGGATTAGGAATCCACGAAATGGGTACGGCCAGAATGGGTAGAGATCCTAAAACTTCTGTACTTAATAAACATAATCAAATCCATGCTGTCCCAAATATTTATGTTACCGATGGCGCTTTTATGACCTCTGCAAGCTGTGTAAATCCTTCATTAGGATATATGGCTTTTAGTGCAAGAGCTGCGAACCATGCAGCACAACAAATTAAAAAAAACGCTTAATTCTTTATGATTATGAATAGAAGACAAGCCTTAAAAAATATTGGACTATCTGCAGGATACATTGCGGCTACTCCAACATTGTTAAGTATTTTACAAAGTTGTACCAGTGAAATTAAGTTAAATTGGACACCTGAATTACTTTCAGAAAACGAAGCCAAAATATTAGATCAAATTGTTGATCTAATCATTCCCGAAACAGATATTCCAGGAGCTAAATCTCTTAATGTTCCTATGTTTATAGACAAGTTTATTAATAATGTCCCTAAACAAAAAGATAGTGAACGATTCAAAAAAAATGCAACATTACTAACAGAAGCTTTAGGTATTAATGAAGATAAGCCTGTTAAAAAAGTGAAAATCGAAGAATATGATGCTATTTTAAACAAATACCTTAGATCTTCTAAAGAACAACAAGAAGCTTATCAAAAAGAAATATGGGAAATAAAAACACCAGAAGACTTAGAAAAAGTCTCTAAAGATGCTCGTATTTTTTCTTATTTATCTTCAGTAAGAGACATGTCTATCTGGGGATTTAAAGCAAGTCAAGAAATTGGTGAAAATGTATTAGCGTATGCTCCTGTACCAGGAGGACAAGTAGGATGCGACTCCTTAGAAGAATTAACACAGGGTAAAGCCTGGTCACTATAAACATAGGAATAACAAAACAATAACCATGCACAAAACCATCATTAATGGGCTTATATTACTAATGATTTTAGGCTCTTGTAAACAAAAAACCAAAGAAATAATCGAAGTTGAAAATACCGATAAAGAACCTGTAACAGAAGTTTCGAAAACAATAGCTAAACCTTTTTTTAAACTATCCTTAGCACAATGGTCACTGCATAAAGCTATGCAGTCTGGAGAAATTGATCCTAAAGATTTTGCACAAAAAGCTAGTGAATTAGGTTTTGAAGGAGTTGAATATGTAAGTCAGTTATATGCAGAGGATCTCAAAAAAGATGCTGACCCTAAAAAGGCAATGCAACAATTACTAGAGGTCTTACTTGCAAAAAGTAAACAGTACAAAATGCAAAATCTAATTATCATGGTAGATGGCGAAGGAGATCTTGCTGTACTAGATGAGAATGAACGAAATGAAGCTGTCGAAAAACATAAAAAATGGGTAGATGCCGCAAAGTTTTTAGGTTGCCATTCTATTAGAGTAAATTTATTTGGTACAAATGATCCGAACAAATGGGTAGATGTTGCTACGGACGGTCTAAGCAAACTATCAGATTATGCAGCATCAAAAGATGTTAACGTAATTGTAGAAAACCATGGGTACCTTTCTTCCAATGCATCCTTATTAATTGAAGTCATGAAAAAAGTAAACAAACCCAATTGTGGTACTTTACCCGATTTTGGAAACTTTTGTCTAAAACGTAAAGACGGAGTGCGATGGGGAGCTAGTTGTATCGAGGAATACCCTAAATATAAAGGAGTAGCAGAAATGATGCCTTATGCAAAAGCCGTAAGTGCTAAATCTCATGATTTTGATGCCCAAGGTAATGAAACAAAAATAGACTATAAAAAAATGCTCGACATTGTTAAAAAAGCAGGATATAAGGGTTTTATTGGTGTCGAATATGAAGGAGAGCAACTTGAAGAAATCAAAGGAATAATAGCTACTCGAGATTTATTAATCAATGCCGCTAAACAACTTAACTAACCATTTATGAATAAGATAGCCCAGTTTCAACTATCGTTGATGATGTTTTTAGAATTTTTTATTTGGGGAGGATGGTTTGTAACCATGGGGATATATTTACCCAACACACTTAATACAAGTGGTGCCGAAACAGCAATGGCATACTCTACCCAATCTTGGGGAGCTATTATTGCACCATTTATTATTGGATTAGTGGCAGATCGTTTTTTTAATGCAGAAAGAATACTTGGTATTTTACATATTATAGGTGCCTTTTTAATGTATCAAATGGCTAATGCCTCAGATTTTAGCGCATTTTATCCTTATGTACTAGGATATATGATTGCATACATGCCTACATTAGCGCTAGTTAATTCTGTATCTTTTAATCAAATGACAGATCCAGCCAAAGAATTTTCTTTTGTAAGAGTATTTGGCACTATAGGATGGATCGTCGCTGGTTTGGTGATTAGTTACGTTTTTCATTGGGATTCTGAAAATGCAGTAGCTAATGGAATGCTAAAAAATACATTTTTAATGACAGCAATAGCTTCTGCTGTTCTTGGTATATTTAGTTTTACATTGCCTAAAACACCTCCTAAAGTTGATAAAAATCAAAGTATTAGTGTTTCTGATATTCTAGGGTTAGATGCCATAAAACTTTTAAAGGACAGAAATTTTTTGTTCTTTTTTCTTGCCTCTATTCTTATTTGTATTCCTTTAGCATTTTATTATCAGCATGCTGGCCAATTTTTGGGTGAAGTAGGAGTTCCAAACCCAGCAGCAAAAATGACCATTGGTCAAGCCTCAGAAGTCGTTTTCATGCTACTACTACCCTTTTTCTTTAAAAAGTTTGGTTTCAAAAAAACCATACTAGTAGGTATGTTAGCCTGGGCATTACGCTATTTGCTATTTGCTTATGGTAATTCGGGAGAACTAGTGTTTATGCTTATTACAGGAATTGCATTGCATGGCATATGCTATGATTTTTTCTTTGTTTCGGGCCAAATATATACAGACAGTAAGGCTGGTGAGAAATTTAAAAGTGCCGCTCAAGGTTTAATCACCCTAGCCACTTATGGATTAGGAATGCTTATCGGTTTTTACGTAGCAGGAAAAATAACAGATGCAAATATTGTAGGAGAAGGTCATGATTGGATAAGTATCTGGACTTTCCCAGCTATATTTGCAGCAGCGGTGATGATACTCTTCGCCGTTTTCTTCAAAAATGAAAAAATAGAATATAAAGAATAAAAGATATGACCCGATTAAAAATGGGAATGATAGGTGGAGGATTAGGTTCTTTCATAGGAGATGTACATAGAAAAGCAGCTGGTTTAGATGGAATGATTTCGTTAGTTTGTGGTGCTTTTTCAAGTACCGAAGAAAAAAGTATTGCTTCTGCAAAAGCTATTGGTATACCAAAAAGCAGAGCATATGGTAGTTATGAGCAAATGATTAAAGCAGAGGCTAAACTTCCTGAAGATGAACGAATGGATTTTGTAGCTATTGTAACTCCAAATCACATGCATTTCCCCCCTGCAAAGATGGCATTAGAACATGGTTTTCATGTGATCTGTGATAAACCATTGTCTTTAAACATGGAAGAAGCTATCGAACTGGAAAAAATAGTACAGTTTACCGGTAAAGTTTTTGCTTTAACTCATAATTATACAGGATATCCTATGGTGAAACAAGCTAAAGCCATGATTGCCAAAGGAGATTTAGGTACTATAAGAAAAATTAATGTTCAATATTTACAAGGTTGGCTTTCTTCTGCTGTAGAAAAAACAGATCACAAACAAGCAGCATGGCGTGTAGACCCGAAACGATCAGGAATCGGCGGTGCCCTTGGAGATATAGGCACTCATGCTGAAAACCTAGTTGAATATATGTCAGGGATTCATATTAAAGAACTTGCAGCTGATCTTACTGCTTTTGGAGAAGGAAGAACACTTGATGATGACGGTAATATTTTACTACGATTTGAAAATGGTGCTAAAGGTACTATGACATTTTCTCAGATTGCCACTGGTGAGGAAAATGGATTAGCCATTAAAATTTATGGGACAAAAGGAAGTGTTGACTGGCATCAAGAAAACCCAAATGAACTGGTTGTAAAATGGTTAGACCAACCTAAACAAACGTATACACCAGGAGGTAATGGCGGGTATCCAGAGGCGTCTGAATATGTGCGTATTCCTGCCGGACATCCTGAAGGGTATTTAGAAGGTTTTGCCACTGTTTACCGAAGTTTTGCTAAGGAGCTAAACCATGTAAAACAAGGAAACTCCCCTTCTTCTCTTCCTGATTTTCCAACAGTTCAAGATGGAGTACGAGGTATGAATTTCATTTATAAAGCTGTAGAAAGTAGTTCGAATAATGCCAGTTGGGTAACATTAAAAAGTTAGAACATACTGTTGAAATAAAAAATCATAAAAAATACTGAGCAATGAAAACCATTAAAGGGCCTGCTGTTTTTTTAGCACAATTTATGGATGATAATCCTCCATTCAATTCTCTAGATGGACTCTGTAAATGGGCATCCGATTTAGGTTACAAAGGAATTCAAATACCTACCTGGGAAACTAGATTGATTGATCTGGACACAGCTGCAAATAGTCAAACCTATTGTGACGAATTAAAAGGAAAGATCGCAGATTATGGCTTAGAAATAACAGAATTATCAACACATCTACAAGGGCAATTAGTCGCTGTGCACCCAGCATATGATCTTATGTTTGATAACTTCGCTCCGGATGATTGTAAAAACAATCCTAAAAAACGTACTGAATGGGCGGTGCAACAAGTTAAAAATGCAGCTATAGCAAGTAATCGCCTAGGAATTAAAGCACACGCTACTTTTTCTGGTGCATTATTATGGCATACCATGCACCCATGGCCACAACGTCCTGCTGGATTAGTAGAAATGGGATTTGAAGAATTAGCAAAACGTTGGCTTCCTATATTAAACCATTTTGATGAAAATGGTGTAGATGTATGTTATGAAATTCATCCTGGTGAAGATCTACATGATGGTGTTACATTTGAACGATTTCTTGAAGCTACCGGAAATCATAAACGTGTAAATATCCTTTATGATCCAAGTCATTTCGTATTACAACAATTAGACTATCTTGAATATATAGATCACTATCATGAATTTATCAAAGCATTTCATGTAAAAGACTCTGAGTTTAATCCTACAGGAAAAAAAGGGGCTTTTGGAGGTTATAGCGAATGGATTGATAGAGCTGGCAGATATCGCTCTTTAGGAGATGGACAAATAGACTTTAAAACTATTTTCTCTAAACTAACACAATACGGTTGCGATGTATGGGCAGTTATGGAATGGGAATGTTGTATAAAATCTCCTGAACAGGGAGCACGAGAAGGAGCTAAATTCATACAAGATCATATTATTGAAGCTACCGAAAAGACTTTTGATGATTTTGCGGGAGCAAGTACCAATAAAGATATGCTAAAAAAAATATTGGGAATCTAGAACGTTTATAAAAAGCGAAAAAAATATCATGAAAAAATTAACATACTACCTACTCATTACAATTGTTATTTGTTCTTGTAAAGAAAAAACAGAAACAGCGGTGATTGAGAATCCTAAAGAAGAATCAAAACCAGTAATACAAGAAAAGGAAATTACTGATCCTAAAGAAACCGAAGTCTGGGATCCAGAACCAAAAACTGTTTCTTTCAACCAAAATAACGTTCCTTCTGATGCACTAGTGTTATTTGATGGTACAAATCTAGAGGCTTGGATATCTTCAAAAGATGCTACTCCTGCTAGCTGGACAATTAATGCTGATCAAACTATGACCGTAAAACCTGGAGCTGGTGATATACAAACGAAACAAGACTTTGGTAGTATTCAGTTACACCTAGAATGGAGCGCTCCCGATAGTGTTGAAAGCGAAGGACAAGGACGTGGTAATAGCGGTGTTTTTTTTCAGAATAAATATGAAGTTCAGATACTAGATAGTTATCAAAATCGCACATATTCGAATGGTCAGGCCACTTCTATATATAAACAACACATTCCTTTAGTAAATGCTACCAAAGCTCCCGATCAATGGCAAACTTATGATATTATCTTTCATGAACCTGAATTTGATAGTTCAGGAAAAAAGATCAAATCTGGTACTTTTACTGTAATTCATAATGGTGTTTTGGTACAAGATCATGTTGAAATTTTAGGTTCTACAGAATATATCGGCCCTCCAAAAAACGAAGCTCATAATAAGGGCCCTATTAAATTACAAGATCATAGTAATCTAGTACAATATCGAAATATTTGGGTGCGAGAATTATAGTATTAAAGCTACCTATATCTTTTTTATTTAAGATAGATTTAATCCTACAAAAAAATGGGAGAAGTCATGACTTCTCCCATTTTTTACTCAAAAAGTTTATTATCTTAATAATACTTTAATGTATATGAGGGCATTCTCCCTGCGCAGAGTTACAAACTTCAATACGACTTAATCCTCCTCCTGCTCCTTTTATGGTTTGTAATTTTAGTTTTGAAATAACCTCTTTTTGAAGTTTTAATGTCTTAATTTCTTTTCTTTTTTTCATTACTTGAAATTTAATTTATGTATTTAACTGAAAAGGAAATTAATCAGAATTAATCTAATCTTGAATAGTTCATTCTTGAAATTTATAAATCTCTACTTTAAATTTATAAATATAAACACATAAATAAATAACGAATTTATTGTGATGATGAAAGGGGTATCGTAAAATAAAAAGTACTTCCCTCTCCTACTTTGGAGGTCAACCAAATTTCTCCGCCATGAGATTCTACTATTTTTTTACAATGTGCCAACCCTATACCCGTTCCTTGATATTGTTCTCGAGAATGTAATCGTTGGAAAATAGCAAATATCCGTTCTTTATGCTCTTCTGGTATTCCGATACCGTTATCTTTTATAGCAAATTGCCAAAAGTCATTTTGTTGATTCTTAGATTTGTTTTTCTTGCTACAAGAAATTTTGATTTCAGGTACAACACCATCTGCTCTAAACTTAATGGCATTACTAATAAGGTTTTGAAATAGTAATCTAAGTTCTATTTCAGAACCGGTTACAGTAGGTAGTTTTCCTATTGTAATCTTTGCTTCTTCTTTATCGATAACACTTTTTAAATCTGCCTTTAAATCTGCAAGAACATTGTTTGTATCTACTTTTGCGTATTCTTTTCCTCTTCCTAATCTAGAATATTCCAGCAGAGCGTCTATCAAATTCTTCATTCGTAAACTAGCATCTTGTATAAAGTTTAAACTTTCTTTCCCAACGCTATCAATACGATCTCCGTAATCCTCGACTATTAAACCAATAAAACTAGAAATTGTGTTAAGTGGTTCTTGCAAATCATGACTAGCTATATATGCAAATTGTTCTAACTCTTTATTTTTAGCTTCTAATGCTAACGATTGCTCATAAATAGCCTGATTCTTTTTTTCTAATTCGATATTAAACTTCTTTTTTGCTAAATATCCTTTATAAATAAAAAAGCTTCCTAAAAGAATAAGACTAATAAGGGCAATGAGTAATGAGTTAATCTTTTTTTGTGTGCTAAGCCTTACATTCTGTCGTGTTAAAATTTCGTCTTGTTGCTTAATCTGCTTACTTTGCTCTTTAAGAAAGTCCTGTTGTTTCTGTATCTCTTGATTACTTTTTTCAATTTTTGCTTCTTGATTTTTAATAAATGTAATCTGCTCTTTAATGCTTTTCTCTAGTTCTAGTTCTATCTGTTCTTTCTCTTTATATTTTTTTTGCTGTATTTGACTTTCTGTATATAGATTAATTATTTTGTTCTTACGTTCAGTAATTTCTTGATCCTTTGTTCCTATTTCCTTTTCTTGATTTGTAATCTTTCTATTTTGATATTCAATTACCTCTTCCTTATTTTTAATAATATTTTCTTGTTCTTCTGTTTTTTCTTGGACTTCATTTAGCGATTTTTCGGTCTTTTTATATAATCGCTTCCATTTTTGTGAAGAACTAATGGCATATCTTTTTAAGGAAGGAGCTACCGCAAACCCTTCTCCTTGAATACGATCTAAACTAATTTCATATTCAAAAGAGTTTCCTACTGCAACCATATTAATCATAGAAGCATTGTAATTATAATCTTCTGTAACTAATAAAACGTTCTTTTTTGAGATTTTGTTAAGTATATAACCAATAGTGTAATTGTACTTGTTATTTACATATAGTAGTTGGACATCTTTAATTTGTCGAATAGAATTAAATCGTACTACCTGAACTGGTTTGTTATGAATTTTTCTTTTCTGCGCCATAGCCTGAAGATCAATAACTGTATGATCAGGGCCTAATACTCCTATTTTAAAAGAAGATTCTTCATCTAAATTTGGCCAACTAACTTGTTGTGCAAAATTGAAGATAAAAATTCCTCTTTGCAGCCTTTTTACCTCTTCATTAGTTTCTTGAGCTTGACTGTTATAACAAAACAACACAGTCAAAAAACACAAACACATAAAAGATAAATGAATCCTAATAAATGATATAATTTTAAAATTAAAAATCATAATCTAAGTAATAGCCTTACAAAATAATTGCTTCCATATACGCCAAATTGTTGTACTCTCCTACTGTACGTAAAATTACCTTCATCTGTATTAGCAGAGTGCGTATGTTTATCAGGAAAAACATTGAAGACATTGTTTCCACCTATAGTACATTTAATATAATCATTAACTTGGTAAGAAACACCCATATCTGTAACTAATTTAGGAGAAAAAAGCTGATCTCTTGATTCTATAGCGCCACTAAATTCATTTAATACCCAATTGTCAGGATTGCCATCGTTAGGATGCATAAATTTAACTTCTCCAAAAACAGTATTTGTCATCTGAAAATTAAATTTATCTATATCATATGAAAAGAAAGAATTCACTTTAAAGTTTGGTTGCGACGATTCTACTCTCGCTATTTCTTCTCTATTGAATAAAATATTTTCCTGCCCTATTAAGGCTTCGGATACTTTAATACCATTCTTTACTCTAGTTTTTGTAATGTTTGCCCCTAAAGATGCACTAAATTCACCTTGGGCTAAAGGAGTTTTAAAAAACAAAACAGCATCTAAACCTGTTGTTTTAGAATCGATAGCATTTGTAAAAAACTGTGCAGCTCCTACTCCAAATGGTTCTAAAATAGCTTCATATCCTTCTGCAAATTGTCCAGAAAGCACTATTCTATCATCTATATTTATTAGATAATAATCTAAAGAAAAAGTAATATTTTCATTAAACTTTCCACTAAAACCAGCACTAAAGTGTTTAGATAATTCTGGCTTTAACTTTCCTATTTTAAAAGCTTCTGCAGCAACAGCACTTTCGTTATTAAAGGTACCTACTTGAATACTTTCTCCATTGATAAATTGAGTACTAATATTTTGGAAAAACACTTGATGTAAAGAAGGCGCCCTAAAACCAGTAGTAAAACCGGCTCTCACACTTAATTCATCTTGAATTCTATACCGTCCAGATAATTTCCATATAGCTTGACCTTTAAAATCATTATATGCTTCATATCTAGCTGCTCCTCTTACTAATAGTTTTTCGGTTATGTTTGCTTCAATATCAAGATAACCCGAACTATTTGTTCTAAATCGATCCAATTCGTTCTCTGGTCGAATCCCAGGAAATACTTGAGCTCCTACAGATCTTGGCAGTTCATCTCCTAATTCATTTATAAATGTTGATCCGCCGTTAACATATGAGGCTTCTTCTCCGGCTATGATTTGATAATTTTCTACTCGTAACTCTGTTCCAAATGCGATATTTAAACCACTAGCCCAATCAAAACTTCTTGAAATATCAAGATTAGTTGTATTTTGATTGTACAAAAAACCACCAGCATAAAAGGTTCTAGGTGACGCCACTCCGAGAGATGCATTATTAGAATTATTAACCGTATAATTTAATTGATTTATTCCTATCGTATGACTAAAATCAATATTCCATTCATTCTTAACTCCTCTTACTCCACCAGAAATACCATCATCTTGTATTCCCGTTAATATCTCTGGAGAAAAACCATTTGGATATAATTCTAATACTACTCTATCTTGATCTTTAGGAAATCTATAAAAACCTTTTGCTTTACCTTCTCTATAATTTCGTCCTCCTCTTAAGTAAAATGTTGCGTGGTCAGAAATTGGCATTTCCGCATTAAATGAAAGTCCAAGATTTTGAGTTTCGGCACTACCAATTTCCATGACTTGTCGACCAGAATATCCGGTTTGTCCAAAAAAATTGTTTTCCTGTAATAACCTTTCCTCTTCTATAGGATCATCAGAATAAACTGTTCCTGTATAATCTCCCGCTCTATTAACCGCTTCTCTTTCTCTATACTCTGTTGTAATATTTACAAATCCTTCATTTCCAATTTTTAGTCCAAAATTTGCTGCTGAATATAACGTAAAACCATCTCCTTGAGTTGTTATACCCACTCGATTATCAATTTGAATAATTTCTGTCTGTTTTTTCAAAATAATATTGATAACACCTGCAATCGCATCAGAACCGTATTGAGAGGTTGCTCCATCCCTTAGCACTTCTATTCGTTCTATAGAAGCAACCGGTATTGCGTTAAAATCTGTTCCAACAGATCCTCTACCAACAGTACCATTAACATTTAATAAAGAGCTATTATGTCTTCTTTTACCGTTAATTAATACTAATACCTGATCAGGACCTAACCCTCGAAGTGTAGCTGGATCTATATGATCGGTACCATCTGCAATAGTTTGATGTGTAGAATGAAAAGAAGGTATTAAATAATGTAAAATCTGGCTTAGCTCTACCTGAGATGAACTGGTAATTTGTTGTGGAGACACAATATCAACGGCAGCTGTATTTTTAAGTAATGATTTTGGTTTAGCCCTAGATCCTAAAGAAACTGGTTGATCCATAGAAAAACCAGCTTGTAATATAAAATCTACTTTGATCGTATCGCCTACTTTAACCTCTACAGTTTTAGAAATTGTAGTATACATTACAAAGGCTGCATTAACTATATATTCTCCTTCATTAACATTAAAGGTGTAATTTCCATTTACATCTGTAGTGGTTTTATAATCTGTTCCTTCTATCGCAATTCGCGCTCCAGGAAGATTTCCAAATTGATCAGAAACATTACCTAAAATAACAGCTCTGGATTGTGAATAAATCCCAGTTATAAAACAAGAAAAAAATATAATCGTAAAAAATAATTTGTCTTGAATTATAAAAATACTTCGTGTGTTTTCTATCAGTGTTTTGATGTGTTTATATATTTAGCTTTTAAAAAAAATCTCTAGGGGGAAAATATATTATTTTTAACTATTTCAAAGTACTAATACATTCTGTTTAAAATTAATTAGAAGGGGTAACTGATATAGATTCTATAAAATAAGTATTCATGATATCATTTACGATTTCTTTATTAAGCATTTTTTCTCTAGACTCTTTTACCTCTGGGATGCTTTTGATAAAGTTTTCTTCTTTTTTATTCAAAGAAGCTCCTAGCATTACTATAATTATTGAACCCTTCATCCCTTTATCAAGTTTCTGATACTCGATAAGAAACTCCCACCCATTCATTACGGGCATATTAAGGTCTAAAAAAATAATTTCTGGAATATTTCCTGAGTGTAGATATTCTAATGCTTCAATTCCATTTTTGGCAATACTAATTTCCTCAGCAACATCTGATTTTTCAATGATCACCTTATTGAAAAAATTTGTTGACTGACTATCATCAACTAACAAAACTTTTTTTAGTTTATTTTTCATCGATTTGTGTTTACCAATTTTATAACAAATTGTTTATCTGAAAAAGCCAATCTCTACCTAAAGAATAATGTACATTTTAAGTACGTTAATTCTCACTTACGAAATAAGATAAACAATTAATAATCATTTGTTAAAAATACTGTTTTTTATAGTAACTATTCGACTATTTGCACAAAAATCAGTTTAAAAGATTCTGTTTTCCTTGGAAAACATTCATCAAAAAATAATTAAAAAACAATTATTTGAATACCTCAAATCAATTATATAAAACAATTTAACTATTGAATAAACATATAATTAAAAACAACATTTATTTTTAAAGAAATTCATATTAGATATTGTCTTATTGTGAAAAATGATTCTGCAATACACTATCTAGTATATTTAGAGATAGTGGTTTATTTATAAAATCATTTACTGTATGATTTTTTGAAGATTCTCGAACATCATCAGGATTGGATGAAGTTGATAATAAAATTACTTTGATTCCTTCTGTAAGTTCTTTTTTCAACTTAGAAAATTCAATCAAAAATTCCCAACCATTCATAGCGGGCATATTAATGTCTAAAAAAATAAGATCGGGCTTTGTTTTTTTGTTTTTTTCTACATCATTGAGATATTCTAAAGCTGCAATACCGCTTTGAACAGTATTAACCTGCTGAAAACCATCATGTTTTGTTACAACTCTTTCATTAAAGAAATTTGTGGCCTTATCATCATCTATCAATAAGACACAATTAACTACTACTCCCATAAGTTTTTCCAATTACACTATAAAGAAAATAAATTTGAGTGATATTTATGTGTTAAATTATGTATAATTAAAAAGTTTTCGTCTAAAATCACAAAATTAACGGTAAAGAGGAAAAATAAATAACTTTAAAATCAAATACTTATGAAACAAAAAAACACTTTTATCGTCTAACGAATATGTAGTTTTCACAAACTTTTAATGAAGACTCTAAAAAATAGATGTAATTTTGAGTTTGATTTGATTATCGCTCTGATATTAGAATCGTAAGGGATTTATGCTTGGAAAAATAAAAAATATATGTAAGACCACATCTTTAACGTATGATATCCATAATCATACTACTGATGTGCCAACTGGCAAATGGAATTTGGTCAACTCTAAAAACACTATTTTCTTTTCGTTAATTTACTTAAAGACCTTAGAGGAAACTCTTGCCGAGACTATTAAGTTTAAATATATATTATTTTATCAAAACAAAGTTCCTGTTGCTCTGGCTGTAACACAACTTATTAAATTTAATTCTGCCCAACTAAATTTTAACGAATTTCCTTGTAATATTAGCGATACTATAAAAAATACATTGTTTAAAAACCTTGATGTAGGAGTATTGATCTGTGGTAATTTATTTTCTTGTGGTGAACATGGTTTTATGTACAATCCGAGTTATGTAAAAGCGAATGAAGCTTTTGAGAGTTTATCTATAGCTTTACGAGATATACGTAAATCTGAAAATTCTGATAAACCATCTTTTATTCTTTTAAAAGAGTTTTGGCCGAAATCCTTTAACTCTAGTGATTATATCAAAGAGCATGACTTTAGAGAATTTAATATTGATGTTAACATGGTTTTACCAATAGATCAAAACTGGAAAACTTTCGAGAATTACCTTGCTAGTATGCGTACTAAGTTTAGAACTCGTGTAAAAAAAGTGTTTAAGAATTCTGAAGAAATTGTTGTTCAAGATTTTTCTTTTGAAGATATAGATAACTATAGCCAAGACATTGATAAATTATATTTATCTGTAATTGAAAAAGCAGATTTTAAAATAGGAAAATTAAAGGCTACTACTTTTAAAAATCTAAAACAAAATTTAGGTAATTCGTTTATTTTTAAAGGATATTTTTTAAACCATAAATTAGTCGGTTTTACTACAAGCTTTATTCTTGGTGATGCTATCGAAGCTAATCATATCGGTATCGACTACACGTACAATAAGAAATATGATATTTATCAAAGAATGTTATATGATTATGTCGATTTGGCTATAAAAGAAAACACTAATGAGCTTAGATTAGGCAGAACTGCCGAGATTATAAAGAGTTGTGTTGGTGCCAAACCTGTAGAAATGAAATTGTATGTGAGACACGGAAATTCTATTTCAAATACCATTTTAAAACCTCTTGTAGAACTTATTTCTCCTAGTGAATATGAAATAAGAAACCCTTTCAAACTTCAGATAGACTAATTTTATATGGATTCATTAACCCAGATCGTATTAGGCGCTGCTATTGCTGAAGCTACTCTTGGAAAAAAAGTAGGCAATAAAGCGATACTTTGGGGAGCTATTGCCGGAACAATACCGGATTTAGACGTTTTATCAAAGTTTTTTGTAGATAATGTTACTGCAAATGAGGTTCACCGAGGTTTTTCACACTCTATAGTGTTTAGTTTACTTGCCGCTCCATTATTTGGTTGGTTAATAAGTAAAATATATAAGAATAAAGAAGCAAATTGGAAAGATTGGACCAAATTAATGTTTCTTGGTCTATTTACGCATCCACTACTGGATGCATTTACTACATGGGGAACCCAACTATTTTGGCCATTTGCATATAAAGTTTCTTTTAAAAATATTTTTGTTGTCGACCCTTTGTATACAATTCCTTTCTTAGTTTTTCTAATATTAGCAATGCGTTACAAACGTTCAGACCCTAAAAGAAGAAAATTTAATGTAATAGGATTATATATGAGCTCTATCTATATGCTGGTTACTTTAGGTTTAAAATGGAATACTTATTATAAGTTCCAGGCTAGTCTGAAGAATCAAAATATTGAATACAAAGAGATTCAGACTAAACCAACACCGCTAAATAGTATTTTATGGACAGCGAATATAGAGACTAAAGATTCATTTCTAATTGGTTATTATTCATTACTAGATAAAGATGACAATATCACTTTTTCTGAGTTCCCTAAAAACCACCACTTGTTGGGTAAAATGAAAAATGACCCATTACTACCAAGATTGATTAACTTATCTGAGGGTTGGTATACTATAGAAAAAAAAGATAATAAGGTATATTTTAATGATCTTCGATTTGGACAATTGGGGATGGGTGATACTGCCAAACGTTTTGTATTTAGCTATGAATTGTTTTATGACCAAGAGGGAATTTTACAGGCAAAAGAAAGAGGTCGAAATACAGATGAGGCTTCCCCACTATTAAAAAAACTGTTTGCTCGCATGTTGGGTAACAAATCGTAAAAGAATGCCTAAATATACTCAGGCATTCTTTTATGTTATATCTGATAATGATTTAAGCAAATTGACAAATAACACCTCCCATCAAAGCAAGACAAACAGTCCAATACCCAACATTTACTGCTATATACTTAAATCCTTTTCTTTCAAACATTGCATTTGTTCCTAATACAGGAAGCACAAAAAATATCCCTGCTAACGTACCATGCAAGGCCCCATGTTTAAAAGTTCTATAATTATCTCCATATTTTGTCATAAAGTCCTGTGCATACTGATATGTTTCTGTACCCACTTCTGTTAATCCAGGTTCTCCATAAAGAGATGAAAAAAAACCAAATTGATGAATTACCAAGACATTTACTGTAGACGCTAAAAAGAAGCTAAACACATAACATAAGATAAAAATCAATGCCATATTACCTCCTTTTAGATCATCTTCGGTAAAACCACAAGCATTCATCCAAGCAGTTCCAAAAACCTTTGGATTATACCAAACAAAGCCTAAAACTGTCGGAATAATTGCTGCGACAGCCGTAATTAAAAAATTAAATTCCATATTGATTAGTTTATAATATCAATTAAATTTTAGTTAAATAATTGATATATGTTGTTTATCAAATATAAAAAAATCTAATATTACGCTTCACCAAACCAAATACAATAACCTAATAGAGAACACTATAAGAAGAATTCCTGTTATTCTAAAAAATAGTGTTAGTCGCTTTACTGATAGAATTTTTTTGAGTTTTTTGGATAAAAATACCTTTACTAAATCTGTAGTAAGAATACCTAATAAAACTGCCAATAAAAAAAAGAATAAAGAGGAGTTTTCTACATATTTATGTTCACCGTAATTATAAACTCCAATCCAAATTATAAAAACGAAAGGGTTAAAAAAATTCACACTAAATCCTTTTAAAAAAAACTTTCCGATATTTTTTGCATTTACTATAGGTTCATTACTAAGTACTGCCTTTTTTAGTAAATAATTAATCCCTAAACCAAATATGATAATGCTTCCTAATACCCCTATCCAAAATTGATTTCCTTTTGCCGTCAGAAAAGATGATAGCCCAACATAACAAAGCAATACACATAGTATATCACTAACTATAATCCCTAAAGCCACTGCTGTACCTGCTTTGGTTCCAAACTGTAGACTACTGTTTAACAACAAAAAGAATACAGGACCTATAAAAATAATCATCCCTAATCCTATTATAAAACCATCTATGAATGACATAAGTTTCGAACGCGCTTAATAAATAAGGTAAATATAGATATTTAATAGTAGTACCTCGTTAACATCTTTTACAACAAAACCTCACTATTGATAAATTTAAATAATACACAAGTCTCAATAAATTCATAATTAATTTGTTTTTTCCGTAAGAAATGGTTCAATTTATCACCAGAATTTATGTAATAAACAAACTACTAATATGAGTACTACTTATAAAGTTAAGGTAAATAAAACTTTTGAGGTCGACTTTACTGATGATCATATATCAAAAATTGATGCATTGCAGACCTCTTCAACAACATATCATATACTACAGGATTCTAAATCTTATGACGCAGAAGTTTTAACGAATAATTTTAATACTAAGAATTACAGTATTAAGATCAATAATACTATCTATGATGTTGATATTGCCAATACATTAGATTTACAGATTGCGGCCATGGGATTCTCTGTTGGATCTTCTAAACAAGTAAATGCTATAAAAGCACCAATGCCTGGATTATTACTAGATATTCAGGTAGAAATCGGCCAAGAAGTAAAAGAAAATGATCCTTTACTCATCCTAGAAGCCATGAAAATGGAAAATGTTATTCTTTCTCCTAGAGATGGAGTCATCAAATCCATTGCTGCCGATAAAAGTGATGCTGTCGAAAAAGGACAATTATTAATAGAGTTTGAATAATCATATCCCTTCATGGGTATTTAAATAGAGTTACCTACTCTAATATATGTGTATATGAAAAAAATACTAGTTGCAAATAGAGGTGAAATTGCTATTCGAGTAATGACCACTGCCAAAAAAATGGGTATTAAGACGGTTGCCGTATATTCAACAATAGACCGAAATGCTCCTCATGTAAAATTTGCAGATGAAGCTGTTTGCATAGGAGAAGCTCCATCTAATCAATCTTATTTATTAGGTTCTAAAATCATTGAAGTAGCCAAACAATTAAATGTTGATGGTATACATCCTGGATATGGTTTTTTAAGTGAAAATGCAACCTTTGCAGAAGAAGTAGAAGAAAACAACCTCATTTTTATAGGGCCAAAATCAAAGGCCATAAAAGTAATGGGAAGCAAACTCGCCGCTAAAGAAGCAGTAAAAGCGTATGATATTCCTATGGTACCCGGTATAGATGAAGCTATAACCGACCCCGTTAAAGCCAAAGCAATCGCTAAGGAGATTGGATTTCCTATTCTGATAAAAGCCTCTGCTGGAGGAGGAGGAAAAGGAATGCGTGTTGTAGAAAAAGAAAGCGACCTCGAATCACAAATGAATCGCGCTATCAGTGAGGCTACATCAGCTTTTGGTGATGGCTCTGTTTTTATTGAAAAATATGTAGCTTCACCAAGACATATCGAAATACAGGTTATGGCGGATAGTTATGGTAATGTCATTCATCTATTTGAAAGAGAATGTAGTGTACAACGACGTCATCAAAAAGTGGTAGAAGAAGCTCCCTCTGCAGTACTCACTCCAGAGTTAAGAACCAAAATGGGTGAAGCAGCCGTAAAAGTGGCTAAAGCATGTGATTATCGTGGAGCTGGAACAGTAGAGTTTTTACTTGATGAAAATAACAATTTTTACTTTCTAGAAATGAACACACGTTTACAGGTAGAACACCCCGTAACCGAAATTATTTCTGGTGTTGATCTTGTTGAGTTACAAATAAAAGTTGCAAGGGGTGAACAACTACCTATTCAACAACAAGATTTACAAATCAATGGGCATGCTTTAGAGTTAAGAGTCTATGCCGAAGATCCGTTAAACGATTTTTTACCTAGTGTTGGGCATCTTGATCAATATCAAATTCCCAAAGGAGAAGGAATTCGTGTCGACAATGGTTTTGAAGAAGGAATGGATATTCCGATTTACTACGATCCAATGTTAGCAAAACTAATCACTTATGGCAAAACAAGAGAAGAGGCTATAGAACTTATGATAAAAGCAATTGGTGATTATCGTGTTAGTGGTGTACAAACCACACTTCCTTTTGGAAAATTTGTATGCGAACATGAAGCCTTTAGATCCGGAAAATTTGACACGCACTTCGTAAAAAAACATTATACTCCTGATATATTAAAAGCAGAAATGGAGGAAGAAGCAAAAATTGCAGCAATGATTGCCATGAAACAATATTTAAAAGATCAGGAAACATTACGCTTACCAATTCACTAAACTTATGGACATAAAAATAAAAACACTAGAAGAAAAAATTGCTCTAGCCAAATTAGGTGGAGGTGAACAACGTATCGCAAAACAGCATGAAAAGAAAAAGCTAACAGCCCGTGAGCGTGTAGAATATATAATGGATGAAGGATCTTTTGAAGAAATTGGTATCCTAGTAACACATCGTACTACCGACTTTGGAATGGAAAAAGAAATCTATTACGGAGATGGTGTAATTACAGGTTATGGTACTATTGAAGGAAGGTTAGTGTATATTTTTGCTCAAGATTTTACTGTATTTGGTGGTGCATTATCTGAAACTCATGCCGAAAAAATCTGTAAAATTATGGATATGGCGGTAAAAATGGGAGCTCCTCTTATTGGTCTTAATGATTCTGGTGGAGCACGAATCCAAGAAGGAGTTAGATCTCTAGGAGGCTATGCAGATATTTTTCATAGAAATGTACAGGCTTCAGGTGTGATTCCACAAATTTCAGCTATTATGGGACCTTGTGCTGGTGGTGCTGTATATTCACCTGCTATGACAGACTTTACGTTAATGGTAGAAGATACTAGTTATATGTTTGTAACAGGTCCTAATGTTGTAAAAACGGTTACCAATGAAGAAGTAACATCAGAAGAGTTAGGTGGTGCTAGTACGCACTCTTCTAAATCTGGAGTAGCTCATGTAACTTCTGGTAATGATGTTGAATGTCTAGAAGATGTAAAAAAACTATTAAGCTACCTACCACAAAGTAATCTGGAGAATACTCAAAAACTACCATATACTTTAACCGATGAGGTACGCGATGTTTTATCAGATATTGTTCCTGATAATCCAAATAAACCTTATGATATGCATCATGTCATAGAGGGTATTATAGATGAAGATTCTTTCTACGAAATTCATAAAGATTATGCCGAAAATATTATTGTTGGATTTGCCCGTCTAGGCGGAAGAAGCGTTGGAATAGTTGCCAACCAACCTATGTTTCTGGCTGGAGTATTAGATGTTAACAGTTCGAAAAAAGCAGCGCGATTTACTCGTTTTTGTGACTGTTTTAATATCCCTTTACTAGTACTTGTAGATGTTCCTGGTTTTTTACCTGGCACAGATCAGGAATGGAATGGTATTATTATACATGGTGCAAAATTACTATATGCTCTTAGTGAAGCTACAGTACCTAAAGTAACTGTGATTACTCGTAAAGCGTATGGAGGAGCATATGATGTAATGAACTCTAAACATATTGGAGCAGATCTTAACTTTGCCTGGCCTTCTGCAGAAATTGCTGTTATGGGTGCAAAAGGGGCAAGTGAAATAATTTTTAGAAAAGAAATTAAGGCTGCAGATAATCCAGAAGCTAAACTTGCAGAGAAAGAAGCCGAATATGCCGATAAATTTGCGAATCCATATAGAGCAGCGCAACGAGGCTTTATCGATGAGGTAATCCTACCCCAGAATACGCGTAGAAAATTACTCAAAGCCTTTAGCATGCTTGAGGACAAACATATAGATCGACCCAATAGAAAACACGGTAATATTCCGTTGTAATTAAAATCTTTATGTCTCTTAGCCCATCAAAATAGAATTAGTTATCTTTAATTCTATTTTGATAGGCTTATCTTTAAATACATAAATTTTATTTAAAAGTATCTTACTAGTACAGTTGCTATAAAATTCTTTCAAAAGTTTTCCTAATCTATAGGGCATATTATTATATATCTCTTCTGCTTATTTTATTTAGAAAACAACTATTACTTTTTGATCTATCCCGATCAATATCTCCTCTCTATTTAGTTTTATCATTTATTTTTAGAAATGGTGGTATCATTTCTATGCATGAAATATGATGTAATATTTTTTCACCACTCTTCTTTTGATATTTGTGATATTCAATAAAAGTTAGAAATTGGATAACATATCGAGCTGTTATAAATAACTCTTACACCAAAATGTCATGAAAAGTTTAAACATAAAAACCATTATCGCTTTAAGTACTTTATTCACAAGTATTTTCTTGATAAGCTATGGCAATAATAATGAAGCAATACAAGAGTATTACTCTGGAGAAGAAATGTTTAGAGGTATTTTCTTTTTAGAAGGAGAAGCTGCATACGATCTAACAGTATTAATAGCAAAAGTTAATCCAATCAACGAAACTATTAATACAAAATCTATAGAGATTCAGAAGTTAAGCCGAGATTTAAAAGACGAAATTATTGAAGAAATTAAAAATCTAAACCCAGATTTTTTTGATGATTTTAGAAAACATATAAATTCGACTGACCATCATACGATTGACTTGGCAATAACTAATGGAAGTGAAATGATAAAAATTGTTGGTCTTAATTCCAAAAAGTAATATTTCCTCTAAAGTCTTTATAAAATAATTGCACTATCTCAATTATGATCGTATGATGTATTATTACTATTCCTTTATATAACCGACTCTTAAACTTATAAAATATACTTAAAAAACCTTTAGAAGTATTGATTAACTACAATATTTAGTATTTTGAGCATGAATTATTTTAATACTAAAAACATTTTTTTGGATGAAACATTTACTAACATCAGTGCTTCTATTTTTAACAATATATAGCTATAGTCAACAAAAAGTTGAGTATGACGCTAAGGATGGAATTACTATCACTGCAGATTTGTATGACGCAAAAGGTAGTGATGCATTTATAATTCTTTTTCATCAAGCTGGTTGGAGTCGAGGAGAATATAAAGAAATTGCTCCAAAGTTAAATGCACTTGGTTATAAATGCTTAGCTGTAGACCAGAGATCCGGAGGTGGTGTTAATGGTGTTCAAAATGAAACTAATGCCTTAGCCAAAAAGAAAGGTAAGAAAACTGCTTATGTTGATGCTTTTCAAGATTTAGAAGCTTCTGTAGCTTATGTAAAAAAAACATATAAACCTAAAAAGCTCATTATTTGGGGGAGTTCATATTCTTCTGCCCTTGTTTTAAAATATGCTGGAGATTATCCTGATGCTATCGATGCTGCATTATCATTTTCTCCTGGAGAATATTTTGGAGATAAAAAATTTATTACTAAAAGTGCTAGTCATATAAAAGCACCCGTATTTATTACTTCTGCACAAAATGAAAAAGAAAGTTGGTCGGGAATCTACGATGCTATTCCTTCTAACAAGAAACAATCTTTTCTTCCTAAGACTAAAGGTAATCATGGGGCAAGAGCCTTATGGGATAAATTTCCGGATAGTAAAGAATATTGGGCCGCAGTAAAAGGTTTTTTGAATACTATTTAAACAAAATCATTTCTTAAAAATTATCAAAAAGATTTCTAAACAGTTTACTTGATTAGAAATCTTTTTGATTTGTTACTTGTTTTTTGATTAAATCCTTAAAAAAATCATTTAGATGTAACCCTAAATCTTAATACAGTTTTTAATTTTTCTGGAGCTACTTTTCTAAAATCAGAAACATAAATTTCTCTATGTATTTTAGAAAGCCTACAAAGTTTTTTTTGTTCAGCAAAAGACTCCATAATTTTAAAGCTATCTAATTCATTATCATAACTTCCTAAATGCATCATTTGAACACATTTTCCTTCTTCTATAGTTTCAAATTTTATATTTTCTAAAAATCTATGTGGTTTTTTAACCTTAGTTAACTCAATCATTTCTTCAACGAAGATTTTTTCTACAAAATCAGGCTGTCTAATCATCAATTTAAAAACTAAATCGTTTTTATTGATCTTTCCATCAAAATTTTTCTTGGCTTCTTCATTTATATCCCAAACACCTTCAAGAGGATATACTGTATAATCTCTATAATCTTTACTGTTTCTTTCTTTCTTAAGTGTCATTTTTATGGCATATGAAACAGCATACAACACACCAATATATTCAGAAAACTCATCACTATTTGGATTACCTTCACCTTCTATTGCAAGAAATTGATATGTTGGCACATCTATTATTTCAGGTTTATTTTTAGGTAAATAAATCTCTTTTTCTTTTTTTCTCCATTCATGTTTCATAGTACATTATTGTTTAAAATTTAGAACATAATGCAAAAATAATCTGCAATAATGACAACCCTATGTCACTAATGATTCTATATCTAATATCGAAAGAAGTATTGGTATAAAACAATAGTCCCACTTTACAGTTTTACTAAAGTGGGACTATTATAAGTTGCGATTTTTAAAAAGGTTAAGACTTATTCAAATCAAAGCGATCAAGTGTCATTACTTTTGTCCAAGCGCTTACAAAATCTTTTACAAACTTCTCTTTTGCGTCATTACTGGCATAAACCTCTGCCAACGCTCTTAATTCTGAATTAGAACCAAAAATAAGATCGGCACGTGTAGCTGTCCATTTTAACTCATTTGTTCCTCTATCTCTTCCTTCATATTTTTCTTTGGCATCAGATACAGCTTTCCATTCGGTACTCATATCTAAAAGATTTACAAAGAAATCGTTTGTTAACGTTCCCGGACTTTTGGTAAAAACACCGTGTCTAGAGTTGTCATGATTAGTGTTTAGCACACGCATACCTCCAACAAGAACAGTCATTTCTGGCACTGTTAAAGTTAATAATTGCGCTTTGTCTACAAGTAACTCTTCTATTGTTAAAGTATATTTAGTTTTTAGATAATTTCTAAATCCATCAGCCATTGGTTCTAGCAATGCCATCGAAGCTACATCTGTCTGTTCTTGTAGTGCATCCATACGTCCAGGAGTAAAAGGAACTTTTACAGGGTAACCAGCTTTTTTTGCTGCTTCTTCTACCGCTGCAGCGCCTCCTAAAACTATCAGATCTGCAATAGACACTTTTTTTCCTTTTGCTTTAAAATCACTCTGGATTTTTTCTAAAGTCGTTAAAACTTTATTTAACTGTTTAGGATTATTAACTTCCCAATTTCTTTGAGGTTCTAATCGTATACGCGAACCATTAGCTCCTCCTCTCCTATCCGAATTACGATATGTTGATGCAGACGCCCAAGATGTAGAAATTAACTCACTTATAGTAAGTTCAGAATCTAAAATAGTTGATTTTAAATCTGCTATATCTTTTGCATTTATAAGTTCATGATCCACAGTTGGGATTGGATCTTGCCACACAAATTCTTCTTTAGGAACTTCTGGTCCAAGATAGGTGGTTTTAGGCCCCATATCCCTATGTGTTAATTTAAACCATGCTCTTGCAAAAGCTGCATTAAACTCTTCTGGGTTTTCTAGAAATCTCCTTGAAATTTTTTCATATACGGGATCAAATCGTAACGAGAGATCCGTAGTAAGCATTGTTGGCTTATGTTTCTTTTCTGAATCAAATGCATCGGGAAATACTTCTCCTACATCTTTTGCTTGCCATTGATGAGCACCTGCTGGACTTTTAGTAAGCTCCCATTCAAAATTAAATAAATTAGCAAAAAAGGTATTGTTCCATCTTGTAGGTGTAGCTGTCCAAATAACTTCTAAACCAGATGTAATGGCATCTTTCCCTTTTCCCGTTCCATGTGCGTTTTTCCATCCAAATCCTTGTTCTTCAATACTAGCTTCTTCTGGTGCAGCTCCTAAATTTGAGCCACTAGCTGCACCATGGGTTTTACCTAATGTATGACCTCCTGCAATAAGTGCAACAGTCTCTTCATCATTCATCCCCATTCGTCCAAATGTTTCTTTTATATCAATAGCTGCTGCCACCGGATCTGGGTTTCCGTTCGGTCCTTCAGGATTAACGTATATAAGTCCCATTTGAACTGCTGCCAAAGGTTTTTCTAATTCGCGATCTCCCGTATATCGTTCATCATCTAACATTTTAGCCTCTGGCCCCCAATATACATTACTTGCTGGTTCCCAGACATCCTCTCTACCTCCTGCAAATCCAATAGTTTTAAAGCCCATAGATTCAAAGGCTACATTTCCTGTGAGAATCATTAAATCTGCCCAAGAAATTTTACTACCATACTTTTGCTTAATTGGCCAAAGGAGTCTTCTCGCTTTATCTAAATTTCCATTATCTGGCCAACTGTTAAGAGGTGCAAAACGTTGTTGTCCTTCTCGTGAACCTCCTCGTCCATCACCTGTTCTATACGTTCCTGCACTATGCCAAGCCATACGAATAAATAGACCTCCGTAATGACCATAATCGGCTGGCCACCAATCTTGAGAATCTGTCATTAAAGCAGTTAAATCTTTTTTTAACGCATCATAATCCAGACTATTAAATTTTTCTGCATAATTAAAACCTGCTCCCATAGGATCTGATTGGGATGAATGTTGTCTAAGAACACTTAAATCAAGTTGATTAGGCCACCAATCTCTGTTGGTTTTACCATCATTACTTACATTAAGTCCTCCTGAGGGTCCTTCTGAAGAAAAACCAAATGGGCATTTTCCTTTTTCTACAGGAGCATCTCCTTTAATATCATTTTGATGGCACCCCATTAAGAGAACCATAGAAAAAACTAAGGTTATTAAGAGTTTGTTTTTCATTTGTGTAATTTTTAGGTTAAAAAGTGGTTTTATTGTCGATCCTTAAATTTAGATGTATTTTCCGGTGAAAAAAAATTGATATTTTATATAAAGTTGCTCCTAAATAGATAATATCTATAACACAACATTGAAGGGTCTATATTTCATCTAATTATATTATTCTATGATTGTAGAGTGAATTAGGTATTAAACAATTTTATCATAACACTAATGCTATTTTAATTATTTTTGTTTTCTATCATGAAAGTTTGTATTGCCGAAAAACCAAGTGTTGCCAGAGAAATTGCTACTGTATTAGGAGCTAGTAGTAAATATGATGGATATTATGAAGGTAATGGTTATGCCGTAACTTATACTTTTGGGCATCTGTGTACCTTGTTTGAACCCAATGATTATAAACCATACTGGAAAAGTTGGGATCTTAATAATCTTCCTATGTTACCAGATAAGTTCAAAACTAAATTAGTCGACAATTCTGGTATTCAAAAACAATTTAATGTTATAAAAAAACTATTTGATCAGGCAACATTAGTAATTAATTGTGGGGATGCCGGTCAAGAAGGAGAGCTTATACAAAGATGGGTAATTGATCAAGCAAACTATAAAGGTGAAGTAAAACGCCTTTGGATTTCATCATTAACTACTGAAGCTATTAAAGAAGGGTTTGAAAAACTACAACCTTCAGCTCAATATGATAATTTGTATTATGCTGGATTTTCTAGAGCTATCGGGGATTGGTTGCTAGGTATGAATGCAACTAGGCTTTATACTGTAAAACATGGTGGATATAAACAAGTACTATCTATTGGTAGGGTACAGACCCCAACATTAGCCATGTTAGTAAATCGTTTTAAAGAAATCTCAAATTTTAAGCCTCAACCTTATTGGGAGTTACAAACTGTATATAAGGATACATTGTTTAACTGTGAAGAAGGAAGGTTTTTAAAGAAAGAAGAAGGAGAAACTTTTGCTAAAGTTGTAAAAGCGAGTGATTTCGAAATTCTCTCTATTACCAAGAAAAAAGGAAAAGAATATGCTCCTAAACTTTTTGATCTTACTGGTTTACAAGTTTACTGTAATACCAAATTTGGTTTTTCTGCAGATGAAACACTAAAAATAGCACAAAAACTATACGAACAAAAAGTGATCACGTACCCCAGAGTAGATACTACTTTTTTACCTAATGATGTGTATCCAAAAATACCCGGGATATTACAAAAACTAACAAGTTATCAAAACCTTACTCAAACTATATTAGATAAGAAAATTAAAAAGTCCTCTAAAGTTTTTAATGATAAAAAAGTTACAGATCACCATGCTATTATTCCTACAGGTGTACAAATGAACTTGCAATACAACCAACAAAAAGTATATGATATTATCACAAAACGTTTTATTGCTGTTTTTTATGACGACTGTTTAGTTGCAAATACTACAGTAATTGGTAAAGCAGACACGGTTACTTTTAAGACTACTGGTAAAGAAATTATAGAAAAAGGCTGGAGAATAGTATTTGAAAACTCTGATACAAATCATAAAAAAGATAAAGACATATTACCCTCTTTTGAAAAAGGAGAAAAAGGGCCTCATGAACCTTCTTTTTTAGAAAAACAGACTAAACCTCCTAATCAGTTTACAGAAGCTACTTTGCTACGAGCAATGGAAACTGCTGGAAAACAAGTTGATGATGATGAAATGCGAGAGTTAATGAAGGAGAATGGTATAGGTAGACCTTCTACGCGAGCCAATATTATTGAAACATTATTTAAGCGGAAATACATAAAACGTAACAAAAAACAGATTCTTCCAACAGTAACAGGAATACAACTTATTGATACAATACAAAATAAATTACTTACTTCTGCAGCGCTAACTGGGCAATGGGAAAAACAACTTAAAGAAATAGAAAAAGGTAATTATCATGCTGCTAATTTTATTAAAAACATGAAACAAATGGTAGATCATTTGGTATATGAGGTTAGAACCGAAAAAAAGCGTGCTAATATTTCACATACTAATTTGAATACTATTTCTAAACCTAAAAAAACAGTAAATACTACTATTAATGGAAAACCTTGCCCTAAATGTAAACAAGGTACTCTTTTAAAAGGAAAAACAGCTTATGGATGTAGTCACTATAAAAGTGGTTGTAGTTTTATACTTCCTTTTTCTTTTAAGAAAAAGAAAATATCAGAAAAACAGTATTTACGTTTACTAGAAAAAGGATGTACGGTTAATCTTAAAGGCTTTAAAGATAATACTGTAACTAAAGAAGGGTTAATTCGTTTTGATGATCAATTTCAATTAACATTAGAAGAAAAAAAAATCACAAAGCCTTCTGCAAGTAAAGATGTACCTAATCCCATGCCTTGTCCCAAATGTAAAAAAGGAAACATTCTTAAAGGTAAAACAGCTTATGGATGTAGCCTTTATAAAAGTGGATGTAATTTTAAGTACGAGTTCAATACCATTCGAGAAAAAGCAAATGGTAAAACGTTAACTCCTGAATTAGTCTTTTCTTTACTTAATGAACAGATAAAAACCCCCTAAAGAAAATTCCTGTTAGTGTATGATTTCTTTATCAAGTAAAACATCTAATTCTTGAATTAACTTAATTAAATCTCTTTGATCTGCAGATACCGTAAAATATCTTACAAGTGGTATTTTTTCTCTATGAAGTTTAATTTTTCTATTTTCTTTAGTTATATAAGTCCATTCATAGGGACCAGTATTATTTGATTTTAATAATCTTCCTGGAGGTAATATCTCTCCATTTCTCGTTTTAGAGTACACAAACTTACCTCCATTTAATTCTTCTGAACGATGAATTAAAATATTTCTTATTTGCGAAATTTTCTCTTTAATATTTCCATCAGAATATCGTTTAAGTTCTGTAAGTATTTCTAATAACGTTAATTTTTCATACTCTGCAAACAAGGGCCTTAAATGATAATATTGTAAATCTAAACCTTTTTCCTCGCGAATTGAATTTCCCCAATATGCTATTAGTACATTTTTACTTTTATATTCAGGTATCGTATCTGCAAGTTTCTCTATAACATTAAATCTAACCAGAGTTTCTTCTATTAATTTAGATTTGATCTGCTCATTGATTTTCTTAGTATTCTGACTTCTTTGATATTCTACTTGATCATTTTTCCATTCTTTATAAAAAAAAGACAATCCTCCTAATACAACAGATGATAAAAGAAACAAGACAAATCCAGAATTTAAAAATGTCCAAAGTGAAGAATTTGATTCTTTTGCTATTCCTATTTCTTTTATGACTTCTTGTCGATAAACCTCTTCTAATCGTATTTTATCTTTTTCAGAATTACTTAACATGCTTTTTCTTTTAGGTTTTAATTTATATACTTTTCAAAAGTAGTATTTGCGCATCGGATAGAAAATACCCAATGCCAAGTATATTTAAACCATGGCTAAAACACAAAGAAGATAACCATTAAAAGTACCAATACATAAGACCGATTTACAAAACGATATCTTTAAAAAACAAACATACTCTTACGCATGATTATTAAATTTTTCGGTATTAAATCCAAATACGAGTAACCAAATAATAAATGATAAGATAAAAACTCCATTTTGCACAAACATTAAAAATGATACTGTTACGTCGGCCATTTGCAAGGCTCCCCCCATAAAAACAATAGCCGAGGCCAAAAGTCCCCATATACTTAGCCATGTAGGAATAAGCTTAACTTTATATAAGAAGTAATACAACATAGATCCCCCGATACTATAGAACATTAACATTAAAAAATGCGACCAATAATACATATCATAGAGCATATTAGCTAAGACAGTATAATTTGTTTCAATAACAGTAGCACCGCTATTTGCAAAATCTGTACTCACAGAAAGTAGAGCGATATGGATAATATTACTTACGATTATTACTATAAAATTTATCAACCCAATTCCAAAATAGGATATTGCAAGTCTTTGATTGTATTTTTTTATATATGGAAATACAAATATTGCAATCCCTAAAACTATAATACTTGACAATATATCAGTATATATCGCTAACTTCATCTCGCTTACATGTGCTAAAACATGATTAAGAAAATCGATTGAGTTGGTCTTCACACCTGTAAGGTTTCTAAGAGCTGTACCCGTTCCACCTGTAATTACACTTGCCAAGAAAAGAAGGCCGAGAAGTCTTCCTGATTTTTTTGTGAGTTTCATAATGATTGGTTTTGATTAATGATACTGATTAGTAGTCACTTACACTTATTTGTTACATATAAAAGTTTGACACTTACAAATACAACTAATTTCTTTGGTATAGCTCACTTTTTTTTAGTTTTGCATCTTTAATACAACAATATGATTTCTGTAGACGGCATAGCAGTAGAATTTAGTGGAGAGACCCTGTTTAACAACGTTTCTTTTGTGATTAATGAAAATGACAAAATTGCGTTGATGGGGAAAAACGGAGCAGGTAAATCTACTATGATGAAAATAATTGCTGGAGTTCAAAAAGCCACGCGAGGTCATATCAGGTATCCAAAAGAAGCTGTTATTGCATACTTGCCTCAACACCTATTAACAGATGATAATTGTTCTGTTTTTGAAGAAGCATCAAAAGCCTTTGGCCATATTACGGCCATGCAGCAAGAAATGGATCATCTAAACAAAGAACTCGAGACGCGAACAGATTATGAGTCTGAGGAGTACATGAATATTATACAAAAGGTAACTGATTTAGGCGAAAAATTCTATGCCATTGAAGAAGTAAATTATGATGCTGAAATAGAAAAAGCTCTACAAGGTTTAGGATTTAAACGAGAGGATTTTAAACGCCCCACTAGTGAATTTAGTGGAGGATGGCGTATGCGTATTGAACTTGCTAAAATTTTACTTCAAAAACCCGATCTTATTTTACTTGATGAACCTACAAATCATGTAGATATAGAATCTGTTATCTGGCTCGAAGACTTCTTAATTAATAAAGCAAAAGCCGTAATAGTAATCTCTCACGACAAAGCTTTTATTGATAATATTACCAATCGTACAATAGAAGTTACAATGGGAAGAATTTATGATTATAAAGCTAATTATTCTCATTATCTTCAATTAAGAGAAGATCGTCGTGCACATCAAATTAAAGCATATCAAGAACAACAAAAATTTATTTCTGATACTAAAGAGTTTATAGATAGGTTTAAAGGAACATATTCTAAAACTAATCAAGTCAACTCCAGGGAACGAATGCTAGAGAAACTTCAAATCATAGAAATCGATGAAATCGATACCTCTGCATTAAAACTTCGTTTTCCTCCCTCAATGCGTTCAGGAGATTATCCTGTAATCGCAAAAGAATTATCTAAAAGTTATGGCGAGCATATTGTTTTTAAAAATGCCAGTCTATCTATTGCTCGTGGTGAAAAAGTATCTTTTGTTGGACGTAATGGCGAAGGAAAATCCACGATGATAAAAGCTATCATGGGTGAAATTGATTTTGAAGGAGAATGCGCATTAGGTCATAACGCCAAAGTTGGATATTTTGCGCAAAATCAAGCATCTTTATTGGATTCTAGTCTTACTGTTTTTCAAACTGTTGATGAAGTCGCTGAAGGTGATATCAGGACTCAAATTAAAAATATATTAGGTCAATTTATGTTTAGCGGAGATGATATTGATAAAAAAGTATCTGTACTATCCGGAGGTGAAAAAACACGTTTAGCAATGGTTAAACTATTGCTTGAGCCAGTAAATGTTCTTATTCTTGATGAACCTACAAATCATTTAGACATTAAATCCAAAGATGTACTAAAAGAAGCCTTATTAGCCTTTGATGGCACTTTGATATTAGTATCTCATGATCGAGATTTTTTACAAGGTCTATCTCAAAAAGTATTCGAATTTAAAAACAAAAGAGTCATTGAACATTTTGAAACCATAGATGAGTTTTTGATTAGGAATAGAATAGAGAATCTAAAGCAAATTGATCTGAAAGCCAATTAAATTACGCCTTAATTACTCACTATTTAGTATTACTTCCTCAGATGTTAATCCAAAAATAGGCGGTGTTTTTACTTTTAAGATGCTCAAATACAAATACAATTGACCTCTATGATGTACTTCATGTTCTACCATTGCTCTTAACCATTTCCATATCGTAATATCTATTCCTCCCGGAGTTTTACATTTATTGTTCAAATCTTCTATTTTCAATTTTGAAAAGATATCCATAGATTCTTTATTGAGTGTATTATAAAATATAATAACTTCATCGTATCCTTTGGCATATGTTGTACCACAACCATTATATAAACTTGGTTTATATTGTACTGTTTCGGCATACATGTATCGCTCTATTGTGGCTAAATGCCGAATTATATCACCTATAGAAAATTTTCCTTCTTGATATGTCCATTCTATATGTTCAGGAGTAACATAGTCAAAAAGCTTTCTGGTTCTATTCTTAATTTTTGAATAGTACTCCAAAAAGCTTTCTATATTATTTATTTGCATATAGTATAAATTATAATGCTTTATCCATAATTTCTTTTACAACTTCTGGATTTAACAAGGTACTAGTATCTCCTAAATTACCGGTGTCTTTTGAAGCTATTTTACGCAAGATACGTCTCATAATTTTACCACTTCTAGTTTTTGGTAACCCTGGAACAAATTGTATTTTATCTAATTTTGCAATAGGGCCTATCTTATCTGTAATCTGTTGATTTACTTCTTTACTTAGATTATCGCGATCTCTAGACTCTCCTGTTTCTTTTAAAATAACATATCCGTAGAGTGCATTTCCTTTAATATCATGTGGAAATCCTACTATCGCAGATTCTGCTACAGCCGGGTGCTCATTTATAGCATCCTCGATCGGTGCCGTTCCCAAATTATGTCCCGAAACAATGATAACATCATCTACTCTACCTGTAATCCTATAATACCCTACTTCATCTCGTAAAGCACCATCTCCTGTAAAATATTTATTTTCAAAGGCAGAAAAATAAGTCTCTTTAAAACGTTTGTGATTACCCCAAATTGTTCTTGCCATTGATGGCCATGGAAACTTAATACATAAACGACCATCAACTTGATTCCCTTTAATTTCAATACCGTTTTCATCCATTAGAGCTGGTTGTATTCCAGGCATTGGTAAGGTAGCATAAGTTGGTTTTGTAGGTGTCGAATATGGGATTGGAGAAATCATAATCCCTCCTGTTTCTGTTTGCCACCAAGTATCTACAATAGGGGATTTTTTATCTCCAACATGATCATTATACCAATGCCATGCTTCTTCATTTATTGGCTCGCCCACTGTTCCTAATACTTTAAGACTGGATAAGTCACGATTGGTAACATAATCCAAGTTTTCTTTTGCCAATGCTCTTATTGCGGTTGGTGCTGTATAAAATTGAGTGATTTTATGTTTTTGCACAATGTCCCAAAAACGTCCAAAGTCCGGATATGATGGCACCCCTTCGAACATAACAGTAGTCGCTCCGTTAGCCAATGGCCCATAAACAATATAAGAGTGACCTGTAATCCATCCTATATCAGCTGTACACCAGTAAATATCGTCTTCTCTATATTGAAATACATTTTTAAAAGTGTAAGCTGTATATATCATGTATCCAGCAGTAGTATGCAACATTCCTTTTGGCATACCTGTAGATCCAGAAGTATATAAAATAAACAAAGGATCTTCTGCATCCATAATTTCAGGTACACAGTCTTTATACGCGGCTTCCAATAATGGCTCCAACCAATGATCTCTCCCTGATTTCATTTGGATATCAGAACCTATACGCTTAGCCACTAAAACAGATGAGATTCCCGGACAATCTTCTAATGCTTCATCTACAATACCTTTTAGATCGATGGTCTTTGCACCACGATATGAACCATCTGATGTAATCACCATTTTAGCTTCACAGTCATTAATTCTTGTGGATAATGCTGTTGCAGAAAACCCTGCAAAAACGACTGAATGTACTGCACCTATTCTAGCACAAGCTAATACAGAAATAGCCAATTCGGGAATCATTGGCAAGTAGATACAAACCCTATCTCCTTTTGCTATACCTTGTTCTTTTAATACATTAGCAAATTTACATACACGTTCATGTAATTGTTTATAGGTTATATGCTGTGCATCCTCGTTCGGGTCATTGGGTTCAAACAAAATGGCTGTTTTATGTCCTCTATTACGCAAATGACGATCGATACAATTTTCTGTTATATTTAATTGAGCCCCTTCAAACCATTTAATTTCAGGTTTTGTAAAATCCCAACTCAACACATTATCCCATTTTTTCCTCCACATAAAGTGTTCCTCTGCTACTTCTGCCCAGAATGTTTCTGGATCTCGAAGTGATTTTCGATATACTTGGTAATATTCTTCTAGATGTTTTATGTGATAATTACTCATTGTGGTTAACTTTTATATTTATGTTTTTTTATTCTAATTTTTCTTATTTACTTTTTTTTATAATTAAACAGTCCAAACCAATTTGGATTTAAAACTTTTAATTTGATAAGTACCCAAATAATTACTACAAAGCACACTCCGATCACCATTGAATTAATCGTACTAATTGGTGTTTCGCTTTCTAGTTTGAAACGAATATATAATGAAATAACAGCATAAACACTTATGAATATATCAGATACTAAAGGGGATAATTTTAATTTCATTATTAATAATTTTGAATATTTATCTTTAATTTTTATCAAGAAGTTCATTAATCTCTAAAACCAATTTTTTAACAGAAAATGGTTTAGTTAAATATTTATCTGCTCCTAGTTGTAAGCCTTTTTCTATATCCGTTGCTTTATTTTTTGCTGTGAGAAATACAATTTTAGTATGCTTAAGATTAGTACTATCTTTTATCTTTTTTAATGTTTCATAACCATCAACATTTGGCATCATAATATCCAAAAGAATTACGTCTGGGATACTGCTTTCTGCAATATCTATAGCTTCACTTCCATCTCTGGCAATAAATACTTCAAAATTCTTTTTTTTAAAAGTATACTCTAATGACATTACTATATTTGGTTCATCATCTACAATTAAAATCTTCTTCATAGGCCTGTATTATTTCTGATCTTTAAATTAGGGCTTAATTCTTACTTGGGTATTGTGAACACAAAACGTGCTCCTTTTTTATACTTTTTATCGATCCATATCTTTCCTTGATGACCCTCTATTATTTTTTTACTAATAGCTAATCCCAACCCACTTCCTATTGGTTTTTTAATATTTTGATGTTTTGACTGGTAAAATTTATCAAAAATATAGTTCATATCCTCCTTTGGAATACCTTTTCCGTTGTCTTCTATGGCGATTTCAACAATATCTTGTTTCTCTTTAGCGATAATGAGAATATTTCCAGTGGTAGGTGCTATAAATTTTAATGCATTTGATAATAAATTTGTTAGCACTTGGAGCATACGATCTTCATCATAACTTACATAAATCGATAATCCTCTTTGATGTATAACCTCTACTCCTTTGGTCTGGGCAATATGTTCGATACCACTAATTGCTTTTTGTATCGTTTCATTTATTTCATTTATTTGCACTACTAACTCTTGTCTTCCGTTAGACAATTTTTCTAAATCCATAATATTATGTACTAATCTAGCCAATCGATCAGAATCTGTAACTATATTATCTAAAAATCTATCTTTCAATTCTTTTGGCATATCGTCTTCCTCGGTTAATACTTCTGATGCAGCCTTTATAGATGTAATAGGGGTTTTTAACTCATGTGCTATTGTATCTAAAAACTCATCTTTTAAACGATCCTGAATAAGCAACTCAGAGTTTGCTGTTTTTAGCTGCTCTGTAAGCTCTGTTAATTCTTCAGATTTTTCTTTTAGCGCTTTATTTATCGTAATTGTTTCTTTAGATTCTTCTAATATTTTAAGAACTTCTAATAAGCTAACCGGCTCCTCTTTAGCTACGCTTCCTATAAGTATTCGTGCAGACGCACTACCAATACTACCTGTAAGAAGTTTTTCTGAAAAATTTATAAGTCTGGCATCTGCCATTTCCTCTCTTTTAGATACACCATATTTAACATTAAAAATATTTAATGCTCTTTCTGTTCTTTCTTCTCCTAGAAATCGATTTAACACATTACGTATATCCGAAACATATGCCTCTCCTTTCCATACAAAAGCACCTTCTTGTAGATTTGCATAATTATTACTGTTAACAAACATTTCTGCATAATTACGTTCTCGATAGTTACCTTTTGAGCTTAATGAGAAAGTAAGATAACCGAAAGTGTTTAATAGTATACTCCAGAAAAAAGCATGTGCTTCTGGGCTTAAAAAACTAATTCCAAAAAGCTCATACGGTTTTAGCATTTTAATTCCTAATAAACCTTCATCAACAAGGGTATTACTTCCTGTTAGTACATTTACTACGAAAGGAAGAATCAAGGTATAAATAACTACTAAAATGCCTGTAACCATTCCTATTACTGCACCTTTTGCCGATCCACGGTTCCAAAAAAGGCCAATAAAAAATGAAGGTGCGAGCTGAGCTATAATTGCGAAAGCTATTAACCCAATAGAAAACAAAGACAGTTCATATGAAAAATTGACATAGAAAAAATAGGCTACTATAATTAAGGTGAAAATTGAAATTCTTCGGATATTCTTAATATAATTAGCATTTTTTTCGGGGTTTCCTTTAATAAATTTATCCAAGAAGCCATAAGGTATAATTAGGTTATTACTTACCATTGTTGATAAAGCTAGTGTTGATACGACAACCATAGAAATTACCGCAGAAAACCCTCCTAAAAACACTAATATCGCCAACACAAGGTTATCATGATAAAGGGGTAATAATAGAGTATAATAATCATGGTTTACCGTGTTATCTACAAGTGTTAGGTTTCCTGCCCAAGCAATAAAAATAACAAAGACATTAAACAGTAATAAATACAAAGGAAATAGCCATATTGCTTTTTTTAAATATCGTTCTCTTTCATTTTCTACTACGGATACATGAAATTGTCTTGGTAATAAAAAGATCGCAAAGAAGGATAGCAATATGGTAAACAACCAATTAAAACCAGATTCGAGTCCATTAAACGAGGTTATTTTTTTAAAATTTTCAAGTGTAGAAGCTTGCTGATAAATATCTGTTGTACCGTCAAATAGATAAAAAGTTATATAAATACCTACGATAAGGAAAAAAGCTAACTTTAATACAGATTCTACTGCTACAGCAGTCATTATACCTTTTCTACGCTGCGAAGCATCTGTTGCTTGTGTTCCGAAAAAAGCAATAAATACAGCTAATAATACTGAAATATAAAAAGTTGAATCATCAAGTGCCGACGTTGAAACGTAGCTCGTATCATCTGTGATAATCTCAAAAGTTTCAGAAATAGCTTTGAGTTGTAAAGATATATAGGGAACAATTGCAAAAACACAAATAATAGCCACTAGAGCTCCTAAAAACCTATTATTACCATAACGTAAGGAGATAAAATCTGCAATACTAGAAATTTTATGTTGTTTTGATATTCGAATAACTTTTCTCATCACCAATATCCAAAGTGGTAATGACATTACTGGTCCTAGATATATAGTCAAAAAACTTATTCCAGACTGCGATGCGATACCAACACTACCGTAATATGTCCATGCAGAGCAATATACAGCTAAAGAAAGCACATAGATATAAGGATTATTTACCCATTTGCTCTTTGAATTTTTCTCTGCCCAAAAGGCAATTAGAAATAAAAAGGCTAAATAGGCAACAATTATAAATATTAAAACATAGTTATTCATAATACCTTCGTAAAATGAAGAATGATATCAGTATTGCAAGTATCCAAATAAGAAAAATAAAAAAATAAATAGTTGGGAATCCAAAAATTTCGCCAGAGTGATCAAAAATCAATACCAACGGAACATTCCACACTAAAAACAGCATCAAGGATAGAATAATTAGTTTTTGCTGATGTCTTTTTTTCATTATTTCTATTCTTTATTACATAAAACTAGGAAAATTAAGGTGTTCTACAAATTGTACAACACCCTAAACTTTTCCTACCATTCTTTAATGCGAAGAGGCTTCTCCTGCTCCGCTTGGAATTCTTATATGTTCTACGATCTCTTGTACATTTTCTGGTGGTGGAGGTGTCATTCTGGAAACTACTACTGAGATAATCACATTAACGATCATAGCAATTGTACCGAAACCTTCTGGTGAGGTTCCGAACCACCATTCATTTGCAGGTCTAGCATCCATCACTCCTATTAACCCGGTTTTATACCGTATCATATAAAATAACATGAGTGTAATACCAACTACCATACCCGATACTGCCCCTTGCCTATTCATCCTTTTATCAAAAATCCCAAGGATAATTGCTGGAAAAAATGATGCTGCTGCGAGACCAAATGCCAAGGCGACGACTGCTGCTACAAAACCTGGCGGATAAATACCAAACAATCCAGCTATCACAATAGCTACTAATATACTTATACGAGCAGCTAGAAGCTCTCCTTTTTCGGATATATTTGGTTTTATTTGTTTTTTTATTAAGTCGTGTGAAATCGAAGTTGAAATCACTAGTAATAGGCCCGCCGCAGTAGACAATGCCGCTGCTAATCCTCCGGCTGCAACTAATGCTATAACCCAGTTTGGAAGCTTTGCAATTTCTGGATTTGCCAAAACCATAATATCACGATCTACATATAATTCATTAGCAGAATCATTTGCATTTGATACTAATCGTTCCCCATGCTCGCCTCTATTATTGGTATATTTTGGTTTACCATTCATTGCCGCTCCACTTACATATTGTATTTTTCCATCACCATTTTTATCTGACCATGCAATTAACCCTGTATTTTCCCAGTTCTTAAACCATTCAGGTACCGCTTTGTATTCGGTATTACTAACTGTCTCAATTAAATTGGTTCTAGCAAAAACAGCAATCGCAGGAGCAGTAGTATATAATATTGCGATAAATAATAATGCTAAACCTGCAGATTTACGAGCATCCTTAACTTTAGGAACAGTAAAAAATCGCACAATTACATGAGGTAATCCAGCAGTACCAACCATTAAAGCCAGTGTAATTGCAAAAACATCCCATGTAGATTTAGACCCCGTTGTATATTCTTTAAATCCTAGTTGCGTATGTAATGTATCTAATTTGTCTAATAAAAATGTTCCGTCCTCTACGGTGCCTCCCATTCCTAATTGAGGAATAATGTTTCCTGTCATTTGCATTGAAATAAAGAATGCTGGTACCATAAACGCAAATATTAACACACAGTATTGTGCTACTTGTGTATATGTAATCCCTTTCATACCACCTAAAAAGGCGAATACAAGTACCACTGCCATTCCTATGACTACTCCTAGGTTAATATCTACTTGCAAAAACTGAGAAAAAACTATTCCTACACCTCTCATTTGGCCTGCAACATATGTAAACGATACGATCAAAGCGCATATAACTGCAACTGTTCTAGCTGTATTTGAATAATATCTATCGCCAATAAAATCTGGTACTGTAAACTTTCCAAATTTTCTTAAGTACGGCGCTAATAACAGTGCCAAGAGTACATAACCACCGGTCCATCCCATTAAATAAACAGATCCATCGTATCCGCTAAAAGATATAATTCCTGCCATTGATATAAATGATGCAGCACTCATCCAATCTGCTGCTGTAGCCATACCATTAGCTAACGGAGAAACTCCTCCTCCCGCAACATAAAATTCTTTTGTAGAACCTGCTCTAGCCCAAATGGCAATCCCAAAATAAAGAGCAAAAGTAACCCCTACTAAAATCCATGTCCATATTTGAACGCTCATAATATTGTGTTTTTTTGATTTATATATTGACTACTCATCGTAACCGTATTTTTTATCTAGCTTATTCATTAATCGTACATACACAAAAATGAGTATTACGAAAACATAAATGGAGCCTTGTTGTGCAAACCAGAATCCTAATTTGAAACCTCCTAATCTAATTGTATTAAGGGCATCTTTGAATACTATTCCTGCTCCATAGGAAACTAAGAACCAAATCGTCAACAAAATGACTAAATATTTGAGATTCTCTTTCCAATAGGCGACTGCTTTTTGTTTATCTGTCATAGTTGAAAAAATTATAAATAAATCATTGCTTGAAGGGTCAGAAAGCTTTGTGCATCATTATCCCCATATTTTGTATTTAAATATTCTAGTGTTAATTTAGAGTTATGACCACTAAAATATGCATTAGCACCTAACCCAAAAGTCGTAGCATTATCATCAATTGCATCAATAGATCTTACATTAAATGAAGCATATGGCTGAAACTTTGTTTTCTTATTATCATTAGGAATGACATATCCTACATGACTATAAATCATTGATCCGGTTTCATATGTTTGACCTAAGGTATAATTTTTTCCGTAATCATTGTTTTGATATGTAGCATATGCAGTAATAGCTGAACCATTTTTACCAATAGGAGCATCATAAAAAGCATCGATTGCAAAAATAGATACATCCTCTCCTTCTAATTCTCCTGTTGTATTGGCTATAACGCTTCCTTTAGGATGATAGAAAAAACCTGCTCCCACATTAAAAATTTTCTTACCCCCTATATATGATCCGACTTTATAGGGTAAAAAATTAGATTCTTGATCCAAAAAATTATAATCAAAATATCCTGCGAAATTTTTTCCAGCATCTTTTGATCCTAACAACCTTCTACCTGCATATACGGCAGATCCATCTGGTGTTGGAGCTACCCCATCTTGAAGTGTACTCGTCCCCGACTCATTAATCGCCACTCGATATTGAAGTTTACCGATAGTTCCCTTGGCATATATACCGATATGTCTAGCAAATTGATCCGATAATCCAATAGTAGCCCAGGATTGACGGTTGTTATCCAAAGTCATTATATTAAGCGTACTTTGATTGTTTAAACGAGAAATACCGTTCCAATAATGTAAACCTCCTCCTATAGCATGTTTAGAACCTAAGCTATATTGCACCCAAACCCCGTGAAAAAATAATTGGGACCGATCTCCAGTCCCAATGGGACTTTGATTTTCTGCATTTAGACTATTTAGACCGAAATGGGTGAGTATCAAAAAATCCTTATTAATTTGTGCATATGTTAAAATTCTGGCTCTACGAATACTGAAATTTGTATTACTAACATCATCGGGAACTTCATCTTGATACCGTGTCCAAAATTGTGCCCAAGAAATAATTCTAAAATATTTCGAACCTTCTTCATTAAGTTTCACTTTAAGTCCACCTGTGTAATCCGGAGAACCCTGTGAATGACCTAACTGTAGAGCAAACAAACTTAAGCTCAACAGTATAATTAGTTCTTTTTTCATGGAATTTAAAAAGATTAGATTAATTAAAATGATTGTGTGCACACACTACTAATCTCCTAAAAACTAATAGTTAACAAAAAATTAATATATTTTTTTGTTAATTTGTTATACTTAGTCTCTAAAACGTTCCCATTTTATGAGCATAAATTTATCACCAAGCTCAGTTACCAGAACACCAGCTCCAGAAAGATTTTGAGTATTTTGAAAGTATGCTGACAGTTCTAGTGCATTTAATATTTTATATGTAGGATGATAGTTAGAATTGTAAGGTCTTTTAATATTATATTTCTTCACCCAATTCATTATACTTACATGAGAAATCCCTAAAATTCGTTCAATTTCTCTATAGGTTAGTCCTTCTAAGTATAACTGAAGTGCTTTGTTTACGTAGTAATCATCTATTTTCTTTCCGATCTTATTTACTGAAAAAAAATAACCACAAGATTTACATTTAAAGCGTTGTCGATTATTAATTACACCACTTTTTATATATTCTTGTGAGCCGCAATTGGGGCATTCGTTGATTTTCATTTCTACTTTATTTTTTGAATAATGAAATGTATTTAAACTAACTATATTTATTTAGCATAAATATATCAATTTAGCAAATTATCATCAATATCTAATCATTTATAATTACTAAAACACAAAAAAGATCTTAAAACATTATACTTTCATCAAACTAAAATCATACTAAAGTAAATGGTAAATACGTTTTAATCGTGCGAAACTTTAGCCCTATATTAGCTAACGCATTATCTTTATAACAGAAAATATAGTAGTTAAGCCCTATGAATAATAAGAGAATTACTCAATACGCTATTTATGCAGTTGCTGTTCTTTGTGCTGCCTTAATTAATGAACATATTATCAAGTATGTAAAAAAACATATAGACCAACAAGGTTACCTTTTAGTACTTATCGATATGGCAATAGTGGTTTTAATTTTTGCTCCTGCCTTTGCCTTAGTTACTAAGTATACTAAAAAATTATCTCAGATGTATCTTAAAACTTCTAAACAGTTCTCCACCAGTAATAAAAATGGAACTTTACTCGGCTTTACAATTGCAATCTTTGTTTTGTTTATTCTTTATGCTAGTTTAAGACACAATTTAAATGTTATCGATGATTTAAAGGCTTTGGTTCGTTAACTATTATACATCGCAAATGGCAATCCCTTCTTTTAATGCAGCAAGCTTATCTGGATATGTTGGGATAAATTCTTGTGCTATATATCCTTTAAAATCTGTCTTTACTATAGCTTTCATTATAGCTGGATAGTTAAGTTCTTGTTTGTTGCCTATTTCATTTCTACCAGGAACTCCTCCTGTATGATAATGGCCTATGTATTTATTATATTTATTAATTGTGGCTATAATATCTCCTTCCATAATTTGCATATGATAAATATCGTATAGCAATTTAAAGTTGTTTGATCCGATCTTATCAACTAACGAGATTCCCCAAGGGGTATGATCACATTGATAATCTTTATGATCAACCTTACTATTAAGCAACTCCATTACAAGTGTCACATTATTTTTTTCTGCATGTTTTACTAGAATATCTAGTCCTTTAGCAGATTGTTCTAGTCCCATTTCTTCAGAAATACCATTCCTATTTCCTGAGAAGACTATTACTTGTTTAATTCCTTTGTATGAAGCTTTAGATATAAGCTCAAGGTATTGTTTTTGTAATTTTTCATGATATTTAGGATTGTTAAATCCATCTGTAATACTTGCAAAAGTATCTGTTGCCAACGAACATTCTAACCCAAGTGATTGTACCGTTTGCCACTCTTCTGGTTTTAATAAGTCAATTGCTTTTAATCCTATATCTTTTCCTTTTTCTGCAAATTCTTGTAGTGGGATATCTTGATAACACCATCTACAGGCGGCATGGTTTATGTTACCTTTTAAATCTATTTGATTCCTGACTCTATTATCTTCTTTTTCTTCTAAAGAAGATGCTGTTATTGTTCCCGTTAACCCTATAGCCCCTAGACTAATAGAAATATTTTTAACTGCTTTTCGACGATTGATATTATGTGACATATTAAAAGGTATTATAGTATATTAAAGATACTATTTTTAAAAATGATATCTCTAAACTAAAAAAGACTGTCTTTTCAGACAGTCTTTTATAAATATATAGGATTAACTATGATTTATATTATGAAACTGAATTTATAAAAGTTTGCGTATACTCATCGGCTATTCTAGCTAAGACTTCATCTAAAGCAGGAGATCTATCTCCAGGATTTAGCCCAGTTCTGGCAAACAAAATACCTTGAAAATTCCCTCTTAATTGCTCAATGGTTCTTTCTACAAAAAATGTTTGTGTTCCTTGACTATTAGTCGTTTGTACTCTATAAACTCCATTACCCAAAAACGTAGCTGTACTCGCAAAGTTAACAACAATTGCTTCATATTCTCTTAACCTCTCAAATGGCGCATCAGCACCTCCAAAGAATGGCGCGTTACGTTCTGCTATTTGATTCACAACAGTTTGAGGAAAATTAAACCGAGCAATAAATGCAAGAGAAGCCTCATTAAGTTCTATAGTTGAGTCGCCTCCGTCTGTTCCATCTCCATCACCTGTTCCATCACCTCCATCTGTTCCGTCACCGCCGTCGGTTCCTCCTCCATCACCTGTTCCATCTACTGCTTCTTGAATAGCTATAAAAACTCTTCTCAATCTTCTAACTTCTGTTCTGTCACTACTAGTTAATGATCTAAGAGGATCGTTAAAACCGGTTAATACTAAACTTCTGGTTAGTATTGTTTGTAAATCACCTAATACTTCTAGACTTGTAGAAATTGGAATTCCTGCCGCCCGGGCCTCTGTTAGTGTTGTTGGAACAGAAGTAAACGAACTGAAATCTAAATTTAACAACGTTACTAAATCATTATATCTCCTATTGATTTCTATTAACTCTATAATTTCAGATTCAAAAAATCCAAATTCCCTTAAATTATCTGGGTTCGTTATTGAAAGCTCTGCAGCTCTAAGCAATGTCTCTAAACTATTTCTAACATAGTCGGCTAAGCCGCCAGAAACTCTAATACCTTCGTCTCTTAATTCCTGAATACTTTGAGGTAAATTACCTGTTCTTGTTATTTTACTAACATCTACTTTAAATTTTGCAGATAAAGGCGCTCTATTTACTGTTATTTCTTGAGGCCCTATTGATTCTGGAGAATCCAAATTATCCTTTTCGCAGGATGTGAACGCTAATGCAGCTATCGCTGCAATTTTTAATAAACTTAACTTTTTCATTGTGTAAATTATTTAATTATAGTTAAAATCGGAATAAGCCCGATTTATTACACAACAACATACTATAAGTTTACCCTATTCTTTTTTTGCTTTTTTTTCGAAAAAAATGATGAAAAATATAACGAATCAAAAAAAAATTACAAATCACTGTTTTTCAATAAATTCTATAATTTCTTTTTTTGAAAAAATTGGATTTGCTCCTTTTTTTGCGGCAACCATTGCACCAACAGCGCACGCGGTATCAATTGACAATTGTGGTAATTCTTCATTAAGTAAACCACAAACTAAAGTTGCCAAAAACGAATCCCCTGCACCTACTGTATCTATAACTTTTACTTTATATCCTTTGTTGTAATAAAAATGGTTCTGAAAAAACAATATTGCACCTTGACTTCCTTTGGTAATACAAATCTGAGAAGTATTTGTAAGTTTTGATACTTCCAATATTTTGTTCTCTATAGTATCGGTTAAAATTTTAAACTCAGCACAAATCTCCTCTAATTCTTCATCATTTAACTTGATAAAATCTGCTTTTTGCATTAATTCTAAAAGTAAATCGGTAGTATAGTGTGGTGGTCGGAGGTTTACATCTAAAATTTTAAATTTTGCGCTTTCTAATAATTGAAATAACGTTTTTCTCGAAACCTCATTTCTACTAGCCAAACTACCAAAAACAAAGGCATCAGATTCTTTTACTATTTTTTTCATAGTATCAGAATATTCAATAAAATCCCAGGCTACAGGTTTACTAATTTTATAAGTAGCTGTATTTTCGTTATCCAAAGTAACCAAAACTTCTCCTGTTTTGTAATGATTATCTATTTGAACAGCATCTACTAATATTCCTCTTTGTTTTGCATAATCTTTAATATCACTACCTAGATCATCATTTCCTATTCGTGTTAATATTGAAGATTGAACTCCCATAGCATTTAACCTCAAGGCTACGTTAAGCGGTGCTCCTCCTATTTTTTTATGTTCAGGAAATATATCCCAAAGGACTTCTCCAAAGCTTGTGATTTTCATTTTAATAGAGATTTTATTTAAAATACATTTTTAAAATATTGTATTACACTATAAATACACATATTAAACCAAAAAAAAAACAATCCCCAGTGGTTAACAACTCCTCTGGGGATCTAGACCGAAGCTAAAAAATTAAACTAACTCAACTTACACTCAATTAAACTTGCTCCGGTTTCTTCTATATATTATCTAGTTTTTCTCTAATCTTATCCAGGCATAAATTGTTTATACTCCCGATATGACTATGTTTTGTATGCTTTTCTGGTTTGTAATTTGAGTTCTCTATATCCATTCCAATTTTCACATAAGCATCCCTAAATGACATTCCTTTCATTACTAAAGTATTTAAAGTATCCACACTAAACAAATAATCGTATTTATTATCTTCAAGAATATGTTTATTTACTGTTACACTTTGCAAAGCATAAATTGCCATTTCTAGCGATGCCTTTAAATCTTGGATAGCAGGAACAACACCTTCTTTTAATAATTGAAGATCTCTATGATATCCACTAGGCAAATTATTAATTAAAAGGGTCAATTCATAGGGTAATGCCTGAATTTTATTACATTTTCCTCTTATTAGCTCAAAAACATCTGGATTTTTTTTATGGGGCATGATACTTGAACCCGTTGTAAACTCTGAAGGAATACTCATAAAATCAAAGTTTTGACTCATATATAAACAAACATCCATTGCCAATTTGGATAATGTTCCAGCTACGCTACTCATCGCAAAAGCAGTTGACTTTTCTGATTTACCTCTACTCATTTGAGCAGCTACCACATTATATTTTAAAGTTTCAAATCCCAATTCTTTGGTGGTAAACTCTCTATCTATCGGAAATGAACTACCATATCCTGCAGCACTACCTAAAGGGTTTTGATCAACAACTTTTAATGCTGCATTTACAAAATACAGATCATCAACAAAACTCTCTGCATAAGATGAGAACCATAATCCAAAAGAGGAAGGCATTGCAATTTGTAAATGTGTATAGCCTGGTAATAAGATATCTTTATATTGCTCTGCTGTGATCAACAAATTTCTAGATAATTCTTTTACCTGTGATTTAATTTGAGTTAACTCATCTTTAAGATACAGATGCATTGCCACCAAAACCTGATCGTTACGAGATCTAGCAGTGTGTATTTTCTTACCTGCATCTCCTATTCGTTTTGTTAATTCAAATTCTATTTTAGAATGCACATCTTCAAATTGATTTTCGATTATAAATGTTCCTTCTTCAATCTCTTTGGCTAAGTTATTTAGCTCAGTTTCAATTTTAGAAATATCATCTTCAGATAGTAAATCTATAGTGTGTAACATCTTTGCATGCGCCAATGTTGCTTTTATATCATATTTAGCTATTACCAAATCTAATTGCCTATCATTACCTACGGTAAATATGTCTATTTTTTGATCTGTTGGTAATCCTTTATCCCAAAGTTTCATTAGTTCATTATTTATTTTAATATTTTGTCTAGAGTTTTTATGTAAAGCTCGACTCCTTCAATCACTTCTTCTAAATAAATAAATTCATCTGCAGAGTGTGACCTTGTTGAATCCCCAGGTCCCATTTTTAATGAAGGGCAGCTTAAAACTGATTGATCGGATAAAGTAGGGGAACCATATGTTGTCCTACCTAATGCGATTCCAGATTTTACAATAGGATGATCTATAGGAATTGATGACGATCCAAGATGTAGTGATCTAGGTTTTACTACCACATTATTCGGCAACTCTTGTGTTATGATTTGCAATACTTCTTCATTTTTATATTTATCATTTACACGTACATCCACTACTAAATCACAGCTCGCTGGTACAACATTGTGTTGTTTTCCTGCATTGATTTGAGTAACAGTCATTTTTACTTTACCTAAGGTATCCGAAATTTTATTAAATGCATAAGTTTCGAACCAACGAATTACATTTAGTGCATTGTAAATTGCATTATCATCATTGGGATGTGCTGCGTGACTTGCTGTTCCTTTTACTGATACGTCTAAAACCAATAGTCCTTTTTCTGCAATTGCCAACTGCATTAATGTAGGCTCTCCAACAATAGCAAATTCGACATTCTTAAGATGCTTTAAAACACTCTTTAAGCCAAGAGGACCACTACTTTCCTCTTCTGCAGAAGCAACAATAACGAGATTGTATTGTAAATCCAGACTCTTATAAAAATATGTAAATGTGGCTATTAAAGACACCAAACATCCTCCAGCATCATTACTACCCAAACCATAAAGTTTTTTATCTTTTACAAATGCACTAAAAGGATTATTGGTATAATTTCCATTTGGTTTTACCGTATCATGATGTGAGTTTAGTAAAATTGTAGGTTTACTATCATCAAAATGTTCATTATAAGCCCATATATTATTGTTTTCTCTTTCAAAAGGAATATCATGCTGGATAAACCATCCTTCAATCAATTGAGCTGTCTCTTCTTCTTCTGATGAAAAAGACGGTGTCTCTATAAGTTGATTTAGCAGTTCTATGGCTTGTGTTGTTAGTTTTTCAATCATGATCTATAAACTCAAGGTCGTATGTTTTGTATTATTGTTTTTTATAAAATCTGCATTTGCAATGTGTACTTTACTCACATTTTTTTGTAAGGCATCAAAACAATTTTGAAGTTTGGGCAACATGCCATCAGCAATTACTTCATCATCTCTTAATTGCGAATATTTATTTAAATCTATATGTTCAATTACCGAATTTTTATCCTCTATATTTTCTAAAACTCCTTTTAATTCAAAGCAATAAAATAAGGATACGTCAAAATTAGTACTCATGGCAGATGCTATTTCTGATGCAATAGTATCTGCATTAGTATTAAACAATTGCCCTTTTGAATCATGAGTAACAGCACAAAATACTGGTACTATACCCTGCCCTAAAAAACTTGTAATAATAGTAGGGTCTACTTTAACTACGTCTCCAACATAACCGTAATCAATAAACTGCACAGACCTCTTCTTTGCTTGAATTATATTTGCATCAGCGCCTGTTAATCCCAATGCATTAGAGTTGTATTTCTGTAATCCGGCTACAATTTTTTTATTTAAAAGCCCCGCATATGTCATCACAACGATATCCAAATTATCAGAAGATGTGATTCTTCGTCCATCAATCATTTCAGTTTTTACTCCTAATTGATTTGCTAATTTGGTTGCGGATTTCCCACCGCCATGGATCAAAATTTTAGCGCCTTCGACCTTTGAAAAATCTTCTAAAAATGAAGATAAAGCTTTTTCATCTTCTATAATATTGCCTCCTATTTTGGCAACCAATAACTTTTCCTTTTTCATATTTACATTTTTAGTTTTCACAAAACATGTAAAAGTTTCTAATTTTTAATTGTTCTCTAAGATCTTCTTTAAAACCAGTTGTGCTGCAAATGTTCTATTATTTGCTTGTTCGATAACTATTGAGTTCTTACTATCAATGACAGCATCATCTACAACAACATTTCTTCTTACTGGCAAACAATGCATGAATTTAGCATTGTTGGTCAATTTCATTTTATCCTTAGTAATTCTCCAAGAAGCACCATCAGATTTGGTCTTACCATAATCTTGATATGCACTCCAATTCTTTACATAAATAAAATCAGCATCTTTAAATGCATTTTCTTGGTTGTAATCAATGGGCACCTCTTTAGTAATCTGACTGGCTAACTCAAATCCCACTGGGTGGGTAATTACAAAATCTGCATCTGTATGCTGCATCATCTCTACAAAAGAATTTGCTACTGCTTGCGGTAAAGCTTTAGGATGCGGTGCCCATGAAAGTACAACCTTTGGCTTTTTATTTTTTTTATGTTCTGTTATTGTTATAGCATCTGTTAGTGCCTGTAAAGGGTGCCCAGTGGCACTCTCCATATTTATGACAGGAATAGTGGCATACTTCATGAAACTTTGTAGAACCTTTTCACTATAATCATCTTCCTTATTTTCCAATTTTGCAAAAGCTCGAATTGCTAAAACATCACAATATTGAGATACTACCTGAGCTGCTTCTCTAACATGTTCAGAATTTCCCTGATCCATTACAGTACCATCTCCATATTCGAGCGACCATCCTTCTCCTGTAAAATTCATTACAATTACGTTCATTCCTAAATTTAGTGCTGCTTTTTGAGTACTCAACCTAGTTCTAAGGCTTGGATTAAAAAACAATAATCCAATGGTCTTATCTACACCCAAGGTTCTATGAGATAATGGATTTTTTTTCATTTTAATGGCTTCATCTACCCAATTCGATAGCGAATCAATATCTTGTATAGAAAAGTAATTTTTCATTTTTTCTCAATTTATAGGCTCAACTTTATTTTCTAATATTATTTTAGTAAAGGGATATTGTTCATTAATTGCATCTACGATAAAGTTATCCCTTAACCCATTTACTACCCAAGTTTCTATATGTGCTTCTTGGGCTATTCTTGCTGCTTCTATTTTTGATTTCATACCACCAGTACCGTGAGTAGAAGTCTCTGCTATGATTTCGTTTTCTAGCGCATTTATATTATCAACACTAGCTATAGTATCATAAGTATTATCCTCTACAGATTCTTTAGTATATACCCCATTTGTGTTTGTTGCTATTAACAACTTGTCAGCCTTTAACAAAGATGCCGTTAATGCCGCTAACTTATCATTATCGCCAAATTGGATTTCATCTGTTGCTACTGTATCATTTTCATTAATGATCGGGATGTAATGATTGGCTAGTAATACATTTATTGTATTTACAATATTTTTCTTAGACTGAGCTCTTTCAAAATCAGAATAAGATAATAAACATTGAGAAGTAAGTAGTCCTAGGTCTCTAAAACTCTCTTGAAAAATCCGCATTAAATGTGGTTGACCTATAGATGCAAGTGCTTGTTTTACATTAATTGCAGCACCATTACTTTCTAGATTAACAAATTGTTTTGCTACCGCAATAGCTCCTGAACTTACTATTACAAATTCATATTCATCTTGCATTGCTACAATTTGTCTACCTATATCTTCAATCTTTCCTCTAGAGATATGATCTGTTTCTTTAGTAAGAACGTTGGATCCTACCTTAAGTACAATTCTCTTTTTATCTTGTTTGTCCATCGCCATGTATATACCATTTATTGGTTACTAAATGTTGCAACCCTATTGGACCGCGTTGATGTAATTTATCTGTACTTATTGCCAATTCTCCTCCTAAACCTAGTTGGAATCCATCTGTAAACCTTGTAGATGCGTTATGGTAAACAGCTGCACAATCTACAGACGACATAAATGTGTCTGCAGTTGATTGATTCTTTGTAATTATGGCTGCAGAATGTCCGCCACAATAGGTGTTTATTTTTGAAATTGCTTCGATTTCGTCTTCTGTTTCACCAATAACAATTTTATAATCTAAAAATTCATCGTACCAAACTGTGTCACTATCTATTGGTTTTATATCAGGATATTGAGTTATGGATCGATCTCCTAAAATTTCGACATCGTGAATCTTGAGGGCAGCAATCAGTTTACGTATAAAATCTTCTTTATTAGGAAGATTTTTATCAATTAACACTTTATCTACTGCATTACAAGCGGATATTTTATCCGTCTTGCCATTTATAATGTTGTCTATTGCTATGGTATTATCTGCATCTTTATGTACATAAACAAAATTATTACCTCTTCCACTAACAATAACAGGGCATGTTGCATGTGTTTTTACAAAGTCTATTAGTTTTTCTCCTCCTCTTGGTACAATGAGATCTACCTTTTGAGTTGGTTTTTCTAAAAATAATTGTGTTTTTTGCCTATCATAATTTAGGTACTCAACCCACTTTGTAGTGATCTGATTTTCTGAAAGTGCTTTGTGCCATAGTGCTACAATTGCAAGATTAGAATGTAGTGACTCTTTACCTCCTTTTAATAATATCTTATTTCCTGACTTAAAGGCAATCCCAGCAGCTTCGATAGTAACATCTGGTCTAGATTCGTAAATAATTAACACGGTCCCAAAGGATGCCGTTTTATTGGCTATTCTCATACCATTATCATGTTCAAACGTAAATCGCTCAACTCCCAAGGGATCATCCTGATCAGCCAATTGCTGTAAGGATAAGATCATTCCTTCTATCTTGTTTTGATCTACCTTAAGTCTGTCATACATTGCTTTATCATCACCAGAATAGTTTTTAAGATCTTTTTGATTAACATGTATTAATTCATCTCTATGTTGATCTACAAGAGTAGCCATACTTTGCAAGACAGCATTTCTTTCTATTATGCTTAATTGTATACTATTCATAAATCTACCTTTTCTTCAGTTAATACATTTTGCAGTGCGTTAATAAACTTATCTATTTCTTTTTTCCCTATAGTTAGTGGAGGTAGTATTCTCAAGAGTTTTTTATTCATTGCACCCCCAGTAAAAATATGATGATCATAGATTAGCTTTTTTCTTAGCTCACTAACTTCAAAATCAAATTCTAAACCGAGCATTAGACCTCTACCCTTAACTTTTTGTACCCCTGGAAGTTTAATCGCTTCTGATAAAAAATAATCTCCGGTAAGCTTTGCATTACTTATAAGGTTTTCGGTTTCTAAAACCTCTAATACAGATAATGTTGCAACGCAAGCCAAGTGATTACCTCCAAAAGTAGTTCCTAACATGCCATAACTTGGTTTAATATGCGGAGCTATCATAATTCCACCTACTGGAAATCCATTACCCATACCCTTAGCTATCGAAATAATATCTGGTTTGATTCCATGATATTGATGAGCAAAGAATTCGCCACTTCTCCCAAAACCTGATTGCACTTCATCTAGGATCAAAATTGCTTTAAACTCACGACATAATTTTTCTAATGCAACAAAAAATTCTGTTGTTCCTTCATCTAATCCTCCTACTCCTTGAATAGGTTCGATAATAATGGCGCAAACATCTTCTTTTTCTAATTCAGTTTTTACCAACTCAATTTGATTTAATGGCAAAAAAGTAACATTTTGCTGTGCATTAAGAGGAGAATTAATCTTTAAATTATCAGTAGCGGCGACCGCTGCAGAAGTTCGACCATGAAAACCATTATGAAATGCTATCACTCTTGATTTATTAGTTTTGAATGATGCTAATTTTAAAGCATTTTCGTTTGCTTCTGCTCCAGAATTACATAAAAAAAGTTGGTAGTCATTATAATTTGAAAGTTCTCCTAATTTTTTTGCTAATTTAGATTGTAAGCTATTCTGTACGGCATTAGAGTAAAATCCTATTTTTTCTACTTGTTCTTTTAAATTTTTAACGTAGTGTGGATGTGAGTGTCCTATAGAAATTACAGCATGACCACCATACAAATCCAAATATTCTATTCCATTTTTATCTACTACAGTACAATCATAGGCTTTTTGAGGCTCTACATTATATAACGGATATACATCAAACAATTCCATTTTACTATTTTTTGTGATAGTATTAGCTTATTCTCTCTTGATTATAGAGCAAATAATACTGCCAGTTATTTTATTGTATTTATTTTTTCATAAGACGCCATAACTCCTTTTATAACAGAGGAACTTAAGCCTTGATGTTCCATTTCATTAAGTCCTTCTATGGTACATCCCTGAGGTGTTGTCACCTTATCAATTTCTCGCTCTGGGTGTGTCCCATTTTCTGCTACCAAAGTTGCCGCACCGATTGCTGTTTGCACTGCAATGATTTGAGCTTCGTGAGGGTGAAACCCCATTTGGATACCGCCTTGTATCATTGCTCTTAAAAACCTTAAAAAGAAGGCGATACCACTTGCTCCTAAAACAGTAGCAGCTTGCATTAATCGTTCTTCTATAACTAGGGTTTCTCCAATAGTATCGAACATTTTTTCTACAATTGCTAACTCCTCTTTAACATCTTCATTGGCTGCAATACAAGTCATTGATAATTTTTTTGAAGCTCCTGTATTTGGCATAACCCGAATAACTTTATTCGTTGGTACAAATTCATTAATCTCTGCAATAGAAGTTCCTGTAACTGTCGATATTAAAATCTGATCTTTAGTTAAAACTGGTTTAATTTCGTCTAAAACAACATCTAATTGTCTTGGTTGAACACAAAGAATAACCCATTTTACATCTTTGATAGCCGTAATAATATCTTGAGAAGTAGCAACACCTAGTTTTTCTTTAACTTCTTTTAGGTTATACTTGGACTTATCAACTACCGTTATGTTTTTTGCTTCAAAGATATCGCTACTTGCTAAACCGGAAATAATTGATTTTCCTAGATTACCACCTCCTATGATTGTTATTTTATTCATTTTAAATTTTCTTTATCTATTGATATCATCTTATGATAAGAGCGAATTAAAAAGCGCTAGCCTTTAATTCTAACCCTGTTTTTTCTTCTAATCCAAACATCAAATTCATATTATGTATTGCTTGTCCCGAAGCTCCTTTTATCAAATTATCGATCACAGATGTTATCAGCAACATTCCATTTTTTTTAGTAATATGAAGAATACATTTATTTGTATTTACTACTTGTTTTAAATTAACTTCTTCATCAGAAACTACTGTGAATTTTGCATCTGCATAATATGTTTTATAAAGTTCTTTAGCTTCTTCTTCACTACCTTCGTATTTAGTATATATTGTAGCATAAATTCCCTTGCTAAAGTTTCCTCGATTCGGGATAAAGAATATTGGGGTTGTAAAACTTGTTTGAAGTTGTTGTAAACTTTGTTCTATTTCCCCCAGATGTTGATGTGAAAAAACTTTATAACTTGAAAAATTATTATCTCTCCAACTAAAATGTGTTGTAGAACCGGGCATAACTCCAGCCCCTGTGCTCCCTGTAGTTGCATTAACATGCACCGTATCTATAATTTTTTTAGCAGAAGCCAAAGGCAATAATCCTAATTGAATAGCTGTTGCAAAACAACCTGGATTAGCAATATTTTTTCCGTTCTTAATTCTGTCTTTTTGTAATTCTGGTAAACCATATACAAAATCTCGATTCATATATTGTTGATCTTCTTCTAATCTAAAATCATTTCCCAAATCAATTACTTTAGTAGTATCAGAAAAAGAATTCTCTTCTAAAAATGATCGAGATCGACCGTGTCCTAAACATAAAAAGACAACATCAACATTAGGATTTACTTGATCTGTAAACTCTAAATCCAGTTCTCCCACCAAATCTCTATGCTGTTTGCTAATCTGTACCCCTGCGTTTGTGGTGCTAAATACAAAGTCCAAAATTACATCACCGTGATTTACAAGTAATCTTAACAACTCTCCAGCTGTATAACCTGACCCACCTATTATTCCAACTTTAATCATGATTCACCTGGGTTTACGTTATGATATATCTTATTAGCGTTTCCATAAATTTTAATAAATCCTTTGGCATCATCTGATGTCCATGAGTTATTCATCTCTCCGTATTGACCAAAGTCAGACTTCATCATATCAAAATCAGAGGTCACTCCTTCTAGTGTAAAATGATAAGGTTTCAGTTTGATTTTTACGTCTCCAGTTACAGATTTTTGAGAATCCTCCATAAACACTTCAATATTTCTCATTACAGGATCTAGGTAATTTCCCTCATGCAATAGCATTCCATACCAATTAGCCAATTGTTCTTTCCAATATTGTTGCCATTTAGTAAGTACATGCTTTTCTAGTAAATGGTGAGCTTTAATAATAATCATTGGTGCTGCTGCTTCAAAACCAACTCTTCCTTTGATACCTATTATAGTATCTCCCACATGAATATCTCTACCAATAGCGAAAGCACTTGCCAATTCTTCAAGTTTTTGAATATTCTTGACTGGAGTATCCTTAACACCTTCTAGGCCTATTAATTCTCCTTTTTCAAAATTCAACGTGATTGTTTCTTCTTTTTCTTTTTTAAGCTGACTTGGATATGCAGAATCTGGCAAAGAACTGTGAGATGTTAATGTTTCTTTTCCTCCAACACTAGTTCCCCAAATACCCTTGTTAATTGAGTATTGTGCTTTTTCCCAACTATAGTAAACATTATGTTTTTCTAGGTATGCCACCTCTTCCTGTCTAGATAGATTTAAGTCTCTTATTGGAGTTATAATTTCTATTTCTGGTGCCAATGTTTGAAAAATTACATCAAATCTTATTTGATCATTTCCTGCCCCAGTACTCCCGTGTGCGATATATTTAGCTCCTATTTTTTTAGCATAATTAATAACTTCTATAGCCTGAAATATCCTTTCTGCACTTACCGAAAGTGGATATGTATTATTTTTAAGAACATTACCAAAAATGAGATATTTGATAGCTTTATTATAGAACTCATCAAGTATTGTTTTATTTACGTGATCAGAACTTCCTAGTTCATATGCTCTCTTTTCTGTTTCTTCAAGTTCCTTTTCTGTAAACCCTCCTGTATTTACCAAAATAGTATTTACTTCAAGGTTTTGTTCGTGAATAAGGTATTTTACGCAATACGAGGTATCTAGACCTCCACTATATGCTAATACTACTTTTTCCATAATAACAATTGTTTATTATTTGCAAGCATTGTCTGCTTAATTTTTTTTAATCGTTTTAATACTTTTTTATTGAACCACTTTTCTTTTTTAATCTCCGTTTTAGCAGGATCATACAACATACCAGTACAAAGGCACATTTTATGGTCTTTGGATGTTAGAATATCAAAATTGGTACATGTTTTACAACCCGACCAAAATTTGGGATCATCTGTAAGTTCTGAAAACGTTACAGGTTTATATCCTAGATCTGAATTAATCTTCATTACTGCTAACCCTGTAGTAATACCGAACACTTTTGATTTAGGGTATTTTTTTAAGGAGTAATTAAATGTAAATTCTTTAATTTTTTTCGCTAATCCTTGATTTCTAAAATCAGGATGTACTATTAATCCAGAATGTGCAACATATTTACCGTGCCCCCAAACTTCGATATAACAAAATCCCGCAAATTTACCATCTGACAATGCTATAATTGCATTTCCATTTTGCATCTTAGATTCTATATACTCCGGTGTACGCTTAGCTATACCAGTACCTCTTACTTTTGCAGAATCAGAAATCACATCACATATCTCTGTAGAAAAGTGAAGATGATTTTTATTGGCTATAATAATTTTTACTGTTTTCATAAACGAATTCCGTTTATCAAATAGGTTTTGATATTAAAAAAAGTTTGATTATTCTGAATCCTGAAGAAATTTAATATACTTTAAATCATATTTAAAAATACAGTATGAACGTATTTCAAAACAAAACTTAAATATAAAGTGGATTCTATTTTATAGAGAAGAAGGACGCACCTACTTCGAAAGAATATTAGACCCCCAAGGGGCGGCGAAAGCGGCGTAAAGGAGTTATAGAATTAGATAATGTGTTCAAAGATTGAACATTAACTTCTGAATAAATGATTGTTGCCGTTTTCATAATAATAGTAACTCTAAATCGTCGGCCGTAGCCCCTTTCGTTAACTAGATGGTACAATATTACATAAAAAGTACGTAGATAAGGTTAAAAAAAATAAAAAAAACTAGAATTATACGATTTTCGCAAAATCTTATCATCTTATTTAGCATAAACGCAATTAATAACAAATACTTTTCAAAATCGATCAATACTAAAAAACTACGTTCAAATAGTATATACATAAGCAACAGGTATCTAACAATATTAATTAAAGTCATCCTATACTAAAACAAATAATTATCGTTATGCATATAGTCACTTTAAAAGTAGGGCTTAAATATACTTTAGAATTAATGTTGTTGTAATGTTTAAATCCTGTTAATCAAAATAATTATGAAAATCAGCAAATTAAGATACATTCCAGTTGTAGTGTTATTTATATTTTCTTTAACCAATTGTTCCTCAGATAACGACGAACCCGAAAACCAAGAACAAGACGGGGGAGATACAACCGATGGTGATGTCACAGACGGGGATGGAGAAACAACTTCAGACATACCCTATGAAGTTTTAGAACTCAAAAATTGGAAAATCACTCTTCCAAGGGATTTCAATAATGATGGTATAGCTGATGAAGTATATTTAGACAAAAGTAGAAATGATTTTGAGGGAGATCCTAGTTTCAAAACATATAAAGACGAATTCTTTTTTGCAAAAAATAAGAATGTGCTATTTTCTTGCCCTTCACTAAAAGACATTCCTACTACCGGAAATTCTTCAAATACAAGAAGTGAGCTAAGAGAAATGCCTTCTGATGAAAGTGGTGAAAAAGGTTGGGACGCCAATGACAACAGTATAAAAACATTAGATTTTAAAGTAAAAATAGTACAAACCTCTTCTACCAAAAAATTTGCATTTGCGCAGATTCATGATTTCAAACAAGATGTTTGGGACGATATTTTAAGAGTACAAATACAAAGTGATAAACCAAATGCCGTAGAAGGAGACACAGGTAGAATATACTTATTAGGAGATGTTATCGAAGGCAGAGCTACAGATGGGTTTCCTATAGATTTTAGGAACAGCAACTATGCAGACAGGTACATAAAAGATGATTATGTTCTCGGAGAATGGTTAACTATTAAAATAACAATACAAAATAGCATTTTGAAAATTTACTTAGAAGATATGAATATGCCAATTCGTACCTATACAAATATAACATGTAAGAGCAACTATTATAAAGCAGGGGTTTATAATCAATCTGTTAACTTAGATAGTAACGGCAATGGTATAGCAGAATTTAGTGAAATAAATATCTCTGAAAATTTCTAAAGAATAAATGTACTTTTCCCCTTATCACCTAACCATTAATTTCATAATTAATTAACTGTTTTTTAAACGAATAATCATTTTTTATTTGTAAAAATCAATAGATTATTATAAATTGGTCAACCAATTAGGGTATTAATAAAATTTTAACACAAACACTATGAAAAACTATCGCAAAACCCTGAGCTATTCATTCATTGCAATAACTCTAGGATTATTTACAAGTTGCACCACAGATATTGAATCGCTAGAACAACTTGAAAGCATTCAGAATTCAGATGCTAAAGCATCAGCTAGCAAACTCAATATTTCTTCGGTATCTGCAAATGGTGATGACGGTAACAGACCCAGTAATACTTTAGATGGCAATCTAAATACGCGCTGGTCTTCTAACGGGAGAACAGGGAAATACATTACTTATGATCTCGGTTCTTCAAAAAAAATATCAAGTGTAAAGCTAGCTTGGTTTAAAGGAGATCAAAGAAAAGCATATTTTAAAATACGCGTTGGTAATTCTACTTCTAATTTATTCACCGTAGTCGATAGAAAATCTCAGGGCAGCAGCGGATCGACTCGTCAACTAGAAACTTATAATTTTAATGAAGTTAGTGCTCGATATGTCCGCATTTCAGGCTTCGGAAACTCTAGTAATAGCTGGAACAGTTTGACCGAAACCGAGATTTATGGTTCGGGAGATGGCGATGGTGGCGGTGATGGCGGTGGCGACGGCGGTGGAAACACTCCTTATGATCTACTTGGGCTTAAAAATTGGAAATTAAATGGATTAAGCGGAACACCATCGAATAACAACTATGTAGATGCTATTCCAAATCTAAGCTCTTATACAAATAACAATTGGTTCTTTTTAGATAATAATTGGGCGATATTTCAAGTATGGGCAGGAAGTGATACTTCTTCAGGTTCAGGAAATCCAAGAATGGAGTTAAGAGAACTAACCGCAAACGGGAATAACAATATTTTCTGGGATGGTACAACTAGCAAAGAACATCGAATGAAATGGAAAGTAAGAGTAGATCGCTTACCTAGTTCAGGAAAAGTTTGTTTTGGACAAATACATGATAAGACCGACTTTTTTGACGATGTTATTAGAGTACAATGTCAAGGAAATGCAAATCAAACCAGTGGCAGTGTTAAATTAAGAATTAATGGATATGTTACAGAAGAACTCGAAGGTGGAGGTAAAACTGTTGGTAGTTTTAACCTAGGAGAAGAAATGTACTTTGAATTAACTTATAAAAATAGTGTTGTAAAATTATACGAACTTAATAGTAGTGGTAATAGAATAAAAACCATTTTTACTTCGCAAAAAGCTGCAGCCAAACAAAACTATTTTAAAGCAGGCAATTACTTACAATCGATGAAAGGAAAATCTTATAAAAGTTCTGATTTTGGTCGTGTAGGAATTAGCAAGTTAGAGGTATTTCATTAATCCTTCTTATATAGGATAAATACTATCCTAATGTCACAAAGCCGTCTGATTTATTTTTAGGCGGTTTCGTTTTTTTTACAAAAATTGAGGCTTTTTAAATTTATATTGATAATTTTAATATTATTTTCTTGGAAGAACAAGGTTCTTTCTTAAGAAAAATGATCTAAACAATTAAAATTTGATATGAAATTGAATGTTATTGACAACACTGAAAAACCCACTAAATCAAAAACTAGTCCAGAAGAAGTTATCATCTCTAAAATAAGAGAATTAATAGTATCTAAACAACTAGAACCTGGTGACAGACTTCCAGCAGAAAGAGATCTTGCTAAGAGATTTGGAGTAAGTCGAAATCAGTTGCGTCAAGCTATTCAACGATTAGAATTTTATGGCCTTGTTAAAAAGTACCCTCAGAGCGGTACTCGAGTTTCAAATATTGGTGTAACAGCACTTAACGGAATGATGTCTGATATCCTTCAATTGCAAAATCCGGATTTTAAATCTTTAGTAGAAACTAGGATAATTCTAGAAACTAATGCTGTAAGGATAGCAGCAACTCGACGAACAGAAAATCAAATCTATCAAATACAAAAAGCACATGAAGCCTATAGCGAAAAAGCAGTTAAAGGACTAGATGCTATAGAAGAAGATTTGATGTTTCACCTTAAACTAGCTGAGGCTAGTAATAACACAGTTATCAATTCTCTTATGCTGATTATTACTCCCGAAATAATCACACATTTTGTAAAAAACAAAGTTTGTAATAAAGAAGAGAACTACCTGCTAATTAAAGAACATCAGGATATAGTAGATGCTGTTAAAGAAAAAGATGTTGAAAAGGCAGTAGCGAATCTAAATAATCATTTCAAAGAATTACATAGATATTGTAATGAGTAAGAAATCAATACTCTTTCTTTTTTACAATAACAAATAATAAACAACCACTTCTTTTTGAAGTTACTATTAGGCAAAACAGTTTTTTTTGTCAAAAAAGTAGGTTCTTAACGTCTTTTTTAGACATTTCATCAAAAAAATAACGATACTTTATTTGATTATTGATTTATATTTTTATTTTTGGTTAACCAAATTGGTAAACCAGTTAATTTGATGAAAATAAAAATCCTTTTTTGTATACTATTAAGTATATCGTTCTATGCATGTAATAACAATGCATCAAAAAAAAACAATAGTATTATTAGCTCTGTTGATGCATTTAATGAAGCATTAAAAACTATACAACCCGGAGACTCTATTGTTTTGTCAAAAGGCATTTGGAAAGATGCAGAGTTATTATTTGAGGCTAAAGGAACTAAAGAAAAACCTATTACTCTAACTGTAGAAGAAAAAGGCGCAACAACTTTAGAAGGAGCGTCCTACCTAAGAATGGCCGGTGAATACTTAGTGGTAAGTGGATTGGTTTTTAAAAACGGCTTTACTCCTACTTCTGAAGTGATTTCATTTAAAAAAGATAAAAATAATTTTGCTTCAAATAGTCGTCTAACAGAATGTGTAATTGATAATTACAGTAATCCTGAAAGAAGAGAACAGGACTATTGGATTGGTATCTATGGAAAAAACAACAGAATAGATCACAATCATATCGAAGGAAAAAGCAATCTTGGAGTTACAATGGCTGTGCGCCTTAACTCAAAAGAATTTATTCAGAATCATCACCAAATAGATCATAATTACTTTGGTCCAAGACAAACCTTAGGCTCAAATGGTGGAGAAACACTCAGAATAGGAACAAGCCATCATTCCTTAAGCAATTCTAACACAATTGTTGAGCACAACTACTTTGATCGATGTGCCGGTGAATTAGAAATCATATCTAGCAAATCTTGCCAAAATACATATCGTAATAATGTATTTTTCGAATGCCGAGGAACCTTAACTATGCGTCATGGAAACGAAACCAATGTTAACAATAACGTGTTTATTGGTAACGGGGTACCAAGTACAGGTGGTATTCGTGTCATAAACGGAAAACAAACTGTAGAAAACAATTATGCAATAGGCCTTACAGGTTATCGTTTTGGAGGTGCATTAGTAGTAATGAATGGTGTTCCAAATTCACCATTAAACAGATACTTTCAAGTAAGTGATGCTAAAATTAAAAACAACACTTTTATTAATTGTGATTATATACAATTATGTGCAGGAAGTGATGCCGAACGTAGTGCAACACCTATTAATTCTGTAATGCATAACAATATTTTCTACAATGAAAATAAAGATGACTCATTTACAGTTTATGACGATATCACAGGTATTGATTTTCAAAACAACCTTATTAGCCCCAATACAAAAGGAATTTCAAAAAATGGATTCACAGCCACAAAGTTAGTGCTGCAAAAAAACAATTATGGTTTGTTAGCTCCAGAAGCTACTCCTACACCAGGTCTTGGCGCAATAATTAAAGGTGAGATTCCATCAAAAGAAACAACAGGTGCATCCTGGTACCCAAAAGTTAACAAAACAGCTTCCTTTAATTCTGGTAAAACAATACATGTTAAACCTGGTATAAATACATTATTTGATGCTGTAAAAAATTCTGCGCCTGGTGATATAATTAAACTAACAGCTCAAGATGGATATCTACAAACGAAAACGATTGAAATAAAACATCCTATTACAATATCAACTTCCTCAAAAAAATCAACTATTACTTTTGAAAAAAAATCATTGTTTGACATTCTAAATGGAGGAAGTTTGAAATTAAACAACCTTATTTTTGATGGAAAAGAAGCGCCAGATTATGCTGGAAATGCTGTGATTAGAACTAGTAAATATTCTATGAACAAAAATTACAAACTACTTATAGATAATTGTGATTTTAAAAATCTAAATATCAATCACTCATATGATGTTATAAAAGTATTCAAGAATACTATGGCCGATACAATTAGTATTACTAATGCTACATTTAAAAATATTACCGGTAATATACTCTCGTTAGATAAAGAAATTGGCGAAAATGGGATTTTTAATGCAGAATTTGTAATCCTAAAAAACAATGTATTTTCCAATATTGATGGTGCTGTATTAAATTTGGTTAGAGATGGCCGTGATGAAAGTACATTTGGACCATTTCTTACTTTCGATCATAATGTTTTGGACAATGTTGGTCATGGTAAACGAAATAAAAACAAAAAATCTATTTCTTTAGTGGGAGTACAAAATGCCATTATAAAAAATAGCATTTTTAATAATAGTAAAGGTATTCAAATGCACTTAGTAGTAGGCGGTCCTATTGCTAAGGTTCATCATACAAACTTTTTTAAATCTGAGAAAGTAGTAGTTACAGGAGATCAAAAATATGAAATAGGAACCATCTGGTCTTTAGATCCAAAGTTCGAAAATATGGAGACTTACTCCCTCACGAACAACTCTGAATTAACCAACAAAGGAGATGATAATTTAGATATCGGAATACTAAAAAAATAACTATGTCAAGATCAATCACACAATCGTCATCTTTTATAAATTTTTATTACTCTTTTTTTGTTGTTTTCTATATCGCCTTCTCTATACATGCTAATGCACAAGAACATCCCAATTTAATATTAACAAAAAGCGGAGTTGAAACTATTAAAAAACAATTAGGGACTATCCCAATTTTTGATACAACATTAAACAAGGTAAAAAACGCCATTGATCAAGAAATCGCTTCTGGCATACATGTACCTATTCCTAAAGACATGGCTGGGGGATATACACATGACAGGCATAAAAAAAACTGGATAACCCTGCAACAAGCTGGCGTATTATACCAACTTTTAGCTGATGATAAATACGCTAAATATGTTCATGATGTTCTAAAGGAGTATGCAAAAATATACCCTACCCTACCCTTACACCCACAAACAAGATCTTATGCAAGAGGGAAAATATTTTGGCAATGCTTAAATGATTCTAATTGGTTAGTCTATGTAAGTCAAGCTTATGACTGTATTTATGATTACTTATCAAAAAAGGAACGTGATAATTTAGAGAAAAACCTGTTCATCCCGTACGCTAATTTTTTATCAGAAGGAAGTCCACAATTCTTTAATAGAATTCACAATCATAGTACATGGGGCAATGTAGCGGTAGGAATGATTGGGTTGGTTATGGATAATCAAGAATTAATTGATCGTGCATTATATGGGTTAAAAAGTGACAACATTGATCCCAATCAAAAAGACAATGATGGCGGTTTTATTAAAACTAAGGGTCAAAAGACAGGCTTCTTAGCTAATTTAGACGAGCCTTTCTCTCCAGACGGATATTATACTGAAGGTCCATACTACCAAAGGTATGCGATGTATCCATTTATGATTTTTGCAGAAGCGCTACAAAATAAAAAACCCGAGTTAAAAATATTTGAATATAAAAACGGGGTACTAATAAAGGCTGTTTACGCATTGTTAAACTTAACAAACGCTAATGGTGAATTTTTTCCTTTAAATGACGGACAGAAAGGAATGTCTTACTATTCTAGAGAATTGGTATCAGCGGTAAATATTGCTTATCATTTTGGAGGAAACGACCCTTCTCTTCTTAGTATTGCAAAGCAACAAAATAAAATACAATTAGATGACACAGGACTCTCTGTAGCCCTAGGTATACAACAAAAAAAAGCAAAACCTTTTATCAAAAAATCTATAGAACTTAGAGATGGGTCAGATGGCACTCAAGGTAGTGTAGGAATTCTTCGTTCTAAAAATCAACAATTTGGCTTAGTAATGAAATATACCGCCCAAGGCTTAAGTCATGGACATTATGATAAATTATCATTTTCGTATTACAATAAAGGAAATGAAATACTGCAAGATTATGGGCTTGCTCGATTTGTAAACATCGAACAGAAAAATGGTGGAGGCTACCTTAAAGAAAATAAAACTTGGGCTAAACAAAGTATCGCTCATAACACTATTATCCAAGACGAAATCTCACATTTTGAAGGTAAATTTAAAATTGGAAGTACGCATCACTCAGAAAAATATCTTTTTGATGTATCAAACCTAAAACTCCAAATTGTAAGTGCAAAAGAAGACAATGCATACCCAGGTACAAATCTTCATAGAACCATGCTCGTACTAGAGGATAATGATTTTGAAAATCCACTAGTAATTGATGTTATGCAATTTAAATCTAAGACTACTCATCAATTCGATCTGCCTTTTTACTATAATGGACAAATCATTGATACTAATTTCGAATACTCAAGTCCCGAAACACTAACTAAAGTAGGCGAAAAAAATGGGTATCAACATCTATGGTTGGAAGGAAAAAGTATATTGAAAGAAGAAAGAACACTTCAAACTACATGGAAGGCAAATCAAACATTTTATACCTTATCAACATTAGCAAAACAAAATGATGAATTTTTATTTACAAGGATTGGAGCCAATGACCCGAACTTCAACTTAAGAAGAGACCCTTCATTCCTCATAAGAAAACCTAAACAAGAAGAAGGTGTTTTTATTAGTGTTGTAGAAGCCCACGGATCATATAACTATGTTACCGAGATAGCAAATAATGCGCATAGTAACATTAAAAAAATTACAAAAAACAGTACCAAAAATAAGAACTATGTTTCTTGGTCTATACTTACTAAAGAAGACAAAAAACATACTTTCGTTCTATGCACCACGGATTCAAATAACAAAACATCACACACAATTACTATAAATGGAAAACCCTTTTCTTGGGTTGGCCCTTACACACATAACAAGGAAAATTAATTTTATATTTTTTAACACTTATCACAATGGAAAGTTTTGGATCGAGTAAAGAATTTATCATCGGAGATGACATTAAATGGGAAACAGTTGGCGAAGGAGTACAACGACAAATTATGGGTTATGATGATAAAATAATGTTAGTACATGTCAAATTCGAAAAAGGATCGATAGGCCCTATTCATGATCATCACCACTCTCAAGTTACCTACGTACAAAATGGCCAATTTGAAGTTAGTATCAATGGTGAAAAAAAAGTACTTAAAGGTGGAGACTGTTTCTATATTCCCCCACATGCACCACACGGAGCAGTATGTCTAGAGGCCGGAGTACTTATAGATGTTTTTAGCCCTATACGAGAAGATTTTATGCAATAAAGAAAGTGTACAAAACATTTGTTTAGTAGTATAATATCAATATGATAATATTTTAATAGTCAGAATAGATACTTCGGAAATTTTAACATTAAAACTTAGTATATTTTTTTATTTAACATTAAAATAACATATATTTGGTAAACCAATTTGGTTACCCAATTTGGTTTACCAATAAAAACACTCTAACACTTTTAAACATGAAATCAAAAAACAAACAAATGAAACTTATTTTTTATTAAAAAGAAAAAAGGACAGGCGCACACCTATCCTTTCAAATTACTTCTTTTAGGAGGGAAGTAAAATTAACATGCATGCACTAAATTAATTGCACATCACTCTACAAAAATACGAAATTTCGTTTAAATGGTGATGGCTTTGTAATTAATAAAATGGGGAGAATCAAGAGCACTACAGTGTTTATTCTTCATTAAGATATTTAAACAATATCAAATTAAATTGTAGGAACATAACATTATCAAGATGAATTTAAAAATTAAACTAATTTTTACCGTCCTAATTTTATTCCAATTTTCTTTGTTGGCCCAGGACAATACGCTGACAGTTTCTGGTAAAATCACAGATGGAAAAGAAGGAATACCTTTACCTGGTGTAAACATTCTCGTTAAAGGAACGAGTCAAGGTACTTCAAGTGATTTTGACGGTAATTACTCAATCAAAGTAAAGGAAGGAGATATTCTCGAGTACCTATACGTTGGGTTTAAAACACAGACAGTTACAGCTACAGCCAGTAAAACTGTTATAGATATCGTATTACAAGAAGACGCTGCAGAACTTGAACAAGTTGTAGTAATAGGTTACGGTACACAGAAAAAATCCTTACTTACTGGGGCTATTTCAAAAGTAGTTAATGAAGATTTAGATCAAATTGCAGTATCTAGGGTAGATGAAGCCTTGATTGGTCAGGTTTCTGGGGTAAATATCAGAACCTCTGAAGGTGAAGCTGGTTCTGCACCTACGATTCGTATTCGAGGGGTTGGATCAATAACTTCAAATAACGGACCTTTAGTAGTAGTGGATGGTGCTGTTGTTGATTCTGACTTTTTGACCAACTTAGACATGAACAATGTAGAGTCTTTCGAAGTACTTAAAGATGCTGCCTCTGCCGCTATTTTTGGTTCTAGAGGTTCTAATGGTGTAATTCAAATAACAACCAAACAGGGTAAAGAAGGTAAGGCAAGATTTACATATAATACGTTTACAGGGATTAAAGAAGGTAGACGAAGCGATGCGTATGACATTGATTTTGAAGCTGAATTAGAACGAGAAAGACAAATAACAGGTGGACTTTCTTTAGGAAGTCAATTTAGACAATTAATAAACGCTGAAAATGACTGGCAAGATATCGTTATAGACGGAGGAGTAATTCAAAGCCATAGTTTTAGCGTACGAGGAGGTACTAAAAAAACAAAATACAATGTTAACTTAAGTTACGTTAATGATGATGGTGTATTGTTAACAGATAGTTTTGAAAGATATCAGGCACAACTTAAAATTAACACACAAGTTACTGATAAGTTAAAGATAGGAACTAGTTTTTCTCCTTCTTACTCAAAAAGAAGACGTTTTAGTGCTACTGGTGTATATGATGTTGTACGACAACCTTCTTGGGTACCAACTCGTTTAAATGAATCTAATATAGGTTTTGTTAATCGCGTTCGTGACGGAGGTAGATACGCTGATGCCCAAATTGGAGACTATGTATTACAAAGAATGTTTGATGATTATCAATATCCTGCAGGGGCAACAAGTATTTTTGATGCTGCCGGTAATTTTCAAGGAATACCAGTCACTAGCGGGGTAGATATTAGTAATACAAGTAATATAAATCCATTAGCAAAATTACTCGAACGTCAACGTTTCGAAAATAGATATAATTTTTACGGAAGTTTATTTGCAGACTATAAATTTACTAATGACCTAAGTTTTAAGTCAACATTTACCGCTACTTATGAAAACAGAATAAATACTGATTATCGCGGTATTAACTCTTCAAGACAAGGTGCATCTCGTGCAACTGCTTCTTATGATACTCGTAGTAGATATGCTCTAATTTCCGATAATATTTTAAGCTTTAACAAAACAATAGGTAAACATTCAATAAATGCAATTGCTGGTATTTCTCTGGAAAACAGATTTTTTGAAGAGTCGCAAATAGAGACTAGTGGATTTACCTCGGACTTAATCCCTAATGTTGGAGGTGGGTCAATCATTAATGATGCAACTGCCTTTGACTATGAAAACTTCTTAAATGGATTTTTAGGTAGGGTTATTTATTCTTATGACGACAAATATTTATTTAATGCAAGTATACGACGAGATGGTAGTTCTATTTTTGGACGAGATGTAAAATATGGTAACTTCCCAGCATTATCAGCTGGTTGGGTTGTTTCAAATGAAAGATTCATGGAAAATGTGGATTGGATTAATCAACTTAAGCTTCGTGTTAGTTGGGGTGTTACAGGTACAAATGCACTTAATACAGGTTCTTTCTTAACCGATAACTACCCTTCTCTTGCTTTATTACAACCATCTAGTGGTGTTGTTGATGGTGCTATAACAAATGGGTTTAATCCTGCTAATATTCCTAATGCCCTTTTGCAATGGGAACAATCAGAAGAAATTAATCCAGGAATTGATTTTGGATTCTTTAACAACAGAATTTCTGGTTCATTCGATTATTACAAAAGAACTAGTGACGAATTACTGATTGATAATCCCGTGGCAGGAACTACAGGTTTTACTTCAGCTTTAGTCAATATAGGTAAAGTTGAAAATGAAGGGTTCGAAGTAGAATTACGTACAAGAATTATAAGTACCGAAAAATTTAGATGGGAAGCAACTCTAATCGGATCTTTTAATGAAAATACTTTGGTAGACTTTGGAGACTCTAACGGTCAGGTGGTTAACACAAATGACGGTAGTAGATTGGTCGAATGGATCAACCAAGTAGGACAGCCTATCTCATCTTTCTATGGGTATGTATATGATGGTGATATTCCATTTGAATCTCTAAATGACCCTTTTAGACAAGTAGGTAACAGAACTCAATTCGCATATGCTAAAGATTTGAATGGCGATGGTCTGATAGACGAAGATGATAAAACTATTTTAGGTGACCCTTATCCAGATTTAATTTGGAGTTTAGGTAATAGTTTTAAGTTTGGAAACATGGATTTTAGTTTCTTGTTTCAAGGAAGTCATGGAGCCAAAACTTATAATTTAGGAGATCAATATGTTTTTGACTTTTTTAATAGCAACACTGTAGATTTCGATAGAAACAACACACCAAATCAAGAGTTTCTTGTGCAACGTATATTTACAGACCAATTGGTACAAAACGCAGGTTATCTAGCTTTGCGTACAGTAAGTTTGGGATTCAATTTTCCTAAAGACATCACTTCTAATTTAAAGTTGAGCAATCTAAGGTTATATGCTACTGGCCAGAACCTATTATTTATCACAGCCGATGATTATACAGGTTGGAATCCAGAACATGTGCGTCAACTAACACCATTAACCTTTGGTTATCAAAGAGGAGGTACGCCAATACAGCAAACAATAACCTTAGGAGTAAATGTTGAATTTTAACATCCAAAAAACAAAACTTATGAAACGAATAAAAATATATTCATTGTTTTGCTTGACTGTTCTCTTATGGTCATGCGATTTAGATACGGTGCCAACCTCTGCTGTTGTTATTGATAATTTTTTCAATAATGATGAAGAAATAACAGCAGGTATCATCAACATCTATGATGGTTTGCAGGGTAGCAACCCTTTGGAAGGTGATGGTGGTTTTAATAATCCACATTTAGCTATTCAAATTGAATATCAGATGGCTGAGACTTTAAGTGATAATTCAAGAACAAAAAGTGGATCTCCTCAAGGTTTCGATTTTGAGACATTCACAGTTACACCACAAACGGCTGCAGTAATTACATATTATAGAAGTATGTACAATATTATTTTTAGAGCCAATTTGGTTCTTGAAAATTTACAAAATGCGTCAAGTGAAAATGCAAATAAATTTGAAGCTGAAGCACGTTTTTTGAGAGCATATGCTTATTTCAATTTGGTTCGTTTTTATGGTGATGTTCCATTAGTAGACAGAGTTATTGGTCCTGAGGAAACAGAGATTGCTTTTACAAGGGTTAATGAAACTGAAGTTTATGAGTTAATTGTAGGTGACCTTCAGTTTGCTGTGGCTAGTGATTTAGATAACAATTCTAGAACAAGAGTATCAAAGGCCGCTGCTCAAACCTTTCTTGCCAAAGTATATCTTACTCAAGGAACAAATTATTTAGATGCTCAACGTCTGCTAGAAACTGTAATTGCAAGTGGTGATTATAGTCTTGAATCCGATTTTTCAGATATTTTCTACAACGAAGCCAATAACGAAACAATATTTGCTATCGGTTTTGGAAATGATATAGTAAATGATAGTCAAGGTTTTTCTGCAGAATTTTTAGATGCCGTAGGTCGAGGTACAGGTTCAAATTATGCAACAGCAGAGCTTGTAGCTGCTTTTGCTTCTTTTGGTGGTAACAGAGGACAATTTACGTTTAGAGAAGATCCAGGAAACCCAGGTCTATTCCAAACTGTAAAATTCTTACCAATAGTCGACGAAAATTTAGGTTTACCAACAAATCCGCCTTCTAATCCTAGAATTGCTGGTAATGACTGGATTGTAACACGATACGCAGACGTATTATTACTACATGTTGAAGCTATTCTTGCTGGCGGTCTAGAAACTAGTGCTCCTGCCGCAATTGCATCTTTTCAAGCTGTTAGAGAAAGAGCAGGAATAACTGACCCTATCACCAGTATAACCAAGCAAGAATTAATGGATGAAAGACGTGTAGAATTAGCTTTTGAAAATCATCGATTCTTAGATTTAAAACGTTTTGGAGTGGCACAAGAAGTTTTATCTGCCTTTTCAACATCAAATAATTTCGAATTTCAGGCTACGGATTTATTACTACCCATTCCTGGTGCAGAAATTGCTATTAGTCAAGGATTGTTAAAACAAAACCCAGGGTATTAAAAATAAAATATAACGTTATGAGAAAAATAGTTTTAAACTACAGATTGATATCAAAAACCCCTATAGTTACGCTTTTGGTTTTTTTGATGGTATTTATCTCTTGCGATTTTGTAGACGAATTGCCCGAGGCAAATTCCATCGCAGATGAAACACCACCTAACGCCTTCTTTACTTTTACAAATGGGGTAGAAATTGAAACCTTTACCCAAGTAACTTTTGCTAATCAATCCGATAATGCTACGAATTACAGCTGGGATTTAGGTGATGGAAATACTTCGACCGAAATAGATCCAATGAATACCTATCCAGGAGAAGGTTCTTATACTGTTACATTAACGGTTACAGATGCATTAAATCAAACCTCTACCTATTCTGAAACAATAGAGTTGATTGAGCCAGATGCTCCTGCAGTCCCAGATCCTGTATTATTAAATGCTGAATTTAATAGACTGCCCAAATCCTCAGGTTCTGATTGCACTTGTTCGGGTTGGATTAACAAGAGTATTGGAGATCAAGGAGAATCTAGTAGCGGTAATGGTTCTGATGTTATCAAATTTGATAATAATGAGCCTGATCATGCGTATCAAGAGTTTGCAGTTACTCCAAATGCAGATTATAGAATTGAAATCCCTATTCGTTTCCAATCAGATCAAACTGGAGATATGCCAAGTCAGTTAGAAGTAAGAGTTTTAGCTGGAGAAGGTTATATAGATGGGTATACACCTATGTATTTCGAAGAAACTGCTCTAATCCCACAAGATGACTTTGGTTATACTTCGGTAGCGCAAACTGAGGAAGCTGCTAATAATTTATTAGTTGAGACTTTGGATAATGTAAACACATCTGAATATCGTGTTTTCACCTTCTTCTTTAATTCGGGTGCAAATGATAGTGTAGCTCTATTTATTAGAGGTATCGGAGGTCCTGCTACTGGCGGTGGCGGAGGTGACTTTGGATATAATAGTGGAGACGAAGAAATACGTGTTGATTCTGTAACTATTACAGCTGTTAATTAAATTATACAATGAAAAACATTCAAAAAAGTATATTATCATTTTTTGTAATAGTATTTCTATCTGCAAATGCTACTTGCCAAATTCAGGCAAGTAGCGTTACAGATTCGAATGTTAAAAAGGAAAAAAGAAAAAAGAAAAAGAAGTATCGGTTACCCAAAATAGATTTAAGTCATTGGAAAGTTACTCTGCCTATCGGAAAACCCGATGAAGTTAAGCCTCCAGAAATATTGGATTATGCAAACAATGATGTACTTAAAAAATACATGTATAATGACTCGATAGATGGTTCATTGGTTTTTTATGCTTTTCCTGGTTCTAAAACTGCTAACACCAAATATTCTCGATCAGAATTACGAGAGCAAATGGTGCCTGGTGATAATAATGTGAATTGGACTTTTGAACAAGGAGGTGTAATGAGAGGAAAACTTAAAATGGGCGAAATTTCCAAAGATAAAAACGGAAAATATCATAAGACTATTATTATGCAAATCCATGGTAGGTTAACAAATGAACAGCGTGACCTTATTGGACAAAAAGATAACAATGCCCCACCGATATTAAAAATCTATTGGAAAGAAGGGAAAATTAGAGTAAAAACAAAAGTACTGAAAAACCCAGCGGCATCAGAAACCGAAATTTTGCAAACAGATGCCTGGACAGATGACAAAGGATATACTTTTAAAGAAAAAGTAGGCTTTAAAAAATTCATCTTAGAAGTAAAAGTATCAAAAGGTAAAATGGTGGTTTCACTTAACGATAATGAATTTGCTGTTTATAAAGACATCAACATCAAAAGATGGGGAGTTTTTGAAAACTATTTTAAAGCAGGAAATTATCTCGGAACAAAAAACAAAGATGCTTTTGCACGAGTGAAATTTTATGATTTAAAAGTCAATCATTAAATCTTGGGCACAATAACCCATGTTCATGAATCAATATGAAGTTTGAATTAGTCAATAATTAGGTTCTGTTAACCCTATTTATAGGGTTAGCAAAATCTATAAAACACCCAAAATAAGTTGTTTAATAATCGAATAAAGTACTTATTATTTAATTTTTTTTAATAATAAATATTTTTATAAATTTGGCAAACCAATCTGGTTAACCAATTTATCTGATATACATCATATCCACTATGAAGCTAGAAATATTATCAAAAAATGAGAATCAGGAAATCCAGAAGGGAATTATCTCTAAATTAAGGGATTTGATAAATTACAAAAATCTAGAACCTGGTGACAAATTACCTTCAGAAAGGTCTTTATCAGAAAAATTTGAAGTAAGCAGAAGTAATATTAGAGAAGCTATACAAAAATTAGAGTTTTATGGTCTTTTAAATACTATACCGCAAAGCGGAACTTTTCTTGCTAACATAGGGGTAATAGCTATGAATGGTATGATAGAAGATATTTTAAGACTAGATGAACCCGACTTTAAATCTCTAGTAGAAACAAGAATTTTATTAGAGTTAAAAACCGCAAGGTTAGCCGCTTTAAGAAGAACCGATGATGACTTGCAATTACTTAAACAAGCACTTGATGCATACACCCTTAAAGTAGAATCAGGAGAAGATGCTGTACAAGAAGATTTGCTATTCCATTTAGCTATCGCAAAAGCGAGTCATAATACAAGTATGAATGCATTTATGTTACATATAACTCCAGAAATTATTACAAATTTCGAAACATATCATGTCTGTGATGGAAATCAAGCATTCTTAGGTATTCAGGAGCATAGAGATATTTTTGATGCCATAAAAAATAAAGACCCTAAGCTAGCCAAAGAAAAAATGAAAAAACATTTCAAAGTACTATACCAATATTGTTATAATAAAAATGTCTAATTACTATCAAATATCATACTCTAATAAACACAAACACTCAAAATCAGGATGAAACTAAAAGGATTACGTTGGTGGATAATAGGCCTTGTCTGTTTAGCTACAATAATAAATTATATAGATAGATCTGCGCTTGGAATAATGTGGCCAGAAATGAAAAAAGATCTTGGTCTAACAGAAGAAGATTACGCTTGGATTATTAACATATTTACGATCACCTATTCTGCAGGTAAGTTTATTTCGGGTAAAATATATGATAAAGTAGGTACCAAAATTGGTTTTGTATTATCGATTTTCTTTTGGTCATTAGCTTCTTTACTTCACTTCTTTGCTAGAGGATTAGTTTCTCTGGGAATTTATCGAGGTATTTTAGGTGTATCTGAAGCTGGTAATTGGCCAGGGGCAGTTAAAAACAACGCAGAATGGTTTCCTATTAAGGAGAGAGCTATTGCCCAAGGTATTTTTAATGCCGGTGCCGCTATCGGTTCTATAGTAGCCGCTCCAACAATTGCCGAATTGTTTGAAGGTTATGGCTGGAGATGGACATTTATAATTATCGGAGTATTAGGATTTTTATGGATTATACCTTGGTTAATTTTCAATAAAGCACAACCTAAAAAACACCCGTGGATAACAAAAGAAGAGAAACTATTAATTACTTCTGGACAACCAGAACTTAATCAAGAAGACGAAAATCAAAAAGGATTGCCTCTTTCTAAAATACTTGGGTTTAAAGAAGTATGGGGTGTATTAGCTTCAAGATTCTTTATTGAACCAATATGGTGGTTATTTGTTTTCTGGATGCCTATTTATCTAAATAAAGAATACGGATTTAATGTAAAAGAAATAGGGTATTATGCATGGTTTCCATATGTAGGTGCAGCCATCGGTAGTATTGTAGGTGGATGGTACGCTCAAAGGTTAATGAAATCTAAGACTGTTGACAGCGCGAGAAAAAAGGTAATCGCTATTGGATGTGCAATCATATTCGTAGCAATAATTGGAGCAATACTATTTGCAGATACACCAGAAAAATTTGTGTCTTTTGTATTTGTGGTATTATTTGGGTTCCAGTTTTCTATTAGTAATATACAAACACTATCAAGTGATCTTTTAAAAAGTAAATCAGTAGGCTCTCTAGCGGGTTTGGCTGGAACAATCGGTGCTATATCTGTGGTTATTATGAATTATTTAATTCCAAAAATAACAACAGTGTCATATACTCCAGCTTTTGTTATTCTGGCTGTATTGGCACCATTAGCAGCATTATCAATATTTGTTTTAATAAAAGAGATAAAACCATTAGAAAAGTAATCAATTAAACATAAACTTAAAAAAATGAAATCAAAAGGAAAAGTTGCCTTAATAACTGGGGCCACCGGAGGAATAGGCTATGAAGTTGCAAAAAGACTAGGCAATGACGGATATACTGTTATTTTAAATGGTATAGAAGATGAAAAAGGAGCTCAAAGAATAGAAGAACTTACTGCTCTAGGAATAACTTGCGAGTATTATGGATTTGACGTTACAAATGAAGATCTTGTTACTTCAAACATAAATACAATTGGAGAGAAATATGGTAAAATCGATGTACTTGTAAACAATGCAGGTGGATTAGGCGGTAGATCTCGTTTTGAAGGTATGACAACAGAGTTTTATAGATCTGTAATGGCTCTAAACCTTGATTCGACATTTTTTGCGTCAAGAGCTGCTATACCATTTCTTAAAAAAGGAGAAAATGCTTCTATAATTAACTATACGTCAAATGCCGGATGGACAGCAGGAGGCCCTGGAGCCGGAATTTATGGAACTTCTAAAGCTGCGGTAAATGCAATAACTAGAGCATTAGCAAAAGATTTGGCTGAATATGGTATCAGAGTAAATGCAGTATCACCTGGTACAATCGATACTCCATTTCATGAACAAATCAAGTCAACAAAACCGGAAGTTTTTGCATCGTGGAAAAATAATATATTACTTGGAAGATTAGGTCAACCAGAAGATGTAGCTTCTGTTGTGTCTTTCTTAGCTAGTGATAATGCTGCTTTTTTAACTGCTGAAACTATTCAAATTGGTGGTGGACAAGCTTTAGGAATTTAAAAATAAAGAAGAAAACTATAAAATAAGAGGCTGTTTTGTCATTTATTAATCATCTTTATTATTAAAAAACAACGTTGATATAAATGGAAGGCTAGTTAAAATTTAGCTTCCATTTATATCAACTTAAATTAATTCAACAATGAATAAAGTAGTAACCTTTGGAGAAGTTTTAATGCGCATAGCTCCTTTGGGAAATAAAAAATTAAAACAAACCAACCAACTAGAGTACTACTTTGGAGGTACAGAAGCAAATGTTGCTATATCACTTTCTCAATTCGGAAATCAAACACAGCATGTAGGTGCAGTATCTAATGATTTTGTAGGAGATGCTGCAAAAAGCTTTTTACAGAAATTTGGCGTTAATACAAGCGCAATACACAATTCTCATCATCCTTTAGGATTATATTTCCTTGAAGTAGGAGCAGTTATGAGATCTAGTACTATTGCTTATAATAGAGCACACTCTGCATTTTCTAATATTGATCCAAAAAAAATAAACTGGGAAGAAATTTTAAAAGATTGTCAATGGTTTCATTGGACTGGGATTACCCCTGCTCTATCTCTTAACGCATATCAAGCACTAAAAGAAGGTTTAACTGTTGCCAATCAAAAAGGAATTCCTATTTCTGCAGATCCTGCGTACAGAAAAGACCTATGGAACTACGGAAAAGATGCTAAAAAAATATTAAATGAATTAGTTGGACTATCTACTATTTTTATTGGTGGTCCAAATGAAATTAATGAACTACTTAGTACCAAATTTTCATATGAAAATGATGATTTCATAAAGGGTAGTAAATTACTCCTTAAAAAACATACTAATATCCAAAAGGTATTTGATAAAACAAGAAAATCAATAAATGCAAATTGGCATAAAATACAAGCCAGAATGTGGAATGGTTTAGAGTTTTTGGAAACAAATGAACTAGAAATTACGCATGTGATAGATAGGATTGGTACAGGAGACGCTTATGCCGCAGGATTAATTCATGGTTTATTGCATTACGACGATACAAAAGCATTGCAATTTGCTAATGCATCTTGCGCAATTAAACACACCATCGAGGGAGATGCAAATTTAGTAACTGAGCAAGAAGTAATTAGTATCATAGAAGGTAATCTTTCTGGAAGAATAATAAGATAATGGCACAATATACAAGAATAGAAGTAGCACAAGTAATGAAAGAAACAGGGATTGTTCCCTTGTTTTATCATTCTGACATAGAAATCGTAAAGAACGTAATCAAATCGTGTTATGACGGAGGCGCAAGAGTATTTGAATTTACAAACCGAGGTGATCATGCTCAGGATATATTTTCTGAAGTATGTAAATGGGTAACTAAAGATCTTCCTGGAATGATTTTAGGAATTGGATCTATAGTAGATCCAGGAACCGCGTCCTTATTTATACAGAACGGAGCTAATTTTATAGTATCTCCTATTCTGAACCCTGAAATTGCCAAAGTATGTAATCGCAGAAAAATAGCCTGGCTTCCGGGGTGCGCAACATTATCAGAAATTAATTACGCAGAAGAATTAGGCGCCGAAATAGTAAAAATATTTCCTGCCAGTCAAGTTGGTGGCCCTAATTATGTTAAAAGCATAAAAGCTCCTTGCCCATGGTCTAGTATAATGCCAAGTGGTGGAGTTAGTCCAGATGAAAAAAACCTTTCTGATTGGTTTAACGCCGGTGTTCATTGTGTTGGAATGGGATCCAAACTAATTGTTAAGAAAAATGAAATTGAATTCGATTATAAAATGATTACTGAATTAACTAAAAAATCAATAGATATTGTAAATACGTTAAAAAAAGAAAACTAATTTATGTAGTGTGTGTGTTATGTAAAACTCTAACTTAAATTAGATTACAGTTGACATTAACGGTGTCAAAAATACCCTTATAATTATTTTATAAGGGTATGTTTTTTTATTCTATAAAGTTACTTTTCAAAAAGTAGTTTATTAATTATCACCAAAAGTAAATAACAATCCTATATTTAAAGTAATATCTGAAATAGATGCATCATTTACTTTACCCGCACTTAAGTAAGCAGCATTCATATTAAGAATACCATATTTAAAACCAAGTGCCGGACGAAGTGCAAAATTAGACTCGCTGTCTCCTTCTACTGTACCGCCTCCATTTGCAATCTCTACTTCTACCGAGCCTACTGTAGCCAAACCTAAACCAAGACTACCATAAGGTTTAAACTTAGTATCTGTAAAGAAATATCTACCATTAAGCATATAACTTCCTAATGCTAAATTACCTACACTAGCACCATCGAGATCACCGCCAACTAAAAAGTCTCCTTGGTATAATATAGAAATATCAATTCTTTCGGTAACACCATATCCTAATTCAAAATGAGCAGAAAGACCTCCATCTAAAAAATCAGCAGCATCTCCTGAAGGAACGGCATACCCAACACCAAAACCAAGTTTAACTTGAGCATTTGCAGCAGTAATACTTAATAATGCAATTGCAGTAAATAGTAAAAATTTTTTCATAATAGATTTAGTTTTATCGTTTAAATGCGCTAATATATCGATAAAAAGCATATTATTAACATTTTATTAATAAAAATTACTATTTAAATCTATTTTGAACATAAGTAACCCATACGTTATTAACGGTTAACGATGGATCAATATATTAAGTAAGTATCTTGAAATTCGAGAAAAATTAAACCAAAAACTGAAAAAGATCTGGTTTATCATTTAAATAATCACCAAAGAAATTTAGATCTTTCATTCTACAAACCAAAGGTTCTAAATCTTTTTTATCCTTTAACTCTATCCCTACAACAGCAGGACCATTTTCTCTGCTAGATTTCTTAGAGTATTCAAAATGGGTAATATCGTCATTAGGTCCTAGTACTTCTCCTACAAACTGTTTTAACGCTCCTGCTCTTTGCGGAAATCGTACAATAAAGTAATGTTTCAAATCTGCATATAGTAAAGCCCTTTCTTTTATTTCTGCCGTGCGCGTAATGTCATTATTACTTCCACTTACAATACAAACAACATTTTTACCTTTGATTTTATCTTTATAAAATTCTAAAGCTGCTAGGGTAAGTGCACCTGCCGGTTCGACTACTATTGCATCTCTATTGTATAAGTCTAAAATAGTTTGACATACTAGCCCTTCTGGAACGGTAAACATATCAGACAAGTGTTCTTTACAAATCTCAAAATTAAGATCTCCAACCTTTTGAACCGCAGCTCCATCAATAAACTTATCTATATTTGAAATTTCTGTATTTACATTATTCCTTATCGATGTTAACATTGAGGGTGCTCCTTTTGGTTCGATACCAATAATTTTAGTATTTGGCGATAACGCTTTTATTGCACCACATAGGCCTGATGCAAGCCCACCTCCTCCTATTGCTACAAAAATATAGTCTATAGGAACATTTGTTTGTTTACATATTTCAAGACCAATTGTTCCTTGCCCTTCTATGGTTTTAGGATCTTCAAAAGGATGTACAAATGTTTTTCCTTCGGATTTGCAAATTTTCATTGCGGCTTTTGAAGAGTCATCAAAAGTATCTCCTTCAAGTACTATTTTCACATGCTCACCACCGAACATTTGAGTTTGAGCTATCTTTTGTTTTGGGGTAACTGTAGGCATATAAATAGTACCTTTGATACCTAAATGATGGCATGCAAAAGCTACACCTTGAGCATGATTTCCTGCACTAGCGCAAACTACCCCTCTTTCTAATTCTTCCTTACTAAGAGAGCTTATTTTATTAAATGCCCCTCTAATCTTATACGATCTAACACGTTGAAGATCTTCTCTTTTAAGCAAGATATTGGCATCATATCGTCTAGAATACCTAATACTATTCATAAGAGGAGTTTCCATAGCAACATCTTTAATCATAGAAGCTGCTTTTTGGATATCTTCTAATTCAGGAAAATAAGTGGTGGTCGCTACATTCATTTGTTCTTACGTCATTTTCATTTTGCTAGTCTGGATCCATTAAAGGTACACAATACACATCTCAAAAACTTTAACAGACCCCGACCAGACAAAATTTAGTGGTTATTCACCTTAGTTGGTTAAACTATGGGTTTCATTGCCGTCATCGATGCTCTTAACTTTGCACCGATACGTTCTATTGGGTGATTTCTTAATGCAGCATTAACTTCAATTAATTTTGCATTATCAACACCATTATTTTTTCCTTTGTCATATGCTTCACCGATAACATTGGTATCAATATTTTTCATAAAATCAGTTAGTAATGGTTTACATGCATGATCAAACAAATAACAACCATACTCAGCTGTGTCAGAAATAACTCTATTCATTTCGAACAACTTTTTACGTGCAATCGTATTCGCGATTAAAGGTGTCTCATGTAAAGACTCATAATACGCTGATTCTTCTATAATTCCTGAATCCGTCATTGCTTCAAAGGCTAATTCTACTCCGGCTCTTACAAATGCAACCATAAGTACACCATTATCATAGAATTCTTGTTCAAAAATCTCTACATCACCTGCAGCCGTTTTTTCAAATGCTGTATTTCCTGTAGCTTCTCTCCATGACAAAAGGTTCTTATCGTCATTACTCCAATCTTCCATCATTGTTTTTGAAAAATATCCAGATATAATATCATCCATATGTTTTCTAAACAGGGGGCGCATTATATCTTTTAGCTCTTCAGATAATTCAAAAGCCTTAATTTTTGAAGGATTAGATAATCTATCCATCATATTTGTTATTCCTCCATATTTTAATCCTTCGGTAATAGTCTCCCAACCGTATTGTATTAACCTAGAAGCATAACCAGCATCAATTCCTTTTTCTATCATTTTATCAAAACACAAAATTGATCCTGTCTGTAACAAACCACATAAAATTGTTTGTTCTCCCATGAGATCAGATTTTACTTCTGCTACAAATGAAGACTCTAATACTCCTGCTCTATGCCCTCCTGTGGCTACTGCATAAGCTTTAGCTTGATCAAATCCATGATTTTGAGGATCATTCTCTGGATGCACCGCTATTAAAGTAGGAACACCAAATCCTCTTTTATATTCTTCTCTTACTTCTGATCCTGGGCATTTTGGTGCGACCATAATTACGGTTAAGTCATCTCTGACCTGCATACCTTCTTCTACAATATTAAATCCATGAGAGTAAGATAAAGTTGCTCCTTTTTTCATTAAAGGCATCACCGTATTAACTACTTGTGTATGTTGTTTGTCTGGAGTAAGGTTAATTACCATATCTGCAGTAGGAACAAGTTCCTCATAAGTCCCTACAGTAAACCCATTATCCATAGCATTTTTATATGATTGTCTTTTTTCTTTAATTGCAGCTTCACGTAACGTATAAGAAATATCAAGTCCAGAATCTCTCATATTTAAGCCCTGATTAAGTCCCTGAGCACCACATCCTACAATTACAATTTTCTTTTGTTTTAGAGCTTCAACACCTTCTGAAAATTCATCTGCATTCATGAATCGACATTTTCCTAATTGTGTTAACTGGTCTCTTAATGATAGCGTATTAAAATAATTTGCCATTTCTGTTCTAATTTGTTGTTGTCTCCTTTTTGGAAACTTGATTTAATTTTGATTTTAGTTGTGTCTTTATATTATCTCTCAATTCAAAAAAACTGAGATTAGCATGTATTCCTTAAATTTTATTCAACTTCTTCTGTAAAGCTTTCTAATATTTTAGAGATATGCATTTTATCTTTAGTGACTGCAATTCTACCAGATCTCACAAATTGCATTAATCCATGAGGTTCTAATTTATGATATAACGCTTCTACTTCTCTTCTTCTTCCTGTCTTCTCTATTACAAAAAACTCTGGTGTTACCGTGACAATATTTGCGTTGCTATTTTTTATAACATTTTGAATCTGACGTTCTTCAAACAGTAATCTTGATTCTACCTTAAATAAAGCTGTTTCTTGATATATGATTTCTTCTTCTCTATGATAGAAAGCTTTAATAACTTCAATTTGCTTTTCTATTTGCCCGACTATCTTCTTTACTTGTTCCTCGGTAACCTTTATAGCTATCGTAAATCGAAATACATCTTTAATCTCTGATTGAGATGCAGTCATACTATCCAAATTAATATGACGTTTTAAAAAGATTGCAGATATTCTATTAAGCAATCCTATGTTGTTTTCGGTATAAACCGAAATCGTATAATTCTCTCTTTCCATAACTAACTTAATCTTATATCTGAAACTGATGCACCTGTAGGAATCATAGGAAAAACATTATTTTCTTTTTCTACGCATACCTCTAAAAAGTACGGTTCTTTAGAAGCGATCATCTCTGAAATAGCTTCTTGTAAATCCTCTCGTTTTGTTACTCTTTTAGCTTCGATATGGTAACCTTTTGCAATGGTGACAAAATCAGGGTTTACCATTTCTGTGGAAGCATATCTCTTATCAAAAAATAATTGTTGCCACTGACGCACCATACCAAGAAAATCATTGTTTAATACAACAATTTTCACTGGCACTCTAGTTTGAAAAATAGTACCTAATTCTTGTATTGTCATTTGATAACCTCCATCACCGATAATAGCTACTACTTCTCTTTCTGGCGCACCCATTTTTGCTCCAATTGCAGCAGGTAATGCAAAGCCCATGGTACCTAATCCTCCTGAAGTAATATTACTTTTAGTCTTTGTAAATTCTGCATAGCGACATGCAATCATCTGATGCTGTCCAACATCTGAAACAATTACAGCATCACCTTTTGTTTCTTCATTAATGCCTCTTAATACTTCACCCATAGAAAGACTATCTTTAGTAGGATGTAACTCCTCCTTAATAACTTTATCGTATTCTATAGTATCATAATCCTTGAACTCCTGAACCCAAGCATCATGGGAATTAGGTTCTATTAAAGGCATTAATTTGGATAATGTTTTTTTAACATTTCCCATTACAGCTACATCAGCATATACATTTTTATTTACTTCTGCAGGATCTATTTCAAAATGGATAACTTTAGCTTGTTTTGCATAGGTTTCTAAGTTACCTGTTACTCTATCATCAAAACGCATTCCTATGGCCAATAATAAATCACATTCATTAGTTAATTTATTTGGTCCGTAATTACCATGCATACCAACCATTCCCACATTTAAAGGATGCATCGTTGGTAGTGCAGATAGTCCTAAAATTGTCCATGCTGCAGGAATACCTGTTTTTTCTATAAAGTTCTTGAGTTCTTCTTCTGCCTCGCCTAGAATTACTCCTTGCCCAAAAACAATCATTGGTTTTTTAGCGTTTCTTATCAATTCGGCTGCTTCTTCTAGGCTCTTAGGATCTGTTTCAGGAACTGGTTTATAACTTCGGACTCCTTTACATTTTTCATATTCAAAATCCAACTCTCCAAACTGAGCATCTTTAGTAATATCAATTAACACAGGACCTGGACGACCTGAGCGTGCTATATAAAAAGCTTTGGCAATTACTTCAGGGATATCTTCAGCTTTCGTTACTTGACAATTCCATTTGGTAATTGGTGTAGAGATTCCGATAATATCTGTTTCTTGAAAAGCATCTGTACCTAGTAAATGAGAGCCTACTTGTCCTGTGATGCATACCATTGGTGTAGAATCAATTTGAGCATCTGCAATACCTGTAACAAAATTAGTAGCTCCAGGTCCGGAAGTTGCTATTGCTACCCCTACTTTACCACTAGTTCTGGCATACCCTTGCGCCGCGTGTGTAGCGCCTTGTTCGTGCCTTGTTAAGATATGTCGCAATTGATCTTGAAACTTATATAACTCATCATACACGGGCATAATAGCCCCACCAGGATATCCATAGATCAAATCTACTCCTTCTGCTAGCAAACATCTAATTACCGCTTCTGCTCCAGTCATTTTCTTTGTTGTTGCTATGGTTTCCTTTTTTATTGTCTGCGTTTGTGTTTCCATACGCTTTTTTTATTTGAGGCCAGATTCATAAAACTATGAGTCTAGACTTTTTTTTGATTTCTTTTTCTATCTATCAAGTTTAGAAGGAAAACTTATTTTTAAAATTCATCTGTTACACATCCTTTAGATGCAGATGAAACTGTGTTCGCATATTTATACAATACACCTTTACTAAATTTTAGTTCTGGTTGTACCCATAATGCTTTTCTTTTTTCAATTTCCTTCGTATCAACATCTACTGTTATTGAGTTGGTTTCTGCATCTATAGTAATTATATCTCCATTTTTAACTAAACCAATCAATCCTCCTTCTTGTGCTTCAGGAGTAATATGTCCCACAACGAAACCATGTGTTCCTCCTGAAAATCTTCCATCAGTTATCAAAGCCACATCTTTTCCTAAACCTGCTCCCATAATGGCAGCTGTTGGCTTTAACATTTCTGGCATACCAGGACCTCCTTTGGGTCCTTCATATCGAATGACGACGACATCTCCTTTCTGCACTTGTCCTTCTCTAATACCTTTGTTTGCCTCATATTCACCTTCAAAGACCTTAGCCTTACCTTGAAAACGTAATCCTTCTTTACCAGTAATTTTTGCAACGCAACCTTCTTCTGCCAGGTTACCAAACATAATTCTAAGATGACCAGTTTGCTTTATTGGATTTTCTAGTGGTTTTATGACTTCTTGACCTTCTGTCAAATCTTCTACTTCTAACAAATTTTCTGCTAGTGTTTTTCCTGTGACTGTTTGGCAATCCCCATGTAACAATCCTTTTACTAATAAATATTTTAATACCGCAGGGATTCCTCCTACTTCATGAACATCTTCCATCAAATATTTACCACTTGGTTTTAAATCCGCCAAGAAGGGTGTTTCATCACTAATTCTTTGAAAATCTGCAAGTGTAAACTCTACATCAGCAGCTCTTGCAATGGCTAAAAAGTGTAAAACTGCGTTGGTAGAACCGCCAAGAACAGTTACTAATCGTATAGCATTTTCTAAAGATTTTCTTGTTACGATATCTTTAGGTTTAATATCTTTTTCCAGAAGTACTCTCATCGCTCTACCTGCTGCGATACTCTCTTCTTCTTTATTTTTACTAATTGCAGGGTTTGATGAGTTAAACGGCAATGACATACCCAATGCTTCTATTGCAGAAGCCATTGTATTGGCAGTATACATCCCACCACAAGCTCCGGCTCCAGGAACTGATTTTTTAATTACTGATTTATATTCACTATTTTCCATAGTACCAGCAACTTTTTCTCCCCATGCTTCAAAAGCTGAAACTATATCAAGTTTTTTTCCATTATGACAACCAGAAGCTATTGTACCCCCATACACCAATATTGAAGGCCGATTTAATCTCAACATAGCCATTAAGGCTCCCGGCATATTTTTATCACACCCCACTACGGTCACCATTCCATCATAAGACATGGCTTGAACTACGGTTTCCATAGAATCTGCAATAACATCTCTTGATGGCAATGAAAAACGCATTCCGGGTGTACCCATTGAAATTCCATCACTTACTCCTATAGTATTAAAAATTAAACCCACTACATCTTCTTCTAGGGTTCCTTTTTTAACCAATTTGGCAAGATCATTAAGATGCATATTACAAGGATTACCTTCATAACCAGTACTAGCAATACCAACCAAAGGCTTTTCAAAATCTTCTTCGGTAAGACCAATTGCATGCAACATAGCTTGTGCTGCAGGCTGTGTATCATCTTGCGTAACTTGTTTACTATATTTATTTATATTCATTCTTTCTGAATGTATTTATTTTATTAATTATTCAATAATTTAACTATTTCACCTACATATTCGCATTTAAATAAAATCCGACAGTATAAAATTATTTTGTTGTGGCTAAAGTGACATTTATAATTCAACCTCCTTACAATATCCAACATAACACCATTCATCTTTTAGTATTGATTTACAGATACTTACACTCTTTTTATTTACAATCACTATTTGTTAATTTTTATTAAACATTATTTTAGATCAAAAAAAAATCCCTTCAAAAACTTGAAGGGATCTATAAATTTTAAATTGCATCATTATCCCTCCTTTATGATGAGTTAATCACCACAATACTAATGACATTAATAATTACACAATTAAACATATTTATAATTCGGTTTTAAAAACAGATTCTTTATCTTATTTTAATTTTCGATAAAATTCATAACCAAACCCTATTTTTTATAAGAATTTCGTAATAATGATTTTAAAAATACGGTAACAAAAAAAATCCCTTTACATTATGCAAAGGGATTTATATGATATCTCTAAAATCATCAACGTCCCTTATCAAGGCGAAATAATCACCTCAATACTAATGACACTAATGATATTTTTATCTAAATTTCTCATTCAAGACTCCAAATATAAAAAAGTTTTAAAAAACAAACCCCTATACTTTGAATAATTTATTTTTCATACAATAAATCACTAGTCCGACTCTGGTTTTTACTTCTAGTTTTCTAAAAACTGTTTCTCTATAGTTTTCTATCGTTTTTGGACTTAAGCCCATTTCTCCCGCTATATCTTTATAGGTAAGTTCTGAACAGGCTAACTTTAAAAATCCTCTTTCTTTATCTGTTAAACGCTCATGAAATTCTACACTACCGCCTCCTTCTTCAAAATGTCTTAAGGCATTCTCTATTTTACCAGAATAATAAAATCCTTGCTCGATAACCATTTTCATAGCGAATTCAAAATTCTCAGGATGTATATCCTTTAACAAATACCCTTTGGCTCCTGCGCGAATCATCTTAATAATAGTATCCTCATCATCTTCCATTGTTAACGCTAATACTTTTTGTTCGGATCTATGCTCTTTGAGCCATTGCATTGTTTGAACACCATCCATAACTGGCATCTTAACATCTAAAAGAATAAGATCTGGTACTTTACGTTTATGCTTGTAATACTGAGTAAGTTCTTTTCCGTTTTTTAGAATCGCAAGAACCTCGTATTCTTCAAGTTTTGATATCAAACTTTCTAATGACTGTGCAAATAAAAGATGATCATCAACAATAACTATGGTCTTTTTTTTCATGTGTTGTTTTTATTTTTTTCAATGGTCACATGGAATCTTTGATAATTAAAATAATTATTTTTTACCTATCTAAAAAATTATTTTAATTATGTCGGTTTCATTTACCCCTTTTTAATCAAACTTTAATTCTTAATTGGATAGGACAAGGTAAGTAAAACTCCTTTATTGGGAGCAGAAGTATATTCATATTTTGCTTTAAGCAGAGCAGCACGGCTTTTCATATTTAATAAACCAGAGCTCGCTTCTACGGTATTCATATCAAAACCAACCCCGTCATCCTGAATCTTTATATGTAAATGTTCTTCTGTATATTCTAATTCGACATCCAGATTTGATGCCTCTGCATATTTAATAGTATTTGAAAAAAACTCTTGTATGATTCGGTACAATATAATCTCATCTTTAGGATCGATATGTTCTTCTTCTCCTTTTATGGTTAAGGTTGGCGTTAAAAAGTTAAGCTTTTTAAAGCGCTTGAGTTCTACTCTAATAGATTTTTCTAGCCCTACATTCTCAATAACCTCATGATTTAAGGTTTTAGATAAATTTCGAATCTCTTGAAGACTATCTCCCACTAGACTACGTATATCTTGTAGTCCATCGGCTGTTTTTTTATCTATAGAAGTACCTAGAATATTAATTTGCATCACTGCGGTAGACAACAACTGACCAATATTATCATGCAACTCCCAACTTACATTTTTAAGTGCTTGTTCTTGAATCTCTATTCGAGATTTAAATATCTCATCTTCAAAACGTTGTTCTGCTTTTAATTTTTCAAAAATTAATTTGTTTTTTCTACGCTGAAACGCAATAAAAAACACAATACCGAAAATTATAAAAAAAAGAATAATAACGATAAAATATATTATGAGTAAGATTTGTTCTTTTTGAAGCATACTATAAAACCAATTGAGTAACAAGTATACATAAAAATATTTGCTATAGTAAGTATTAACCGATAAATACTAACAAAATCTGGACTTATTGAATTACTAAGATATTTACTATAAATAAATAATGGGGTAACGCATAAATGAAAAACTAATGTTCCAACAGAGAAATAAAATGGAATTAATTTTCCAAAACTAAGAATTGCATTACTCTGCAGAATCTCATAGAAATACAAACCAATACAAAGAAATATTAAAATTGATCCTATCAAAAAGCTGTACGAAGAATAAACCTCAAAAAAAACATCTGAAAAAATTAAATTAATCACTGAGGTAGTTCCATAAAACAAGATAAAATATACTAAAACTTTTCTAAAAAAATCCGACTTTAAATTTAATTTTATATAAAAAACATAAAAAATAATACTAATAATCAAGTAAGAGTTATATAGCCAAAGGTTTTTTTTAGACCAAAAAGAATCCTTCAAATAATCCAAACTAGGAACTGAATAAACAACAGTAGGAATAACACCTATTGTTTCCACCAAAACAGTTAACCATAAAAACATCACAAAATATCGAGAAGGATTATCTTCTCGATATTTTACTACATATAATGTCCCTAAGATGGCTGCAAATAACTCTAATAAACTTACAATTATTAAACCAAATGTCCCCATTAAAATACGTTTGGAGGCATCCCTCCGTTATTGTGATTAAAAGGCTGTATGAGATAATTATTAGGAGCATCATCTCCATCTTTTCCTTCTCCAACTGGAGCACCAGTTGGAGCTAAAAACACAGTTGAATAACCTCTATCCATTTTACATTGTTCCTTAGGATATGCTCCAAAATAAACTCTTATTCCTGGGTTTTTTATTCCTTGCTTTTTGGATTGTTTCTTTACATATTTTAAATATTGTTTTAATTCTTTAACACTCCAATGAAATTCTCTAGTATCTTCAAAACCCAAACATTTATCTATTTCTGGTGTCCTGGTATCGCACCAAGCCTTTTGTAATTCTTTTGCCTCTTCTACACTAATACACTTTTTAGGTATCTTTTTTCCCATAACTATACTTTATTTTAGGTTAACTCTTGCTAATATATTCAAAAAGTACTCTTTAAAACAAATGGCAATACCCTTTTATAAAAGCAAATAAGGTTAAACCGCAATATATAAGCGTTAATTATCAAGATATTAAAGAGATATAAAAATTACCAAAAATTTTAACACAGGGTATTTTCCCCCTGTACACAAAAGGGGTATTTCCCCCTATATGATGAAGTAGTTTAAACTTTTTTAATTCGCCATAAAAATGTCATTTTTCGCTAAAATCAAAAAAGTTTAAATCACTTCGATACAACAGTATACATCTTTTACTCTTCTATTAACTGGAACTTGCACTTTTCTCCTCTTCTTTTTTGTGCAATTATATCTATTGCTTTATTACTTAATTGTAATACCCTTGGATAACCACCTGTAGTTTGGCAATCTCTCATTAAAACAATTAATTTACCAGAAGGGGTCAACTGCAACGTACCTGGCAAAACAGGAGAAGTAAGCATTGAGGGTAATGTATTTTTTAATTTCTCTATTAATTGTATAGCCATACGATTAGCCTGATCAGATATTGTAAACTCAGAATTTAAAAGCACTCTCTTTTGAACACTTGCTAATTGATCAAATTCGGCTCCTTTATACACCATTAATTTATCATGATCGTCAAAATAAGACGCATCAGAAATCGAAGAAAATGACATTACAGATTTTTCATCCTTTTGGTATGCTATTTCATCATCTTTTGACAATATAGGTGATGATGTTATTGATTTAAAAAAAGACCTACTTTCTAATCGAACATCTGAAAGAAAACCGTTTCTTATTCCTACATATCCATATTTTTTATTCTTACAAAAATTTAAAGAAAAAACATCTCCTTTTTTTACAAATATCCTGCTATACATTTTTACGGGAACACCATTTAAAAAGCACTCTGTAAAAGCACCTGTAATACTTATACTAGTGGGGGCAGAAAATTTTAAAACAGGAGCTTGAAACACCCACTCTATACAAGCATCATTTTCTTGATTTCCGAGAAGAGCATTTGCCAACCTAAATGAAGTTTTATCCATAGCACCACTTCTTGGAACACCAAATTTCGAAAATCCTAAACGACCTTCATCTTGAATGGTAGAAAAAAAACCTGATTCTAAAATTTCAACTTTTCCCATTACAACTCTATAGGATTTAAAGAAAACATATCGTTAAAAATTTGAGTTCTGATATCGTTATATTCTGATTCTTTAACAGACATAAACTGAATTAGATCATTGGGCTCCACAAAACAAGGAGTGCCTTTTTTAAGATTAAAAAAATCAATTGGCGAACGACCAATCACGTGCCACCCACCAGGACTATCAGACGGATAAACTCCTGTTTGATTACCACCTATAGCGACAGAACCTTTAGCAACTTTTAAAGCCGGTGTTGTTTTTCTAGGTAAATTCAACTTTTCGTTCAAACCTCCCAAATAAAAAAATCCTGGTAGAAATCCCAAAAAATAAACTCTATATAATGGAGTAGTGTGCAATACGATTAACTCATCAATCGTCAAGGATTTAGCTTTTAAAAACGAACCAAGATCAGGAGCAAGTTTCAAAGAATAACAAACAGGGATTTTCCAGAGTCTATTTTTTTGCATCAAAACATCATTAATAGACAAATACAACTCTTTTAGATCAAAAATCTTACTATAAACATCCTCTATAGTTATATTATAATAAATTAATAACGAGTTATATGCTGAAATTACCTCAACAATTTCTTTAACATAAACACGTTCTATATTTCTCCTGAACAAAAGGAGGTCTTGAAGTATATTTTCATCGATCTGCGATGGCCATTCTATTAAAATAGCACTTTCTGAATATCTTTTATATTGTAAATCATACTTCATTTTATTCATTTAAAAGTAAAATTCAATTCAGAAAATTTTTTATAAAGATGCTCTAAAATCGAAACAGAATTTGGATTATCGCCATGAACACATATTGTATCAAAAAAAACAGAACACTCCTCTCCTTTTAAAGTTTTTATTTTGCTATCCAAAACCATTTTCGAAACATGATCAAATACTTCTTTAGGTTTTTTAAGCACCGCATTTTTATTAGAACGCGAAACCAACGTTAAATCTTCATTATAATTACGATCGGCAAAAACTTCATTTTTCACCACCAAAAGATCTTTACAAACATACGATAATTTAGAATTTTCTTGCGTTATAATATACAAACTTTTATCAATACTTTTGACTGATTCTAAAACAGCCTGCGCTCTTTCATCATTTTTAAACACATCATTATAAAGTGCTCCATGAGGTTTAACATGATGTAATGTACCTCCTGCTTGTTCAACATAAAATTTCACTTTTTTAATCTGGCTTGTTATTGTCTGAATCAAATCGTTATATGGTATATCTAAACTTACTCTTCCGAAATTTTCACGATCAGGGTATGATGGATGTGCTCCAATTTTTACATTATGCTTCATAGCGAGCTTTATAGTTTTTTGAATAGTGACATCGCTGCCAGCATGACTCCCACATGAGATATTACACCATGATATAAACGGCATTATTTCGGCATCAAAACCTGCTTCTTCTCCAACATCTGCATTAAATATTATTCGTTTCATTTCCTACAAATTAAAAACAAAAAACTTACAAGTTTATTATCACTTTCCAAATACTCCTAAATCCTAAAAAAACCATAGCAAGAAGAATTAAAAAACCTACTATATTTTGGAACAATGAATTTGTATATATTCCTAATATTTTCTTTCTATTCATAACCCATAAAAGGAAGCCCGCGATAATAGGTAACAGAAGTCCATTTGCAACTTGCGCAAACTGGATAATGGTGATAGATTTTATCCCAAGAGATGAAAACACAACACCTAAAAAAAGAATAAACATCCATACTGATCTAAACTTCATACTACGCATATCACCTTGCCACCCCAAACATCCTTTCACAACATAAGCTGCTGCTAAAGGAGCGGTAATTGCAGATGTAATACCAGCTGCAAAAAGACCTGTAGAAAGCACATATTTTGCTGCAGATCCAAAGACTGGTTCTAAACTTTTCGCCAAATCCGCAGCACTATTTATTTCTATGTTCTGAATTGCAGCACCAGAAACGATTATTGCCATAGACATTATTCCACCAAGAACAACAGCAATAACAGTATCTTTTTGAGCAAAAGGTAATTCTTTTGGACTATGCCACTTTTCTTTCACCAAAGAAGCATGTAAAAATAGATTATAAGGTACTACTGTTGTACCTACTAACCCAATTATCATGATTAACTTTTCAGATGAAAAGTCTGGGACGAACCCCTTAGCTATTAGAGATAAATCTGGTTTAGTGACTATAGCAGTAATTATAAATGCTAAACTCATAAACAGTACTAATACTATTAAACTGCGTTCTAACACTTTATAATTCCCTATATACAATAAACAAAACGCTATAACACCTATAATCAAACTTAAATAATTAAAGGAAAGCCCTCCTAATGTAATTGTCGGATCCTTAAAAATAGTAGATAGCCCCAATACTCCGCCACTTATGTTACCTGCTTCATAAGCTGCATTACCAATAAAAATTGCGGATATTATAATGATAATAAGTATTGATCTTACAAATTTGTTTTCAAACTGGGATTTGAGAACTGCGCTAAGTCCATTTTGGGTTATCACCCCTAATCTAGCCGCCATTTCTTGTAATACTACACAGGCTATAATAGAAAGCAGCATCGCCCATAGTAATGTGTATCCAAATTTAACTCCAGCCAATGTACATACAGTAACGGTACCAGGACCAATAAAAGCTGCTGTGACCAATGTAGCTGGTCCGATATTAGAAAACCACTTTTTCATTTATTTTGCAGTATTATCTAATGCATAAATAGCAAAGGAACCTAGCCAATGCCCTCCTTCGTAACTATCTCCTACCAGATTAGGTAAAGAATATGATATATGAGTATTGGCTACATAAAAAAGATGATCATATTCTTTATACTGCTTTGCTAATCCATACAGTACCCATGCTCTACTAAAGTTTAGACCATCTAGGTGCACTAGCTTTCCATCTGTTCGATCAGATACTTTTCCTACTTCTAAATCAAAGTCTCTAGCAATTAATTGAGGCATAAATAAAGTAATCCATTCATTAAACTCTTCTTGTTTTAGAACCCTTCTCATTAGATCAATCTCTTCTAAACAAGGGGATAAGAAATCATACCCACTCGGCTCCCAACCTATTGGACAACCTTGATCATTTTTATAAAATGCTCTGGCTCTGGTTTCGATACTTTTCTTTAATTGTTCATTTTTTAGTCTAACAGCATAATCCCAAGCAAATGACAACCCAAAAGCTGTATTGGTGTGCTCTCCTACTCTAATGGGATAATTGAGCTTAGGTAAGAAGTCTATATATTTTTGAACAATGAGGTCGGTTAAAGGCTTCATATTACCTTCTAACTCCTTTGCCAAAGGATCATCCCACGTATGTAGTTCTTCTGCTAGTTTAAGCACCCAAGCCCAACCATATGTTCTCTCAAAAGATGTATTGTGCTTATCCGCAAAATACGCTACTTCTATTTCTATATTTGCTTTCGATATATTTTGGAGTAATTTGGCTCTTGCTTCTTTACCTTTTTCAAGGTTTGGAAAACGTTTTAAAAGTTTTACCAATGACCAATGACCATGAACCGAAGAGTGCCAATCAAAACAACCATAAAATGTAGGATGTAACTCTTTAGGTTCTCCTAGGTTTTCTTTACCCCCTAATGTTTGATTAAGTTTATTAGGGTACTCTACTTGTAAACAAGCTAAGGGCAAACTGGCTAAGGCATTAGCTTCTTTAAGAGTAAGCTGCAAAGGCTTTTGAATGGGATTTTCTTTTACCTCTTTAACAACCTCTTCTTTTACTGGATCTTTTTTGGTGTTTGTCGTCTTGTTACAACTACAAAAAGCGAGTATGGAAATCAGAAAGATTGTTCTATTCATAATCAATATTTAAATTTAAGAATATGTATGTTCCTAAAAATATTGAATTCCTTATGGAAAGTAAATGGATTGTTAATAAGAACATTGAATAGTTTATAAATTCTTATTCGAGAAGCAGTTTAAACGGGGGCAACAAAAAAGAGGCATGAAATATAACTCATGCCTCTTTCTTTAAATCATTTTGATAAACCAGCTACGGTTTAACATCTTTAAGCGTTACCTCGTTTCCTTCTTTATCTAATAGTAACACCTCATCAAATCCTGCATTTTTAAATTGCTTAAATTGAGTAGCGGCGTCTCCAACTAATACATATGCCATTTTAGTTTCATCAAGGTATTTATTTGCTAACGCCTTATGTTGCTCTAGCGTCATACTTTCAATTATTTTTTCTTCTTTGCTAATATAATCAGGAGCAAAACCATATCGGCTAACAGTTTGTAACATTCCCAAAAGCGCTCTCTGGGTTTCAAACCTACGCGCATTTGATTTGATCAATGCATTTTTAGTAAATTTTAAATCATCTTCTGAAATACCACTTTTATATTTTTCTATTTCATCTTTAAAAATCTTAACAGATTCAAAAGTAGTATTTGTTCGAACACTTGAAGAAGCGGTAAAAGGACCTGGTATTTCACTACCTCTAAATCCTGATCTTGCCCCATAGGTATACCCTTTTTCTTCTCGAAGAATTAAATTCACGTTTCCAGAAAAAGACCCTCCTAATTTATAATTCATTACAGTAGCTGGAAAGTAATCTTTATCTGTACGAGCCATAGATAAGTATCCTATATTAATTACTGATTGCTTAGCATTAGGGATATCAACAAAATAAAGTGATGACTTATCTCTTTTAGTTGCAATTTCATACGTTGGTATTTTAACTTCTTTACTTGCCCATTTACTTTCTAAATTTTTAAGTGATTCAAGTGCTTTAGTTTGATCAATATCCCCTACAATATGAAATCGACTAATAGATGGAGAAAAGTTATTTGTATAGAATTGTTTTAAATCATCAATAGTGATTGCTTCAACAGAAGCAACAGTACCAGTTGTTGGATATGCTAACATATGCTTTTCACCATACAAAAGTTTGCTGTATACATTTCTAGCCACTGTATTAGGATCGGCTGCAGATCTTTTAATTCCATTTATGGTTTTAGTTTTTATTCTACCAAATTCTTCTTCATCCCATCGTGGTTCTAACAATATTTCCTCTACCAAATCAATAGTTTTACTTAGATTACGTACTAAGGTATTTCCTCTAATCACAATAGATTCATTTGTGGTAAACATATTAATTGAGGCTCCAAGCAGCTCTATTTCTTCTTCTAATTGTTCTGGGGTTTTTGTAGCTGTACCTTCCATCATAATATCGGTCATTAGATTTGCAACCCCTATTTTATCAAAAGAATCCAATAAGTGCCCTCCAGGAATTGTTAAACTAAAATTAACCAAGGGTAATTCGTTTTGTTGGATACCATAGACTTTCATGCCGTTAGACAATGAAGCATTCCATGATTTAGGGATATTAAGTTTCGGAGCTTCTCCTTCTGCAGGAGCTACAGAGCGGTCAAAAGCTGATGGTGTTTTTTCAACTTCTACTTTAGTTTCTGCAACAGCTTCTTCTACATTTTCCTTAATTTTTTCTTCTACTACTGCAGCTATTTGCGAATCATTAGCAGCCAACTCAGGTTTCCCTTTGGGAACAAAACTAGTTACCACATAAGGTTTATCTTTTATATATTTATTATATACCCTTATAACATCATCTTTTGTAACCGCTTTAATATTTTCTATGTCTTGTGTAATAAAGCCAGGATCTCCAGCAAAAACATTATACTGTGCGAGTTGAAATGATTTTCCTAATACACTACTAATCCCATTATAAAATTGCGTTTCTAAACCTGCCTTTATTCGTTCTATATCAACATCTGTAATACCTTCTTCTTCGAATTTTCTAAATGCTTCAAAAACTCCAGCTTCAACATCTGCAAGGTTTTTACCTTCGTTTGCGGTTATATTGATCCTAAATTTCCCAGCAATCTCCATAGATCTGTTCCACGCATCAGTTTTAGAAGTCAATTCTTTTTCTTTAACTAAAACTTTATATAGAGCAGCTTTTTTACCGTCGGATAGTAATTGTCCTAAAAAATCTAGAGCATAGGCATCATCTGTATATTGTTCTACGGTTGGCCAAACCATATTTAATTGAGCAGTAGTCGCAAAATTATCTTCATGAGAAAATCTCTTCGTTTCTGATAATGTAACATTTTGCACTTTTAACTTCTCTACTGGTTGGCGTTTTTTAATCTCTCCAAAATACTTTTGGATCATTGCTTTGGCCTTATCAGTTTCAAAATCCCCTGCTAATACCAAAGTAGCATTATTTGGTCCGTAATACTTATCATAAAATTCTTTTACATCCTCTACAGTAGCATTTTGAAGATCTACTAATTCTCCTATTACCTGCCAATTATACGGATGACCTTCGGGGAATATATTTTTATCAATTACCCAATTGGTATGACCATAAGGGTTATTATCAACTCGCTGTCTCTTTTCATTTTGTACAACTTCTTGCTGATTTTTAAACGCACTCTCTGTAACTGTATTGATTAAAAAGCCCATTCTATCAGATTCTAACCACATTACTGTTTCCATTGCATTTTTTGGCACCACTTCATAATATATAGTTCCATCTTGCCATGTACCCCCATTAAGAGTCCCCCCTACATCTTGTATTTTTTTAAAAAATTGATCTTGGGCAACATTTTCTGATTCTTGAAACAGCATATGCTCAAATAGATGAGCAAAACCTGTTCTTCCGGTTTTCTCTCGATTAGAACCTACACCATATTGAATTGCAACTGAAACAATTGGATCAGATTTATCTTGATGCAATACTACTTGAAGGCCATTTTCGAGTTCATATTTTTCAAAATCGATAGAAAGTTTCCCTACTTCTTCAGTTTGAGGTTTTGATTCTGTCTCTTTTTTGCACGAGACAACCCCTAAAAATAAAAAGAATATTACTACAGGTAATATTCTGAAAACTTGAGTATTCATATTTTGGTTTTTTGATTAAACATTTAAAAGTAACCTAAGCTACTGATTATTAAACACGAACTTTTCCTAAAAAAAAGTTAAAAATCTACCCCAACCACCCATCTCTATCTAGACTACGATATTGAATTGCTTCTGAAATGTGATCTCCTTGAATTGAAGTCACCCCATCTAAATCAGCAATAGTTCTTGCTACTTTTAGGATTCGATCATATGCTCTTGCAGATAAGTTTAAACGCTCCATCGCTGTTTTTAGAAATTCTTTTGAATCTTTATCCAGTTTACAATATTCTCGCAACTGCTTTACTCCCATTTGGGCATTATAATGCGTCTTTTCCAATTTAGCAAAACGCTTTGTTTGTATATCTCTTGCCATTATCACTCTTTTTCGAATAATCACACTAGATTCTCCTTTACGTTCATCACTTAACTTATCAAAAGGTACAGGTGTAACCTCAATATGTATATCTATTCGGTCTAGTAATGGCCCTGAAATTTTACTTAAGTACCGCTGCATTTCTGCTGGAGAAGAAGTTACCGGGGCATTTGGATCATTAAAGTACCCTCCCGGACTTGGATTCATACTAGCTACTAACATAAAACTTGAAGGATAAGTTACTGTAAATTTTGCTCTTGATATGGTAACTTCCCTATCTTCTAATGGTTGTCGCATTACTTCTAACACCTCTCTTTTAAATTCTGGTAGTTCATCAAGAAACAAAACCCCGTTATGCGATAAAGAAATTTCACCTGGTTGTGGGTAACTACCTCCCCCAACTAAAGCTACATTTGATATTGTATGATGAGGGCTTCTGAAAGGGCGTTGAGCCATAAGCCCAATATTGTCTTTTACACGGCCAACGACACTATGTATTTTTGTCGTTTCTAAGGCTTCTTGCAATGACATAGGAGGCAAAATACTCGGTAATCTTTTGCTTAACATTGTTTTTCCACTTCCAGGAGGACCCACCAATATAATGTTATGACCTCCTGCCGCCGCGATTTCCATGCATCTCTTAATGCTTTCCTGACCTTTTACATCAGCAAAATCAAATTCTGGATTATCCAACGCCTCATAAAATTCTTTACGAGTATCTATTACCGTTTCTTTTAATTCACCTTTTTCTTCAAAAAAATTAATTACTTCCTTAATGTTTTCTATTCCGTATACCTTAAGATTATCTACTATCCCTGCTTCTTTTGCATTTTGCTTAGGTAAAATAAATCCTTTAAACCCTTCTTCTCTTGCTTTTACAGCAATTGGTAATGCACCTTTAATAGGTTGTAAGCTGCCATCTAATGACAATTCTCCCATGATTAAGTATTCTGAAACATCTTCACCTTTGATTTGAGAGCTCGCAATAAGAATCCCTAATGCAAGGGTAAGATCATACGCCGATCCTTCTTTTCGTAAATCAGCCGGCGCCATATTAATTGTAATTTTCTTCCCTGGGAGTTTATAACCATTATTTTGTAATGCTGCGGCAATACGATAACTACTTTCTTTAATTGCACTATCCGGTAAACCGACAAGGTGATATCCTATTCCCTTATCAATATTAACCTCTACTGTGATTGTTGTAGCTTCTACTCCAAAAACAGCACTTCCAAAAACTTTTGTTAGCATAATCTTTATTTAAAGAAGTAAACATAAAGATCACGAGTTTCAAAAAATGAAACTGAACTATGAATTAAAATATAGCATTACTCTACACGAAAAACTTTTTTGACAGAAATTGGTTTTCCTTGCTCATTAAACCCTTCTAAACATATTTCATACGAACCTGTATTGTCTGAAGTATAAAAATTAATATTTGTTTCTTCTTTATCTAACTTTAAATCGGGTAACCAAAGTAATTGCTGTCTAAAATCAGGTACATGACTAAATTGTTTTTCTCTATCACCATCATACGATTGAATAAAGTAATTCTTCTTAGGTTCTGGTGTAAATAACTTTATCTTTTTTAAATAACTCTTAGTATATTTTTCGTAAAAATTACTAGTATTCGTTTTAATATCCAGGACTCCCTGAAAAATTTGAGAACTTATAAAGTAAGGGATTCTAGAATAGCTAATTTTTTCTACATTATTTGCATTATATGTTACTACATCTGTATGGTCTTGGATCATTAAACCATCTACAATAACCAGAGGCAAAAAATTTGAGCCTTCAAAAACCGGCTTCTCTTTCTTAATTAAAAAAATGAATTTTTCTTCGCCTATTTTTTTTGTTCTTACATTTTCTACAATCTCCACTACAGTCTCTTTAACTGTTGGAAATCTGGTATAGTCATCTAAATTATAAGCTTGTAAATGCTCTCCATAAAATGGTACAATAGGTCTGGGAAGATTGATTGTATCAGGTTTTGCATTAAAGTAACCATTGTTTATCTGATTATATACACTTCTATCTAAAATCATCTGTTTCATATCTGAAGTTATATAGAAATTATTTTCAAACTTTAGACCTTTATAATCCATCGGAACATGCTGATCAATGTTAATCGAAAACTTATCATTATCTCCTAATACTTGTATGAATGCTTCGCTTTCTACATAAGGTTTATCAATATTCATAAAAAAAGAACCATCATCATTTGTCGTTGCCATTTTTAGGTCGTATGATTTCCCTGGTACGGAAAGAATAACCTTTTTGTTTTCCATACTTAATTTTGGATTTTCTGTTACAATTTTACCAGAAAACAACCAACCTCTAAGCTCCGGAAAAAAAACCCTATTTGCAGTCAGGTCTACCTTATGGTTAGACATTTTATCGATTGACGCAGTAAAAACATTTGCCGTTGTTCGTACAGGAACATTAATCGTATCTATTTTTCGTACTGATAATGAAGTATAAGAATTAGAGAAATTAGTAGATTTATGATTAATCTTTAGTGATACTTTTTTTCTTTTACCATATTGCTTTTGATCAACAAACAAACGGATTACATTAGATCCCTCATTCGATGAAATATCTGATTGTGAAACTTGATTGTTTTCAGTTAAAAAACCAAGTTGTTTTTCTGGGCTTTCATAAGCACGAGTTATCTTTTTTTGGTCTCCTTGATATGGGTTTATAATTGCAATATCTGATTGAAAAAACTTATTTCTCTTAGAGTTTCGCATCCATTGGGTATAACCTATTAATTTATAGTTACCTGAAGCCACAGATGTAGGTATAAAAAAGTCTCCCTGTCCTTTACCAGATGTTAATTTAATTTTATGTCGAAATACGACAGTTTTGTCTTCGCTTACTAATTCTACATATGCTACAGTACTCAAACTACTAAATTGTAATTTTGCCCCAGTTAGACAATATATTTTATAATACAGATATTCTCCTGTAAACAAAAGAGAAGAATTATAATGCACATACACTTGTTCTTGAGGTGTATCTTTGAAAGTTACTATAGGGTTTATGCCATCTGAGGATATTACTTGTGCATTTGCAGGTTGAAATAGCAAAGCAGAAACATACAGCACTAAAAAAACAAACTTATTCATGGTTATTTTTTAATATTATTCTTCCCAAAAATCAGGAACTTTATTACTCCCCAACACCCTACAATCTCCACATTCCTTTGGCACTAATAAATAAGGACCTTCATCTGGTGTCGGATCATCATTTACATTAAAATATGTAAAAAAACCTGTTTCTAAAGCATCTATTAAAGGGGAAAAGCCTAAAAAAAAGAAGAGAGGGCTAAAGGTTTCACAATCATTAATGAATGGAGGTGGAGGTCCTTCAGGAAAAAAGTCTATATGTTCAAAAAAGATACGTTTAGAAGATACTGACGAAACGTCAAAAAAACCGATTATCTTTTCACTTGAGTTTGTACGAGAAACTATATTTCCGGTAATAAATCCAGGTTGTGTTTGAGAAAATAAACTTTCAAAATCAGAAAACTCTTTAAGCGTTTCATAGAATGCGAATGCTTCTGGAGATTGCACAAATTGACGCACCAAAATGCTATATCGATTTTGAGTCAAAAAATTCTCTTTACTAAGAAATCGAATAGGAAATCGAGTTACTTTATCTTCATCAAATTCAGTAGATGATGCTAAAATAATATCAGTAGATGATGCACTACCATAGCAGACTCTTGTTTCTTCTGTTTTGGTAACAAATTGTATTTCTGGTGGGTTTTTCGATAAAACCTCTATTTCTACAGGAGACCATCTTGGAGCTATAATTTTATACGTCTCGTCATATTCATACCTATAAAATTTTGCATTTCCTTGTGGGTCAGAACTATCCGCAAAAACGGTTATTCCTAGAACCCCCTGACCATTTACAGTACGCTCAGCGTACAAATCATCAATTTCTAATACTGGTGTGAGTGATCTAAAGTCCGACGCATACTCATTTCCTTCTGCTGTTTTTATAATCAATTGATAATCTCTTCCGGGTACGGCCATAAATTCAGAAGGAGTCAGGTATTTTCCTGGTTCTGTTTCTATAAATTCGAATCGCGTAGACTGATCATCAACGATACCAACTTCTGCACCTGTTTCTACAAGTTGTTCTTCATTAAAACGAAATGTTCTTGATAACAAAACTTGTTGTTGTTTTTGCTCATTTGTTAATGTTGCATCTACTATTAGTATACTTTCGAAGCTTTCTATTTCTGTTTCAAAAGGTTCTACACATGTAGTTACTAACCCACCTAATAGTAATATACAACATAATCGAAAAAATCTTCTTTTTGCACTATTTTCTAAGTTCATATCCTACTAAAATTTAAGGTTATACGTTATAGAAGGCACTGGAATTGAGAAAACAGAACTTTGCAAGGCTCTTATCTCTCCATCGTCTGCAACAAAAAATACAGAAAATGGATTATTTCTTCCTAAAACATTATAAATAGAAATCGTCCAAAAGCTATGTGCTAATTTTTTGTTTTTATGATTACCCTCAATATTAAATCCGAGATCTAACCTATAAAAGTCTGGGATTCTAAATTTATTACGATCACTAAAAACCACAAACTCTGATCCGTTTAAGATAAATTGTCCTACGGGAAAAGTAACTGGTCTTCCTGTTTGATACACGAAATTAGCAGAGAGGCTAAATCGTTTTGTAAACTTATAATTACTAACTAGACTTATATCATGAGGCTTATCATAATTCGCAGGAAAAAACTCTCCGTTATTAACACGTTCTTCTGCAAACTCACTATCCAACTTTACAAAAGATCTAGAATATGTATAACTAAACCAACCATTAAATTTTCCTTTGTTTTTTCTTAAAAGAAATTCAACTCCATATGCTTTACCTTCTCCTTGTAACACTTCGGTTTCTATATTTTCATTAAGTAATATTTGCGATCCTACTTTAAAGTCCACTATATTATCTAGTTTTTTATAGAATCCTTCTAAACTAATTTCATATGTACTTTCATTTAAATTTTTAAAAACACCAAACGAATATTGTTGTGCTTTTTGAGGAGCTATATTGAGATCTGAAAGTTTCCAGGTATCTATTGGAGAAACTGTTGTATTATTTGATAACGTATGAATATACTGATACGTATTGCTATATCCTGCTTTGATTGAAAGGTCGGGTTTTATAATATATCTAGAAGAAAGTCTTAGTTCAACCCCATCATATGTTTCAATTACTTCATTATTTTCATATTGTATAGTATTGGTTACGGTACCTTCATTTCTTGGTCTGTTTTCTTCATATTTTCTTTGAGTTCCTTCTCCTAAAGCGTTATATAATGAATAGCGCACTCCTGCGTTAACAGAAAATTTTGGTGTAAAATCAAATCTACCTGAAATAAAAGCTGCTGATTCTAATGCTTTTTCTTTTGGAATACTAAAAGGAGTAACTATTGATCCATCCCCGTCAGGTTTTATACTACCGGGACGTACTTGATATAGTTTATTTGCTATTCCATAATGAAATTTATACATTGGATTAAGCTCATATTTCATTTGAAGTTTCACCTCTGTTTCTTCTACGCTATACCCTAAATTGAAGTCGTTATTACTGTCTCCATCAAAATTAATATCAAACTTATATTGACTATTCGTGAGCAAAACATTTCCTTTATGTTTATCATTAAATGTATGATCCCAACGCAGAGAAAATGCTCTATTGCTATAAACATATATTGAATCTGAAGTTATACTAAAATCATCTCTACTATAATATCCAGTTGCATTGATTTTATTATTTTCATTAATTTCATGATTATATTTTAAAATTGCATCATAAAATGATGCTTGACTATTATTTAAAGTTTCTTCATCTAATGATCTTAGTATCCAATTTGCATAAGCACCTCTTGCTCCAAATAAAAGACCTGATTTATCCTTAACAACCGGAGTTTCTACTGTTACATTTCCTGTCACAGGTCCTATTGACGCCTCTACACCTAATTTATCTGTTCTAGCGTCTTTTGTTTTAATATCAAAAACAGATGATAGTCTACCTCCGTACTCTGCTGGTATTGCTCCTTTATAAATATCTACTTTACCAATTGTAAAAGGGTTTAATGCAGAAAATAGGCCGAAAAAATGTTGGGGGTTATAAATAAGTGCATCATCTAATAGTGTTAAATTTTGGTCAGCTTTCCCTCCTCTCACGTTCAACCCTGCTGCCCCTTCACCTGCAGTTGTAATACCAGGCAAAGCTGTTGCAACTTTAAGTACGTCTCTTTCTCCTAATACAAGAGGTATGTTTTTAGAAGCTTCTACATCTACTTGTTCTTTACCTGTAACAACGTCCTTTATATTTTCATCTCTGTTCGATTCTAAAAGTACCTCATCAAGAACCTCTAAACTTTCTGTAAGATCAAAATCTAAAGTACCATTATTATATAAAATTACTCGTTTTTTTGAATCGGCTATTCCTAAAGAAGTAGTGCTCAATATATTTTCTCCTGCCGGTAGTTCCAATAGGTAATACCCATTTTTATCAGTAGTTGCTACTAAATCTTTACCTTCTACAAGTATTGCAAGGTTTTGAATTGGTTTTCCTGTAGTAAAATTTCTAGCATAACCACTTAACTCATATTTTTCTTTACTATAGACCGATGCTTTTCCTATTTTTACGGTGGAAATTTTAGCTTCGTTTAGAGACTTCTTTTTGGTATAAAAAACAGGAGCTATTTTTTGCTTCGGTTTATTAACTACTAAGCTATCTTTTTCTTCTCCAAAGAATCTATCTGGCAAATTATCATAGATAACAATATTGCTGGTTAGAACGACTTCCTTTTCTTTCAAGAAATAATAATTCAAAACTGTATCAGAGAAAAGATCGTCCAGAATTGTTTTTAATGTAACATTCTGATATTCTTTAGTAATTAATTCTTCTCCTAACCATTCATCTAAATAATAAAATGTAACATCAGTCTGATTTTCTAACCGAGATAAAACTGTTTTTTTATCTACATTTTCAAATGATATTGAAACTAATTTTGAAATATCTTGCCCATTCATTACTCCAGAACAAAACACTATTAAAATTATCGAAAAAAACCTCATTCTGTAACTTTATTATTAGTTCTGGAAATTTCTGAATACACCTTGCGTACTAGTGATGTCATAAAGCTATCCGGTTTTAATTTGTATAATGCTTTGTTTTTAGCATAAAAATTTCTGATCGTCTTTTTATGATCTGGTAATATTTTACTTAAAGCATTTTTAGTATCTACTTTATAATAAGCATCCTTATAATATAAAATGTATGAATTCTTATTCAAGAAGTGATAGAACACTTTTCTATTTTCAATAACATCTCTTTTAGCCTGGTCATATTTCTTGTACAGTACGACATTTTTTTTTTCTAACAATACCTCATAAAACCCTTTTAACTCATCGTTTGTAGATGTAACACTATCAACACGAATAAATTTATGACTATCGATCACGAAATTTTCAACTTTTGATTTTAAAAGCTTAAGAGTTACTGCTCCGTATTTATTAGGGAGTTTCACTAGTACTTCATCCTCATAAATATTATACTTTAAACTTAATCCAAAATATGATTGATTGTTATAATGAACTGAACCGGGAAGAAAGTCTAAGGACTTAAAAAATTGATGATGATTATTATATATACTTCTATATTCGTTTTCCTCAATTATACCATTAGATAAATCTATATTCTCAACGCCCAAATATTTATCAAAAGAGATGTAAGTTTTTTGGTTTTCTTTGGTGCTAGATTGACTGGATAAAAAAAAAGAAGATAATAGTAAAGAAAAAAATAACAGTTTTGTGGTCATTGGTTGTGGTTAGTTGTACTCTTTTAACCAAATTGAAAACATGCGGCAATTAAAAACTATAGTCACAATTTTAAAAATTAAATTGTGAATACGCTAAAGCCTTTTAACAATAAAGAAAAAGAGATATTTCTTACTTTTTTAAAAGTACAGATTTTAGGATATCAAAAAATTTCTCTAGTTGTTAAAAATTGGTTAATTAACATGTTTTACCGCAAAAGAAGTGAAAACAAAACGTAATTCTTTAATAAAAATAATTATTGGGAAAGACTATCAAAAAGTAGGGATATACAGCAAAAGATATATTACGTATGATATCAAGGTATAACCCCACTTTTTACTTAAAAATTTATTTTACATCAATTATGCGACTACTTCTTTTTTTTCAAAATGAAAAAGCTTTTCATTTAAAAATCGCAATGTTGGTATTTTATCTTTGGTATCGACCAAAAGTGAAATATTATTATTACTTCCTCCGTAGGAAACCATACGAACAGGAATATAATTAAGAATTTCAAAAAGTTTATATGAATTTTTATCATTGATAACAGATTCACCAACAATACAGATAATACTATGATCCTGTTCTACAGTAATCTCAGCGTAGCTCTCAATTTCCTTTACAATTTTATCAAGATTACTAATGTCATCTATAGTCAATGATATTGCAATTTCTGATGTCGTAATCATGTCTATTGACGTATTGTAATTGTCAAAGACTTCAAAAATCCTTCTTAAATATCCATGAGCCATCAACATTCTATTAGATTTGATTTTGATCGCAGTTATGCCATCTTTTGCAGAAATAGCTTTCAAACCTTTTTTGTATGTTTTATTCGAGATTACAGTACCCGAAGCTTCAGGATCAAAAGTATTTTTTAATAATACTGGAATATCTTTACCAACCACAGGAGAAACCGTTTGAGGGTGAAGAATCTTAGCTCCGAAATATGCTAATTCTGCTGCTTCATTGTATGTTAAATGAGCAATTGGATGTGTATGCTCTACATATCTTGGATCATTATTGTGTAATCCATCAATATCTGTCCATATCTGTACTTCTGTCGCATTTAATGCTGCTCCGATAATTGTTGCAGTATAATCGCTACCTCCTCTTTTTAATTGACTTATCTCATCGTTCTCATCTCTACAAACAAAGCCCTGAGTAATATAAATAGAGGATTGAATATTATTGTCTAAGACTTTATTTAACTTCTTACTAACTTTTTCTATACTTGGATTTTCTACAGAACCAACAAACATAAATTCTTTGGCGTCTAGTAATACATTAGATACACCTATTGCATTTAGGTAGCCAGAAAATATATAGGTTAAGATTGTTTCTCCATAAGTGATAATTCTAGAATTAACCACTTCAGAATACTCCTGACTAGATACTTCAAACATTTCTGTAATAATAAGAGACAAACCATTTTTTAATGTGCTTCTTAAATCTTGATCTTTAATTAATGCATCAATAACATCGATATGTTTATCCTCTAGTCTATGTAAATTTCTTGTGATTGCTTCTGAATCTCTAAATTTAATGTTTTCTACAAGATTAACTAATTGATCCGTTACTCCAGACATTGCAGAACATACTACAATCTTTTTATCCTGATCTGATATAAGAATTTCCTTTACTCTATTTAAGTTTTCTACCGATCCAACAGACGTTCCACCAAACTTCAATATTTTCATTAATCTCTTTTTTAGCTTTATATTTATATTGCATAATTAGTTAATTAACAACAAAGAATAAATATTTTAAAAGAAAAAGTCTAAATTTGCACAAAATGTTAAATATGTAACAATGAAAACTATTACTGATTGTGTCCATAATATTTTAAGACACCAACCTTTTCTTGAAGATGCATTATCCAGAGATATCATTAATTTTAGCTCCCTGGCTATTGACTTATTACCTCAGGTTGAAAAAGTCATGAGAAAACCTGTAAAACCCGGTTCTATCGTGATGGCTTTAAGAAGATACAACCCTCGTACAATTAAAAATATAGATAATCTAAGGAATCTTGGAGATATTGTTGTTAGGTCAGGAATTACCGAATATACTTTCTTGAATTCTAATACAATATTAACGAGCCAAACAAATTTATTAAATAGTGTAAAAAACGAAGTCAAAGCATATTTCACGTATTCGAGTAATTTTCAAGAGAGTAACATATTAGTAACTTCTTCTCTTAAAGATACTGTAGAAAAACACTTTAAAAATGAAACATGTATCTCTATTGCAGACAATTTAGCCTCTATGTCAATTGCACTACCCGAGGATAATTCTAAAGCTGTAGGATTATATTTCTATCTTTTTAAGTTATTGGCATATGAAGGTATTCCTGTATTTGAAGTAATTTCTACATCCAACTACTTTACACTTTTTCTTGAAAAAGAACATGTTAACAAAGCTTTCTTGTTAATGAATGAAATCAAAGAGAATTAAAAAAACCCTGCTAAAAGCAGGGTTTTTAAATTATATCTGATCAAAATTACCAAATATTAACTCGTTTTTCAGGGGCCAAATACATTGGATCTCCTTCTTTAATATCAAACGCTTCATAAAATGCTGGTACATTTAATAAAGGTTGTATTGCACGTGTTTTACCTGGCGAGTGAGGATCTGTTTTAATTTGAGTTCTTAAAGCATCATCTCTAACAAGTGTTCTCCATACAGTAGCCCAAGACATAAAGAAACGTTGCTCGGCAGTAAAACCATCTATTTTTTCTGGCTTACCATTTTCTTTAAAAAACTGTTGTAATCCATCATAAGCTCCTAATACACCACCTAAATCTCCTATATTTTCACCTAAAGTAAATTTACCATTGATAAAAACACTGTCTAAGACTTCGATATTGCTGTATTGTTCTGCTAAAGCGTTTCCTCTTTCTGTAAATGCTTTTAAATCATCTTCTGTCCACCAGTTTTTAAGATTTCCAGACGCATCAAATCGTGCTCCACTATCATCAAAAGCATGAGATATCTCATGACCTATTACGGCTCCTATACCTCCATAATTAACGGCTTCATCTGCTGTATAATTATAAAATGGTGGCTGAAGTATCGCCGCAGGAAATACGATTTCGTTATTTAAAGGGTTAAAGTATGCATTCACTGTTTGAGGAGACATACCCCATTTTGACTTATCAACAGGCTCTCCTATTTCTTCATAGTTTTTATCTGTTCCCCATTTGTTTACAGCAACCATATTTTCATAATAGGTTTTATCTGCAGAAACTTCCATTTTAGAATAATCTTCCCATTTATCTGGATATCCTATTTTAACGGTAAACTTATCTAATTTTTCAATAGCTTTTGCTTTGGTTTCATCCCCCATCCAATCTAATTTTTGGATACGAGCTTTGTAAGCTCCAATAACATTAGCAATCATTTTTTCTGCTTTTGCTTTTGCTTCTGGTGGAAATTTAGCATCAACATATAATTGACCTAACGCTTCTCCTACAGTACCATTAACAACAGCCAAAGCTCTTTCGTCTGCAGGACGTTGTTGTTTTTGTCCTCTTAAGTATTTACTATAAAACTCCCAGTTCATAGTTTCTATCTCTGTACTTAATCGTCCAGTAGCGCTATTAAAAGTATCCCACTTAATTAAAGTTTTTATGTCCTCTATAGGAGTGCTTTTTAAGAAACCATCTAATGCTTTAGTATATCGTAACTGAGCAACAATAATAGTATCGAATTTTTTAGTGATACCTAGATCACTAATCATTTTATTTAAGTCAATTGATGATAACATTTCATCTGCTTCAGCAATTGTTCTTGGATTATTATAGTTACGAGTATCTCTACGTTCAACCTTATTTAATCTTGGCTCTGCTAGTTTTGTTTCTAACTCAAGAATCTTTTCTGAAGCTGCAGTAGCATCGGCTTCTGAATCTCCTAAATACGTAAGCATTCTAACAATATGCTTTTTATACTTTTCACGGATTTCTTTTGATTTATCATCTTGATCCAGATAATAATCGCGATCAGGTAATCCTAACCCTCCAGATCCTAAATATACTGCATTCATTGCACTATTATTTAAATCTGCTTGCACACCGATTCCTACAAATGGAGAAGAAACAGCAGCATTTTTCGCCAAAACAGTCTGTAAATCACTTAGATTTTTAATTCCTGCGATATCATCTAATGCCGGTTGTAATGGTTTAACACCTGCAGCATTTCTTGAAGTCGTATCTAATTTAGTATCAAAAATTGCTAAAGCTTTTGCCTGATCTGTATCAGCACTATACTTTCCGCTCTCTTTAGCTTTTGCTAAAATTTCTAGAACGTCTTGATCTGTTGATTTACGAAGTACTCCAAAACCTCCCCAGCTCGTACGATCTGCAGGGATTTCTGTATTTTTTAACCAACTACCATTTACATAATTATAAAAGTCGTCTTTTGGACTCACAGAGGTGTCCATGTTTTCCAATACAATCCCAGGGATTTTTTCTACTTCAGCAACTTCTTTTACTTCTTTTGTTTCCTTTTTACAGCTCACAAAAGCAAGAAGAAATGCTGCTAAAAAATACACATTTTTCATTTTTATGTTCATTGTGTTATTAAATTGAAATTAGTTATTAGCAATATGACGTAACTATTGCATATTTGTTACGCATAATATTTTCGTAATTTATACAAAATGGTAGATGTTTAACTTTAAAAATATTTTTTTAACGAAAAAATAAGATTTAAAAAAAATAAAAACCTTATTATAAGTAAGTTAAAGAAGAATCTATTTTTGTAACCTTAAAAACCGCTTTTTAGTAATCTATCATCAAAAAAGAACGGTGCTACATTAATTAATTTTAGTTTATTAAAATCAGGATGGATTGGGTTTATTAAAAGGTTATTTTCATTAGGAATGATAATACTTGGAATCAATAATCCTAAAAACTTATTTTCTTCTATCCATTGAATAGAAAAATTTTGCACATTCATAGGTACTGGTACTTTATTCCAATCCTCTGGTAATTGATCAACAGCAACACTTGTTATTAATTTATCTGGAATCTCAATAGTAGCCATAGCCATATCATCAGGAAAATATGCCGCAGGTAAATGAGCCAATACTTCTAATGCAGAGAGTGATGCTGTAGTACTTGTATATAAAAGAGCTACTCCTTTAGGATTCCATCTTCCACCAACAGATTTAGCCCCAATACCAGTTAAATCTTTTATATATTTTTGCTTAGCTATTCTGTAAACCAACATTATGCAAAAATTCCGTGTTCTATACGCATTAATTCTTCATTAAGTAATTCGAATCCAAAAGTTGTATCTAGAAGTTCTTTTGGCTTTTTTGAAGCCAAAGCAGTACAAGGGTGGTTCATCCAATTTTTAAACCGCTCTAAATCACCAAAAACTTTTTCTCCTTTTCCGTAAAGTTTAGCCAATTGTAATGCCTTTGCACTAGCCTCTGTACTTAATTTTTTATTTAAATCGTATCTTTGAATAGTTCTTTCTGACATATGTATTACTAATGCTAACTCTTTAAGATCAAAACTAATCGTTTTAGCGAGGTGTAATAATGCCTTTTTATCTATACCATTTCGAGATAGTTCTATAAAATCATACATATTCCTTAATGGAATATCAATATTCAAATACCTTAATAGTCCTTTATTTTCAAAACTATCAAAATCTAAAGGGGATACTGCCACCATAATTATTAAATTTTACGACAAAAATACAAAAATAAATGACAATTGTCAAAAAAATATCTTTTAAATAATAAAAAACACGACAACTCTTTCTTTTATAGATATTTGAACTTATTTCTCTAAAATCAGTGAAATACAACTAATTATCATAAACAATTGTTAACAAAAACAAAAAGATACCAAGTCGCAACATATCAGTGTTTACGGGGGATACCCCAATTTTGAGTAAAATTTTTACAAAATAAATCGATTTTATCTGTAAAAAAAGTGATTTTTTCACATAAAAAGTTGTATATTGTCGTTGATTTTATGTTTTACAACGATAAAAACAAGTTTAAAGTAAGTAAATTCTTACTTTTTGATAATTGAGGTTTAACCCTAAAAACCAAACTTAATATGAAAACACTTTTACCCCTACTAGTCTTGTTCTTTACAAGCATTGCATTTGCAAATACAAAAATTGACATTTCCTACAAGTTAATGTTTGTTACAGAAAATACTGTGATAGACGGCTTAGATGAAAACACCGAAGAAGGTGTTATATTTATCACAGAGAGTTTACATGTAGAAGAAGGAGCACGCGTTAAAGTAAGAAACGCATGTTTAATTATACTTGGAGATATCACTGGAAAAGGAATCATCGATATTGATGAATCTGCCACTGTTACTCTAGAAGGAGAAAAGCAAGGACGATTTACATTTATCAATAGGTTCTTAGCAGATGATACCTGCCAACAAAGTACAGATCAAAAAACATTCAGACACATCATAGAGGTACCACAAGGACTTAAATATAGTCTTTACTCTCTAGATGGAAGACTATTGGATAAAGGTACGATTGATGACTATATCCAACACTTAGTTGATCCAAAAACATATTTATTAAAAATAGAAGGGTACAAATTAAGAAAAATAGTATTTAAAGGTTAAAATCAATCATCAAAAGTAAGGTTCATTAATCCGCGGTACTTAGTTACCGCGGATTTTTTTTATCTCATTCACTTTTTTATTATCCAAACATCATAATTTTAAGGAATCATCCCATTCATTTAATAAACAAACACTTACATTACAACTAATATTTGAAATAAGAAAAAGGTCATTTCACAAAAAAGGATTTTCACTTTTTTTTAAAAACCTTATATTTATCAAGTAATCCCCTAGATAATTAAACACGTACCTCCATTTTAAATTAAAAACAAAGTAAAACAGTACCTAATATAAGAGCGTGCATGCAAATAACATGGTTTAAATCTGAAGCATTTAAGTATACTTGTTACGGAATAGTATTTGGCTTTCTATTTCCTATACTTGCTACATGTATTGATATTGTTAGGTTTGATCTTGGATTTTCTTGGCAATCTGCAAAATATGTTCAAGAAAAGTATCCAATACATTATATTATAGATACGGCTCCGTTATTTTTAGGTCTCTTTGCTATGTTTGGTGGAAGAAACTTGGATAAACTAAAAGAAACGAATAAACAAATCTTAAAAGCTTCTCAATTTAAGCATGATTTTTTGGCTAATATGAGTCATGAAATAAGAACACCAATGGTAGGTGTTATTGGAATGATAGATTTACTCTTTAAAAACACTAAATTGAATAACATTCAAAAAGAGTATGTACATACAATCCATCAATCTTCACTTAATTTATTGGATATCTTAAATCAAATTTTAGATCTTTCTAAAATAGAATCTGGAAAATTTGAACTTTCTCCATCTTATATTGATTTTAATCAACTTATCGAACAAAACGTTGGGCTCTTTCTTGCAATAGCTAAAGCAAAAGAAATTGATATTGTATCAGATTATTCTAAAGATCTACCACAACATATTATAGCCGACAATAATCGCTTATCGCAAGTTATTTCTAACCTAATAGGAAACGCTATAAAATTTACAGATAAAGGAACGATTACTATTAGAGCATTTCTTGTATCTCAAAAAAACGATACTATAACAGTTAAAGTAGAAATTATTGATACAGGAATAGGTATCAGCAAAAAAGATCAGCAAGAATTGTTTGATCGCTTTAGTCAATTTCATGAAACTTCCATCTCCTCTACAACAGGCAGCGGTTTAGGTTTAGCAATATGTAAAAAATTAGTACATCTAATGCAAGGAACCTTGGATGTAAAAAGCGAGATAAACAAAGGAAGTAATTTCTCATTTACTTTTGTAGCCAAAACATCTAATATTTCTATTCAAAATAATATCAAAACCGCAACTACCAGTAAAATACCTCAGTATAATTTACATGTTTTACTGGTAGAAGATTCTGATACCAATATTCTAGTTTCCACGCAAATTTTAAAATATTTAAACTGTACCGTAGATATTGCCAAAAACGGTAGAGAAGCTCTAACACTATTTAAAGAGGACACATATGATCTTATTTTAATGGATATTAATTTACCTGAACTCGATGGAGTACAAACATGCAACCTTATAAAACAAAAATACAATAATGTACCGCCTGTTATAGCACTTACTTCCAACGCGCTTCCTGGAGATGCCGAACGCTTTATTGCAAAAGGCCTCGATGACTATATAACAAAACCATACACTACCGAAATCCTAAATATTAAACTTAAAAATTGGTTTGGTGATCATTACGAGTATCATTAAAATAGTTGTTTTTCAAAGAAAACTAATGGTTTTAACGGTATATTGATTAACTACTCTAGTAAAATTTAGTATCTTGTATACTGCGATAATATTCGTAAATTAAATAATAAACTAAAAATTTGAGTCATGAAAGAAAAAAGTGTTTTACCTCTTAAAAAACACCTCTCCTCGATATTACTCATTCTTCTGATTATTGGCTATGCTACAAACTTAAAAGCATCGTCTTATTTTCAAGATAACAATTACAATGAGTATAAAGGTTTAGTGGTGAGTAGTGAAAATAATGATCCAATAGTATCTGCAACTGTATCTATTAACAATACCAACATTTCTACTGTAACAAATGATGAAGGGAAATTTTTATTAAAAGTACCGAAAGAAAATATCGGCAATAAAATAACAGTTTCATCTCTTGGATATAATGATAAAGTGCTTGAATTGTCTGCTTTCAATGATAAGGAGTTAAAAATAAAACTTACTACATCTATCACCGAATTATCTGAAGTTAATATTGACCCTAAAGATCCTAACGCTTTAATACGTGAAGTAATGAAGAAAAAAGGATCTAATTATCTTAATGATAACACCATAATGACTGCTTTTTATAGAGAAACAATAAAGAAAAGACGTACTTATGTTTCTTTGTCTGAAGCTGTGATTGATGTGTACAAGAACCCTTATGATTCTCAAAAAACAGATGTTATTAAATTATATAAAGCAAGAAAAAGTGCCGATTATAAAAAGCTTGACACACTAACCTTAAAATTACAAGGAGGACCAACAACTACATTGTATATTGATGTGATGAAAAATCCTGAAAATGTTTTCACTCAGGAAATGCTAAAATTTTATGATTTTAGTTTTGCACCGTCTACAAAAATTAATGATAAGTATATCTATGTATTAAATTTTAAGCAAAAGGAAATTATTAAAGAACCTTTGTACTTTGGAAAACTTTACATAGATGCACAAACATTAGCGATGACTAAAGCTGTTTTTAGTCTTAACATGCAGGACAAAGAGGAAGTGAGTAAAATGTTTGTTAAGAAAAAACCAGGAAATGCTAAAGTTTACTTTACAGAAGCATCTTATAATATTGATTACCGTCAAAAGAATGGAAAATGGTATTATGGATATGGCAGAATTGACCTCGCAGTCAAAATCAATTGGAGAAAAAAATTATTTAACTCTAATTATAAACTAAATGTAGAAATGGCAATTACCGATTGGAGAAAAAATAAAGATAAAGAAATAATTAAACCTAAAGATCGATTAAAATCATCTGTGGTAATTGCCGATGAAGCCTCTGGGTTCTCGGATCCAAAATTTTGGGGTGAATATAATGTTATAGAACCTGAAAAATCAATTGAATCTGCAATCAAAAAAATACAGAAACAAATAAGAAAACTGAATTAACTCACAAAATTCTATCCTTATAAAAAACACGTATTTTACATATACGTGTTTTTTTATTTTCAATATGCTAATTAACAGTACTAGATGATTCTATTTTATTACTTTTACTCCCACAAAAACTAAAAAAGCTTGCAACACCTAGCAATCTTAATAAGTCACTTAAAAGAAAACTTACGTTTCAAAATTATCGAATGAAAGAAAAATTTTTGATCGCTCTATTTGGGTTATTGATAAGTACACTAAATGCGCAAAAGAATATGGATTCCCTTGCAGTTAGTAAAGATTTAAAAATTTTTGAAAACATTTTAAAAAAAGGACACCCTGGTCTTTATCAATATATCAAACAAGATTCTTTAGAGTATATTTTTAACACAGCAAAAGAATCCATTAATGACAGTCTAACAGATATTGATCTTTATAAAAAGATGTTAAGCATTACAAATGAAGTAAAAGACGGACACCTATTGCTATTTGCGCCTAATACTATAAAAACAGATCAATATTATTTTCCTTTAATCTTAAAAATCATAAATACTCAGTTTTATACTGATACAGATGATTTTAATATTCCTATTGGTTCTAAAATAAATACTATAAACGGACAAGACACCTCTAGAATACTTGAAAATCTTAAAAAATATGTAGCCACAGATGGTCATAACCTAACCCGAAAGTATCGAGAAATAGAATTAAAATTCGGACTTTTTTATGCCTATGAATACGGCATTTCAAAAAACTTCAGTATTACTTACACAACTCCAGATGGAATTAAAAATGATTTGGATTTAGATGCAGAGTCTTTTATCAAAGTTAAATTAAGGAATACGAAACGTAACTCCTATTTTGCAAAATACCACCAAAAGAAAAATAATTTTGACTATTTTGATAAGCATATCAATAATAAAGCACCTTTCGTATATTACAAGGATGAGTTAAATACTGCGGTTTTGGTCATAAACTCGTTTGGAGGAGATATTAGTCAGTTTAAATCTAAATTGATAAAAATATTCAGAGAAATTAATAAGAAAAAAATAGAACACCTTGTTATTGATATACGGCAAAATGATGGAGGGTATAGACCTAATAGCGTTCACCTATACTCATTTATTACCAAAAACCCTTTTAAGCAAATAAAAAGTCAATCTATTATTTCTTTATCTGTTCCTGAGAAAAAATATGCCACGAGAGTATTCTTAAATGAAAAGGATTTTCTAGAAGATAAATTTAAAAATCACCCAACATATGATGGTTGGAGAATTACTTTTGATGATTTAGAAACCATAATGGCACCTCAAAAAAACAGATTTAATGGCAAAGTATATATCTTGATTAGCGGAGCTACTTTTTCTGCTGCTTCAGCATTTGCCCTGAATGCAAAAAACAATCCGGATATTACTCTTATTGGTGAAGAAACTGGTGGTGGATATTATAAATCTTTTGGAATGTTTCCTGTTTACTACGAATTACCAAATTCTAAAATCACTATGGTAATGTCTATGGTACAAATAGAACAGTATACTAAAGAAACGTCAATTCCTTTAGGTTCGGGTATACCTCCGGACAAAAATATTATTCACTCTGTAGAAGATTTAATTTTAGGTAAAGATGCAGAGTTAGACTATATCTTTAGACTCATAAAAGGATAAGTAGTTGTTTTATCCAATATAAGTATTTACACTGGTTATTAATTTACAGGAATTGTGAAGCATTTGCTTAAATCGTAACGCAAGGTTCTCATCATCAAATTTCATAGCCTCGCTTATACTAGAAGACAAAACTAATTCTCCTATAAGGTATTCAACAAAATAACTTTGATCTTCCGTTAAAAGCACATATTCATTCATATACTAAATTTATAAAGAGCTTTTATACTTATGTATTTCTACAAAACCCCTTTCTATACTAAAGCAAAAGTATGTCATAAATCAATATCTAAAATTTATCAATCGAATACTTTTACACATAAGTATTAACAATTCTTTTTAATCATAGTAGGTATTATTTTTGATAGGTATTTAATCTAAAGTACAATTATGAAAATACTACACCACTTTGCTTTTTATAGTTTAATGATTATAATTTCTACTTCCTGTTCACAAAAAACAAACTATAAACTACCAAAAAATGCAAAAGAACTATTAGCTGGAGAAAAAGGAAAAACCTGGAAAATATCAAAACGTATTAACGAAGGTACGCGAATGAATATGAGAGGTTGTTTTTTATCTTACAGAATTACCTATAATCCAGATGGTAATATGCAGGACAACAATGAAGAACAAGAAGATTGCGGACCATCACTTAGAGGGAACTGGCAAATTTTAGAGAATAAAAATGGTATTTCCTACATAAAATGGACCAGTAATGACATTCCTGAAATTTTAAATATGAAAAGTAATCACAAATACTTTAAAATTTTAAAACTAACTAAAGACACTTTAGAATTACAACATCGACACAAACAATTTTCTAGTAAAACTACTTTTATAGACCTTTTCGTGCCCGAGCATTCAAAAGTAAAAAACAGGGATTTTCATTGGTAAAGTATCTAAAATATAAAACCGGTTACAGCACATACAGTAACCGGAAAGGTTAATTGATAGATTAGGGCATCCTATAAATATAGACGTTTCTATCGTTTTTTAAAACACATAACTAATGTTTGTTAGCTATAAGCCGTTTCTACTTTTCTAATCAGGCCTATTTCAATATATTCTGAAATTCTATCTGACTTCCCTATTTTATCCGTTTCTATTGGGATCCATCCATCAATTTTAATCATGTCATTAGGATTACTACTAAAAAACATTTCATATTCATAATTCATAGAACCATTATTAACAAAAGTAGGATTGATATTGTTCTTAGATTTATCAATTATTCTCTTTCTAACAATCTCTATTTTAGATGATAAATCCAGGTTTTCTGTATCTCTATGAACCTCTACATCCAAAAATTCTGCAATCGAAACTGTAATTAATTCTTCTAAATTCATAAGCATAAATTTTGTTTATTATTATATTAAATATTTAAAACTATCATAAAGCAAATCGAAGCTAAATGATATCTTTAAAAACAGGGATGTTTTATTAAAAACTATAATAATCAATAACAACCCCCTATTTTTATTACAAATTTATACATAAAAGATATAAAATTAAAAAACAACCCCTAATAAATAGGGGTTGTATGTCAAAATTTATGTTTTACAGAAAAATAACTTGTAGAAATTATTTTTTTAATAATTCAGAATTATAAAATTAAGCTTTTACTAATATAATAATCAAAAAAAGAATGAATTTGAGTGGATAATGTTACCAAAAAACCGAATTAAATAGCAATTAAGTCACAAAAGAATCAAATTACCTCAATGGTTATCTTTTCAAAATTACTTTTAGGCAACCCACATAAAGCACAACCATAATCATCTGACAGATCCTTAAAATCTACCCCAACAGGAATCCCTCCTACCACATCACCAACAGAAGGATCATAAACATTTTGACAATCTTTACACTGAAATACTTCTATCTCAAGAATTTCTTTTTCTACCCCTTCTCCTTGATGTAATTCATCTGGTATTGACCCTAAATTCTGAAAATATGTCTTGGTCAGTTCTAACAAAAGCCCAGGCAAATCCATTTGATCTACATCTTGTGCATACACTATATACTGCCTTGTACTAGGGTTAAAGTTCTTTGCGTACAACACATTATACATAGGCCGCACAACAAAACCTTCAATCGTTTCTGGTGCTTTATTTTCTTCTATCATTATAGAAGTAAAATATCTTTTAGAATTTCGACAAGAAGAGATCCCAAATGTAAGTCCGTAAGTACTTATATCATTTTGGTCAAAATTCATAACCAAAAACTTTTTAAGCTCAAGTGCCCTCTTATTATTAACTGGTAAATGCCAGTTCAACTCTAATGCCGAATGTCTAACATTAATACCAAATTGCCCCAATAATTTCTCTAAGGTCAATTTTGACTCCTTTGGAATCCCTTTAACAATAAACGATTTCCAAGGAGTTAGACATATTTTTCCTATTCTATGTTCTAAACAAAATTCACAAAGAGCTTTTAAAAATTTTAAATTGTAATTATTATCTCTCCAATACAATCCTAACCAGTATTGATTATCTCTCATTTTATTCATTCCCTCATAATATGGAAATGGATTAAAATTTACTTGTAGTGGTTTTTCTATTACTTTATTGTTCGTATCCAGATTCTCATTTAGATACTTAAAAAGCATTTCAACATCTTCTACACTTTCATAAATATTTTCGATTGTTTCTGCAATCTTTGCAATATCCCATGTATAAATTAGAGCTGGGTAGTAGATTTCATCCCAACCAGGTAATTTTAAAAACAAATACCAATAGTCTTCATGCGCAGAAGCTATAAAGTTTAAATCCCCAGAAAACAAAGGAACTATTTGCTGCTTTGGGTCGGTTATATTAATTTTTAATTTCGGATGATATCTAAACTCTTCTAATATATAAAGGTAAGTTGTGCCTCTTAACCAAACGGTAGCATCAAAAATATCTATGGATACATATGAGGAGCAAATATTCTGTTGTGCATGAGAAGCAAAGAAAGAAGTGTTAAAAGCAGCATGTTCTGTTATTACATCATCATTAACATTTTTCAGAGGAAATATGATATCTTGTCTGGATCCGAAATGAAAAGTATCTAAACCTAATTCCTGAACATACTCAATGATTCGTTGCAATTCTGAAGGAGATAACACGCCTCCTTTGATATCTACTCTTTGCAAAGATTTATCTTTTTCCATAATTCATTTAATTAGCTCCTTGTTTTACTCTATTTAATATTTCTTTTACTTCAGGCTTACAACTTCCGCAACCTAAACCAGCACCTGTCTTAACACATAACGCATTAAAATCATCACATCCTGAAACTATAGCTTGTTCAAGATTTCCTTCTCCTACTTGACTACATGAACAAATAAGTTTACCTATTAAAGGCTCACTAGGTTGTGATCCTCTTAGCAATTCTTCTCTTTTCTCACCTAGTTCTATTTTTTCTTCAATCAATCTCTTAAAATCGGCAAACTCTTTTTTATCTCCCATTAAGATTGCACCTAGTAAACGGTCATCTCTTACTATACACTTTTTATAAAAACGTTTTCTAACGTCCATAAATACTATTTCTTCATAAGAATAGTCATTTTTAGGTATATCAATATTACCAATACTACAAAGGTCAAGATCTTCAAACTTTAGAATATTCATAAAAACAGAACCTTTATAAACTGCGCTAAAATCACCTAGCAAGTATTTAGCAACAATATCTGCTTGTTGCTCTGCTGCAGCGGTAATACCAAACAAATTTCCTTCGTATTCTGCTATTTCTCCAATAGCAAAAATAGCATCATCACTTGATTGTAAATATTGGTTTACAAGAATCCCTCGACGGCAGTCAACACCTATTTTCTTTGCTAAATCTATATTTGGGATGGTCCCTATAGAATACACCACGGCATTACAATCAAATGATTTTCCTGATTTTAAACTCACCAATAAATCACCTTTTTCCTGCGTAAAAACAGTATCTACTTCATTATCAAAATGAATTTGAATTCCTTTTTCTATGACATCTTCTGCCAACAAACGACTAGCAACAACATCAAGTTGACGTTCCATTAATCTATTTCCGCGTTGTACAATCGTTATTTTAACTCCTTTTTTACGAAGAGCCGCGGCTAGCTCTAGCCCCAACAACCCACCACCAACAATAGTTACATGTTGTTCATGCTCAGGTAAACCTGTATCGGCAAGATATGTTTTTAATTTATCAGCATCTCCACGGTCTCGCATTGTAAATCTTCCTGGCAAATGAATAGGAACTTCTTTAGGAACAAAAGCACGACTACCTGTAGCCATTAATATTACATCATAATTATGTTTTTCACCTTTACTATCAACAATATATTTACCTTCTCTATTTATTTCTTCTATAGGATTACTTGTGGATAAAGTTACATTAAGAGACTCCATATTTCCCTCTCTCATTTTCTGTAGCTGTTCCCAAGTGAGCTCTTCACTAACATATTCGGGTAGTAACACTCTATTATAAAATGGATACGGTTCTTTTGAAAATACTATTATCTCATCTTCAGTATTATGCTCTCTATAAGTTTGGATAAAGCGATACGCTGCAGTTCCTGCTCCAATAATACAGATTTTTTGTTTTGCTTTTTCATATTTAGATACTTGTACTGCAGAAAATTTAAAATCCGGTTCTTTAGAAATAGGATCTACTATACTTGTTGTTAAGTTATTAGCTCGACCATAGTCGTTCCCTAACACTTTTCCCCAATGCATCGGAAGAAAAACTACTCCTTTACTTATTGTATCTGTAATTTTTATTTTTACTTGTACTTTACCACGTTTACTTTCTATAACAGCAATATCACCATCGTTAAGTTTACGCAAAAAGGCATCTACTTGACTTATTTCAACATATGGATCACGAATATGCGTAAGCAATTTGTTTACTTTTCCTGTTTTTGTTCTGGTATGCCATTGATCCCTTACTCTTCCGGTAGTGAGTATTAAGGGATACTTTTCTGTAATCAATTCTGAAGTAGGCTTAATAAACCTAGGTATTACAAACTTTGCGTTTCTTGTATCTGTATGAAATTTTTTATCCTCAAAAAGTCTTGACGTTCCGGGATGGTTATTTTGAGGCACGGGCCATTGAAAACTACCTTCATTTTTTAAGCGAGCATAATTAAGCCCTGTGATATCTATACTTGTTCCTTTTGTTAACGTACAATGTTCTTTATAAACCTCTTCTACAGTATTATAATCAAAACCTCTATACCCCATTTTTCTTGCAAAATTCCATAGAATTTCAGAATCCGACATAGCTTCTCCTGGTGGATCGACTACCTTACTCAAATGGGTTATACGTCGTTCACTATTTGTCATAGTACCCTCCTTCTCGGCCCACCCTGCTGCCGGCAATAATAAATCAGCGTATTCTGTTGTTTCTGATCTATAGGATATATCCTGTACAATTACGAATTTTGCTTGCTTAAGTGCTTTTTCTACTTTATTTGCATTAGGAAGGCTTACTAATGGGTTTGTGCAAATCACCCAAACCGCTTTTAGCTTTCCGCTTTCTAAAGCATCAAACATTTCTGTAGCCGTAAGTCCCGGTTTACTAGAAATTTCTTTTCCTCCCCAAAAATTAGCTACTTCTCTCCTATGTTCATCATTTGCTAAATCTTTATGTACGGCTAAAAGATTTGCCATTCCACCGACCTCTCTTCCTCCCATTGCATTTGGCTGACCTGTTAAGGAAAAAGGTCCTGATCCAGGTTTACCTATATGCCCTGTAAGTAATGACAAATTAAGCAAAGCATTATTTTTATTTACCCCAATAGAGCTTTGATTCAACCCCATTGCCCACATAGTTATAAAACCTTTAGCATCAGCAATATAAGAAGCTGCTTTTTTAATATCTGCAACACTAACACCACAGATCTTGGATGCTTCAGAGATCGACATCGCCATCAAAGATTTTTTTAACTCCTCAAAGTTATCGGTATGATTTGCTATAAAATTTTTATCAATCTTTTTTCTGTCTATTAGTCTTCTTGCAATTGCGTTATACAAAGCAACATCTGTTCCTGGCAAAATTTGAAGATGTAAATCAGCTATATCACAAGACTGTGTTTTACGAGGATCTACTACTATAATTTTAGTATTCGGATTCTTTTCTTTATGCGCCTCAATTCTTCTATATAAAATAGGATGACACCATGCCGGATTTGCTCCTGCTATCATAAAACAATCAGCTAGTTCTATATCATCATAAGTAATCGGAACACTATCTTCTCCTAACGCTTGCTTATAACCAACAACAGCAGAACTCATACATAGCCTTGAGTTAGTATCAACATTATTGGTACCTATAAACCCCTTAGCCAATTTATTAACAAGATAATACTCTTCTGTTAAACATTGTCCTGATACATAAAACCCTACACTATCGGGACCGTATTTTTTTATCATTGCGTTAAATACGGCTGCAGCTTTATCAAAAGCCTGATCCCAAGATACCCTTTGTCGGTCATGCCCTTTACTCCATCGCATTTCTGGATATAGAATTCGATCACTTTTATCCTGTACCACATGATGTAAATTCATTCCTTTAGAACACAACATACCACGATTTACAGGATGATCTGGATCTCCAGAAACGGTCATCACTCCTTTTGCATCTTTATTTGCAATGATTCCACAACCTACTCCACAGTATGAACATGTTGTTTTATACGATTTGAATACGGACATAAAAAAATTTATCAAGTTTTTACTGAGAATCAAAATTACGTATAATTACGTAAAAAACATTCTAAATAACTACGAAATAAACTAAAGACAAATTAATTATCAAATTACTAAAAGAAGTACAAAAAAAAGAAATATCAAAAATAAAAAGGCAGCCTAATTTAAAAAAATTAAATATAAAACAGCAATAAAACAACACATTACAAAGGCATTTCAAAAAAAACAAGTCTTTTACTATTTAGCATTTAGTTTATCAAAAAATATTTCAATCAAATGATTCTAAGGGTATTATAAAACTTTAAAAAACATCATTTTTATGATTATCGAAAATCAGAATACATGATTTTAAATTATTCTTATATTTTTTACTAAAAAATCATAAAAATCAACAAATAATAGGTTTTTAAGAGAATAAAATACACCTAAAATACACTTTTATTAAATATTTCATATTTGCTATTTAAGTTTAGTTCAAATATATTTGATCAAAATTAAGTATTAATACTTAAGTATTTATTTTAAAATTATAAATGATATAATTATGGAAAAAAGAACAATTGAATTGGTACAATCATCTTTTGAAAAAGTTGCCCCAATAGCAGAAACAGCTGCAAAAATTTTTTATGATAAACTTTTTGAATTGGATCCAGAGTTGGAAAAGTTATTCCCTGCCTCAAATCCCGAAGCTATGAAGGGACAAGGAAATAAGTTAATGACTATGCTCGCTTCAGCTGTTTCAGGTTTAACTCAGCTAGACAAACTAATTCCAATACTAGAAAACTTAGGAAAAACTCATGTTGGATACAATGTAGAAGTTTCTCATTATGATACTGTCGGCGCAGCTTTACTAGAAACATTATCTATCGGGCTTGGAGAAGATTTCACCCCAGAAGTAAAAGAAGCTTGGACCGAAACTTATAACGTAATGGCTTCAGTAATGAAAACAGCTGCATATGGAGAAGTAGCTTAACACAACTCTTGTGACAACACAATAATACAAACACTCATCAAAAAAAAATTATGAATCGTTACGGCATTAAAAAATTGGTTTTTCTTTTGGCAATAAATAGCATTCTGTCACTTCAATCATGCGGCGGTGTTCCCGAAGAAAAATCTTCAACTACCCAATCTAATAAAGTATTCGCTGTTGCAGAAATTTTGACTCTAATAGCAGAAGAAAATGATATTACTCGGACATTATACACCAAAGCCATTGTTGGAGCAGGCAAAAAACAAGGATTAAAATTTGATGAAGACTGGCAAGATGACGAAGTTGAAGCTGGTCCTCTTCCCGCTTTATTTTTAAGAGGAATATCATCTGACATAAGAAAAAGTCCCGTTCCTTTAGGCCTCTATTTAGGATCTGATTTCCCTATCAATGCATCAAATAAGTTCATAGGAAAACAAGCCGAACTCTTTGAGAAAATAAAAACCAATAAAGAATCTCAACACTTCTTTGAGGAAGATCAAAAACTATATACATCAATGTTTGCAGATTTAGCAGTTGCTGCTCCTTGCGTAAACTGCCATAATGAGCATAAAAACACAACAAAAACAGATTGGAAACTTGGAGATGTAATGGGGGCAACTACCTGGCAATATCCTTCGGATTCACTGTCATACAAAGAAGCAATTGATGTTATTAAAGCGTATCGAAACGGAACGAAAGCAATATATACGGCATATCTTGATGAAATAGCAGCTTTTAAAATAGATAGCACGAAACCATCTATAGGAAATAAGTGGCCTTCTAAAGGTTTTTTTCTTCCTACTGCTGAGGTATTTATTGATAGTGTTAGAAAATTGACTTCATATAAAAGCTTTGAAAAATTATTAGCAGATTCTGACAAAAGAAAAAACAATTACCTAGTTTCTAATTAAAGAATTAAATAAAAGTGAATAAATCAGGGAGTTTTATACTTATTGGCAGTATCCTATTCTTAGTGTATATACTGCAATACATTCTTAATTTGAGATGGGTTGTATTATATGACTTACAGCTTAACGAAAATTATAAGCGATGGTCTGGAGTATTTGTTAGCGCATTCATACTTTTTCAATGGATACTTACTTTTACAAGAATATCAAAAAGGCTGAGAAAGTATGCAATGCAATTCACCTACATTCACAAGTGGGTAGGTATCCTATCTCCTATTTTTTTCTATCTCCATGCTATGGAATTTGGGTATGGCTACTTAGCACTTTTGTCCTATATATTTTTCATTAATATGATACTCGGAACTATTAATTTAGATATTATAAAAAGCACAAAAAACTGGATATTTCAATCCTGGATGATAACACACGTCGCACTTTCGTTCTTCATTACTTTTTTAGTCCTTTTTCATATAGGTGTCGTCTTTTATTATAAATAAAAAATTAAATCTCATGTTATTAACTGTTAAAGATATAATACCAGAAACAAAAGATACTGTTAGTGTAATATTAAAAAACAATCTTTTTTTTAATAAAATAAGATATAAGGCTGGTCAATTTCTTACCGTAAAAATCCCAATTAAAAATAAAATTGAAAAAAGAGCTTATTCTTTTAGCAGCAGTCCTGTAACGGATAATTTTTTAAAAATAACGGTAAAAAAAGTTGAAAAAGGTCTAGTTTCTAGTTATATCTGTGACACACTTAAACCAGGTCAAAAAATAGAAATCGAAAAACCAGCAGGTAGTTTTTATGTAGTACCAAACAAAAATACACAATTCAACTATATCCTGTTTGCAGCTGGTAGCGGAATAACCCCCATCTTTTCTATTATTAAAACAGTATTAGAAAAAGAGCCTTTATCCAAAATAATTTTGATTTACGCCAATAGAAATGAAGAATCTACCATTTTCAAAAAAGCAATAGAAAATTTAGAAGAGAAATACCCTAATTCCTTTGCTGTAGAACATATTCTGGAAAAAAAGAGTTCAGAGAAACCTAATTACCATCAAGATTTATTAAACAAAGAACTCGTAGATAACATCTTAAAAAAACATCATGCAACCTATGAGAAGGGAAACTATATGATGTGCGGACCTCATGGGTTTATGGATAAAGCCAAAGAAATTCTTTTAGAAAGAGGAATTACAAGAGACAAAATCAAACTAGAAGCTTTCAATACTAACCTCATAACATCAAGTGATGCAAAAAAATTAGAAAGCGCTGTCACTATATATCATGATAATAAGAAACACATACTTGATATCAAAGGAGACAAAACGATATTACAAGCTGCTATGGCCAATAATATTATGCTACCATATTCATGCAGATCAGGAATGTGCAGTAGTTGCAAAGCAAAATGTATATCTGGTACAGTAAAAATGATAGATGGCCATTTTCTTTCAGAAGAAGAAGTTGAAGAAGGACATATACTTACTTGTATAAGTTTTCCAAGATCCAATAATGTAAGCATAAGTTTTATTAACGATTAGACAAGTACATGCTTAACAGAAACCCATTACGAAAAAGACAATACGTAGGTACAATAATTGGAATTACGGTTACAATTATTACGTATATAATTCTACCTTTAAAACAGACAGAAGATTTTCTAAGCTTAGGCCCCCTTAATACCGGTCATGAAGGTTTATCCTGTAATGCTTGTCATACAGATGCTAAAGGCAGTTTAATTCAGCAGTTACAATCCAATATTGCTTATACTTTTGGCACCAGAAAAACTAAAGTGGATTTTGGAACACAAAATGTTGATAATAAAAAATGCATCGCATGTCACGATCGTCCAAATGACCGGCACCCAACTCATCGATTTCTAGAACCAAGATTTAAAGATGCAATTGCAAATATTGATGCCACACAGTGCGAAACTTGTCATAGAGAACATAATGATACAAGAGTTGTTCTTGCTGAGGCAAACTTTTGTGTTAATTGCCATTACGATTTAGAAGTCAAAAATGATCCTATAGATGTTCCACACAGCACTCTTATAGCTAATAAACAATGGAATACTTGTTTACAATGTCATGATTTTCATGGTAATCATCTATACAAAGTAGCAGAAAAAATAAAAGATACTATTCCGCTACAGGAAATACAAAATTATCTAAAAGGAGGGAAAGATCCTTTTTCATCGAAAAAAAAACATCAACCTCTTAGTGAAGATGAATGGTTAAAATTGAAAACTAAGTATGTCAATTCAAAATAAAAGCAGATTATCATGAACTCTAAAAAAACCATTTTCCCTTATCTTTTTTTAACTATATCAACTCTAAATTCTTGTAAAAACAAAATTTCTTGTCAAATCCCAGAAGAAGTTACGTATTCAAAACAAATCAAAACTATTATAGAAACAGATTGTTTTTTATGTCATGCTCAAGATGTTTATAAAACAAAAGCTTCTAGAAACAAAATATTTGACTATGAAAGCTTAAAAAAATCCGGAAAGTCTGGGGTTCTTATTGGATCTATTACTCATACTAAAGGTTATATCGCCATGCCCTATAAAAAAGGAGTCAAAATAGATAGTTGTAATATTGAACTTATCAAGAAATGGGTGCAGACCGGAATGAAGAATTAACTACTAATTACAAACTAATTGAAATACCTATTAAATACTCTTTTTTCTAGTCGGTTTAGTGGATTATTATTACTCTTATTTGCTATATCAATGGCCATAGCTACTTTTCTAGAAAACGATTATAACACCGAAACTGCAAAGGCTCTAATATACAATGCTAAATGGTTTGAAATACTGCTTCTTTTATTAGTCATTAATTTTATAGGCAATATCGCAAAGTACAATCTTTTTAGTATTCAAAAAGCCCCAATATTTCTGTTTCATATTGCTTTTATCATTATCATATTAGGAGCCGGGATTACTCGATATAAGGGTTATGAGGCATTAATTACGATCAAAGAAGGAGAATCTAATGATAGAATGATCTCTATTGACAATTATCTTCAGGTAATTGCTGGCAATGGCACTATAAATAAAAGTTATATCAGCAAACCAATATTAATGAGTGAGTTAGGGTTCAACAATATAACAGAAAACTTCGATTTTGAAGGAAAAAAAATCGAACTTGAACTAAAAGAATATATACCAAGAGCTAAATATGAACTAAAAGACACCATTTCAGGGCATATCTATTTACATATAGTAATTGCTGAAAACGAAAATAGAAAAGACTTTTATATCCAGGAAGGGACTCGTGAAAACATTTATGGAATATCCATTGCTTTTAATACACAAAACAAACTCAAAACTGATATTTTGATTACTAAAAAAAATGAAACATGGCATGCTTCTTTCCCAGAAATCACTGACTATTTTTCTATGATTCTTAATAAAGCCGGTTCCTATCCAAAAAATCAACTTACTCCTATCCATTTTAAAGCACTCAGCAAAATAAATAACACTCAAATTGTATTTAATAAAATAGTCGAAAACAAAGTTCGAACCCTTGTTTCCGAAGAAAAGAATTCTGAAATAAAAAATCCTGAGGCCGCTATCATTATTTCAGCAAAATCTGGAGCTGATCATAAAGAAATTACGTTATTTGGTGGCCCAGGTTATATGAATCCTTTCAGTACTTTTTTTATTAATGGCACTCATCTAAAACTTAGGTATGGTGCTAAACCCATTAAACTTCCTTTTTCAATTTACTTAAAAGACTTTAAACTAGAACGCTATCCTGGATCAAATAGTCCATCAGCATTTTATAGTGATGTAGAAATTCAAGAAAAAAACAAATTGTTGAATCATACAATATTCATGAACAATGTTTTAGATCATAAAGGTTATAGATTTTTTCAATCTGCTTATTTACCAGATGAAAGTGGTACTATTCTTTCTGTAAATTTTGATTATTGGGGAACATTAATCACTTACATCGGGTACAGTTTATTAGCTCTTGGTATGTTATTAAGTCTATTCTGGAAAAACTCTCATTTTGGATTAACACTAAAGCTTTTACGTTGAAAAAAAACATTATATATAGTTTTCTTAGTTTGATTTTAGCTACACTAAATGCTGCACAAGCACAACAGTTACATGGACTAAAACCCTATGAACTCGTTAACAGACAATATATTGACACCCACCATTGTGAAAAATTTGCCACGATACAGGTTCAGGATTTTCAAGGTCGAATTAAACCTATTAGCACATTAGCTCTAGAATTAATCCGAAAAATATATGGCAAAAATAGTTTTGACTACATTAATAAAGAAAATCAAAAAAAACAGTTAACGTCTATACAAGTGTTTATCGGAATGCAGTATAAACCGGATTCTTGGCAGTTATTAGAATTTATTAAAATTGAAAAAAAAGCTATCCCAAAGTTAAAGGAATTAATAAAAATCAATACGTCTGGACATAGTAGCGCTTCACAATTTTTTGATTTTAAAGGAAATTACAAATTGAAATCAATGGTCTCCTCTGCCTACACTAAATCCCCAGGAAAGAGAACCGTATTTGATAAAGATATTATAAAAATTGATGAGCGACTAAATATTGTCTGGAGTATCTTTAATGGTCAATTCTTAAAAATATTCCCAAAAATAGATGATCCCAATTTAACATGGTACTCACCCGTAACATCTGAAATTGAATTTAACAAAAACGACAAACATTTTGTAAACAAAATAATCCCCACTTATTTTTCTTATCTCGATTTAGGAATTGAAAAAGGAAATTGGCAAAAGGCAAATGAAACCATTGAACTAATAAAAAGTTTTCAACAAAAAAATGGAAAAGCTATTTTATTATCTGACAAAAAGGTAAATACAGAAATTTGGTTCAACAAAAATCATATTTTTTTATGGTGCCTTATTGGATATACTTGCTTTGGTAGCCTATTAATGCTGTTAAGTTTCATAAGAATATTAAAAAAGTATAAAACAACAATCAAAAGACTTATTGCAGTAGTCATGTTTTTCTTAGTAGGTGTATTCATTTTACATGCATTTGGAATTGCATTAAGATGGTATATATCAGGGCATGCCCCATGGAGCAATGGGTATGAGGCTAGTATTTTTATTGCTTGGATAGGAATGCTAGCAGGTTTTGGTTTTTCCAAAAATAGCTCATTTACTCCCGCTGCGGCCTCAATATTAGCTATATGTCTACTTGGAATAGCGCATGGTAGTCTAATGAATCCTGAAATCACAAACTTGGTTCCTGTACTAAAATCCTACTGGCTTTTAATTCATGTAGCAGTGATAACAGCCAGTTATGGGTTTCTTGCATTAGGATCATTACTGTCATTAATTACTCTTCTTTTAATGTGTATTTATACTTTAACAAACAAGCAAGAAACAGATAATACAATTCAAAAATTAACCAACACCAATCAACTTACAAGTACAATTGGCCTATATATGCTTACAATTGGAACTTTCTTAGGGGGAATTTGGGCTAACGAATCATGGGGAAGATATTGGGGTTGGGATCCCAAAGAAACATGGGCGTTAATAAGTATAATCATATATTCGTTTGTATTACACATCAGAATTATTATCCCAAAAAACTATCTATATACATATAATGTTTGCAGTTTACTAGCATTAGGTAGTCTTATTATGACATTTTTTGGGGTAAATTATTATCTATCAGGATTACACTCTTATGCTAAAGGCGATCCTTTTCCCATTCCTAAATGGATTTATATCATGATCCCAATTATCTTTTTAATTACAATCATTCCATTATTTAAAAAAGCTGTTGCTAAGAAAAGTACCCTTATGCATTATGGGCAAAAAAGTTGATTACAATCTTCTCAAGCCAAAAGCAAAATAAACTTAAAGAATATGAAATTTTTAAGTTACATGATTTAAAGTTATTTTTTTTTAACTTAAAATAACTTACCTACAAACTCATAAATAAACTTGAATTCAATAAACTGGGATAGTCTAAAAATGATATTAGAACTATTCTCTTGTTCATCAATTTTCATATTAAAAAAACCGGTTACAACTCCTTGTAACCGGCAACACAAGAAACACTTAAAGTCACCTAATCCTTTAAGGTTTCAACACTAAATCTTACAACGAAATCCTTAAGATTTTATTTTATATTTTTAATTATTCTTTTAACTATATGCGGGAATATTTTTCATTTCTTTAGCAACTGCCTTTTCATCTTCAGTAGAAAATTTAATAGCTAAAGAAACAACAGCGGTAAAAACAACAAATATCCCTATAATAAAATACCCACTAGAGACCGCTTGCGAAGAAGCTATTGCTTGTGCTGCTTCTACTGCTTCTTGCCCTAAATCTTGGTTTGCAGCAATTGCCGTTTTTTCTGCTATAGCAGATTTTGACTTTAACACCAATGCCGCTACAAAAGCTCCAACATTTCCTCCTGCACCAACAATACCAGAGATAGATCCTATGGCCTTATTATTTATAAAAGGAACAACCGAAAAAGTAGCTCCTTCAGCCATCTGAACCGTTAAACTGAAACCTACTAAAAAAACAATTCCCAATGTTAATCCAGTCATTCCAGAGAACAAAGATAACATTAGTCCTTCAATACCTAAAATAATTGCTAAAAAAAGTACACGTCCTCTTAATCCTTTTAGTTTTCCGAACTTATCTCCGAAAAAACCTCCTAAGGTTCTTGCAAAAATATTCATTAAAGCAAATGATAAAACTAGGTTACCAGCAGTAACACGTTCTAGATTAAATGTATTTTGTAAATAATCATCCATAGTACCATATACGGTTAGCTCCATACCAAAACAAGCTGCATAAACCAAAAACAAAATCCATACTCTGTAATCCTTAACAGCACTTAAAAAACTAACCTCGTCTTTTTTAGGCTGTAATAATTCTCCTTTTGCTTTTAACTCTTTATAATTACCATCTGGAGTATCTTGAGTAAAAAAGAAATATACTATTCCCATTAAAAAACAAACCACACCAGCAATGATCATACTATATCTCCAAGCATCGGTTTCTGCAATACCAAAACTAACAACAGCTGCTGCTATTAATGGCATTCCTAAACGATTAGCTCCTCCTCCTAGATTACCCCATCCGGCAGATGTTGCATTTGCAGTTCCTACTATATTAGGAGCAAACATAATTGAAGTATGAAATTGGGTAATTACAAATGAAGCCCCAATAAAACCAATAAATAATCTACACACAATAAATTGCATAGGTGTTTGAACAAAACCTATCAAAATTACTGGAATAGCTCCTAAAATCAATAACCACGTATAACAAATACGAGGTCCAAATTTATCACACAACTTACCAATTAACAACCTAGCAAAAACAGTTCCTGAAACCGCCACTATTATCGAATTCCATTTTTGGTCTGGTGTTAAGCCTAAATCTCTTACTACATCTGGCATAAATGGGACTATCCCAAACCATGCAAAGAAACACAGAAAGAACGCCACAGAGGTGATCCAAAAGGTTCTGATAGGTAAGCTTTTAAAATTTAGTAGTTGTAACGTTGTAGATTTACTATTACTATTCATGATTACTCAGTTTTAGATTTTTTATATTTAAGAGTTAAAATATTTCAATCAAAACTAAGTACAAATACTTAAAATAAAAATTTAACTAGGTATTTTATTACGTATTAATATCTATTATTATGATATTCATAATTACCAAGTAAACTATTTACTAAAAATAGAATTTTAAAGTTTATAGATTCTAAAATTGATAATTAGAATATTCTCCAAAACTAATTAATGCTCAAGAAAATTAATTAAGTGAGCCCTATATTTATAATAATCTGGATGATCCAACACATCTTTACGCAAACGAGGTCTTTCAAAATCAATTTCTAATATATCTCCAACTTTTGCTCTGGGACCACTAGTCATCATAATCACTCTATCTGCCAAAAATATAGATTCATCCACATCATGAGTAATCATTATAGCAGTAATTTTTTCTTGATTCCACACCTCAATCAATACATCCTGTAACTCACCTCTGGTTAATGAATCTAACATTCCGAAAGGCTCGTCCAATAACAATACTTTTGGCTTAATTGCAAATGCTCTAGCAATACCAACACGTTGTTGCATTCCTTGTGATAATTCTTTAGCCTTTTTATGCATAGCGTCCTCTAAACCTACTTTTGCTAAATAATATTTTACGATATCATCTCTGTCCTTTTTTGTGCCATGTGCAAAAACCTGTTTAACACCTAACATTACATTTTCATATGCAGTCATCCAGGGTAAAAGACTAGGGGATTGAAAAATAACACCTCTATCGGGACCTGGTCCTTTTATTGTTTGATTATTCACAACGATTGTACCTCTAGATATTGGATTAAGTCCTGCTATCATTGTAAGTAAAGTAGATTTTCCACAACCCGAATGACCTATTATAGAAATAAATTCTTCATGTTTTATTTTTAGATCCAAATCATCTAACACCACATAATCACCTTTTGGAGTGGGATAGATTTTGGTTAGTTGAGAAATATCCAACATATATTTATCTTCAAACAGCCCATTATCCGTTCTACGAATAATAGATTTATCAAGTATATCTTCCATACATTTTTTTTATTTAAAACTTATCCTTTGAAAAGGCATTGGCTTTATTTTAGGCTTAATATTTGGCAATACGTAAGTGTTTTTTTTTGTCGAAGAACGTTGTTCTCCAATTTGTATTAAATACTCAATAATACCATTACGCAATTTTTTATATTCTTCATTATGATTTAAAGCAGTTTTATCTCTTGGGCGCTCCAAATTAATTTTGTACTCTGGACCTAAAGTTGCTTTTGGGCCGGGTTTTAAAGGAATAATCCTATCCGCCATTAAAATTCCTTCGTCAACATCATTAGTTATTAAAAGAGCTGTTTTTTTATCCTTGTTCCAAATCTTAAGAATTTCTTGTTGAAGATTACCTCGTGTTAACGCGTCTAATGCACTTAAAGGCTCATCCATTAAAATCACCTCTGGACTCATCGACAACGCTCGAGTAACTGAAACCCTTTGACGCATTCCACCAGAAAGCTCTTTTGGCAATTTATTGATTGCAGGAAGTAAATTCACCATGTCAACATATTCTTTTACTCTTTTATTCCTATCTCTTCTTAGCATTTTTTTAAAAGCTTCTTTTACAGCCATACCGACATTATTTCCAACATTAAGCCAAGGTAATAATGAATAATTTTGAAAAATCACTCCGCGTTCATGACTTGGGCCTGTAACAGGTTTACCTTTAAAAAGAACCTCTCCTTCATCGGGCATCATAAGTCCTGAAATTAAGTTAATTAACGTAGTTTTTCCGCTTCCTGTAAATCCAACAATAGCAACAAACTCACCTTCTTCAATTTCAAGATTGATATTAGATAATACCTGAGTACGATTTTTTCCCACACCAAAAGATTTAGAAACATTTCTAAGTTCTATATATGCCATATATCAATTTTTTAAGTAGTTTCTTCAGTAAATGTCACAAACTTTTGTATGGTTAGCATAATTCTATCTAACAAGAACCCTATAATTCCTATTACAAACATTGCGACAATAATTTTTGAATTTGAATCATTAGCTCCGTTCTGGAACTCTTCCCATACAAAAGAACCTAAACCAGGGCTTTGTGCTAACAATTCAATAGCAATTAAAACCATCCATGCAACAGACAAAGTGATTCTTAAACCCGTAAAAATTAAAGGAAAAGAAGACGGCAAGATGATTTTGAAGACTTTTTGCCCTACGCTAAGCTGTAATACCTTAGCAACGTTAATATAATCCTTTTCTACAGATGATACACCCATACTCGTATTTACTAATGTTGCCCACATAGAACAAAGTCCTACACTTATAAATGAAATGATAAACGAACTATCTGAATCAGAATTTTTAGTTAGGGTTTTAACAATCATAAAAACCAATAGTAACCAAACCACAGGCGAAACAGGTTTAAAAATTTGTATTAACCAATTTACCGATGACCGCAATGTATTACTTAATCCAAGCATTATCCCTATTGGAACAGCTATAAACAACGCCAATAAAAAACCTGCAAAAACAGTTTTCAAACTTGTCAAAATCTGATCTACAAAAGATGGTCTTCCTGTGTATTTTATAGCGGTTAAACCTTGAGACTCACGTTTTTCATTTGTGGCAGCAACTTTTTCTGCAAATACAGATTTCTTTTCAGATATGATTCTATGATCTGCCAACAATGATTTATAAGCCACCCAAACTTGTGCTGGTGATGGCAAAGTATTAGGTTGACAACTAATATCACCAGACTCTATACAGGTTCTCATTTCTAAGGAAGCAGCTTCTCCTTGATCCACAAGTGCTTTTTCTATACGCGCATTTTTTTCAATGTTATATAGATACCTAGCTCCAGAGTGCCATAATATCAAGAAAAGCCCTACAGATAAAATCGGTAAGAGTATTTTCTTAAACAAGGCTACCATATTTTTCTTTATCTCTTCTCCGGCCACAAGTCTTATTGCAGGTTCAAAAAAACCTAACCCTACAAAATTTAGGATATGAATTGATCTATCTTTCATTTCTTATATTTTAAAGCATAAAATCACCGATCATCAAGCTTTAATTTGTTTGATGATCGGGTTTTAAAATTAATTATTGAATACTTGAAACTTCTTTAGTACTTTCTTTGTTTCCGATATTGAAACTATTGATATATCCTAGAGGATCTTTTGCATCATACTTTTTACCGTCAATAAAATCTGTAGTCACAGGTTTATAGCCATCTGTGTTGGGTAATTCTGTAGCTTCTAAATGTCCTTCTGATACCAATAAATTAGCTGCTTTCGTCCAAATATCAGGACGATAAATATTCTTTATTGTTTTATCATACCATTCTGCAGGTTTACTTTCTGGAATTTGTCCCCATCTTCTCATTTGAGTTAAGAACCATACACCATCAGAATAGAAAGGATAAGTAGCATTATAACGATAAAAGACATTAAAATCAGGCATTTCTCTTTTGTCACCTTTTTCAAACTCAAAAGTTCCTGTCATTGAATTGGCCAACACAACTTCATCTGCTCCAACATATCCTGGCATAGACAAGATTTTCACAGCTTCTTTACGATTTCCTGGTGTGTCTAGCCATTTTCCAGCTCTAATCAGTGCTTTTGTTACCGCAACGGCAGTATTTGGATATTTTTCTGTAAATTTTTTAGTCATTACAAATACTTTTTCTGGGTTGTTTTTCCAGATATCGTAATTTGTAGTTACTGGTACACCAATGCCTTTAAAAACGGCTTGTTGATTCCATGGTTCGCCAACACAATATCCATAAATAGTACCCGCTTCAAGAGTAGCAGGCATCTGTGGTGGTGGTGTTACCGATAACAATACCTCTGCATCTATTTGCCCTTGAATATTTTCTTTAGAATACATCCCTGGATGTATTCCCGCCGCAGCAAGCCAATATCTAATTTCATAATTATGTGTTGAAACAGGAAATACCATCCCCATTTTAAAGGCTTTACCATCGTTCTTATAGGATTCTATTACAGGCTTAAGCGATTCAGCCGAAATAGGATGAATTGGTTTTCCATCTTCTCCTTTAGGAACATTCGGTTTCATCTTTGACCAAACATCATTAGATACTGTAATACCATTACCATTTAAATCCATAGAAAAAGGAGTAACTAACTCTGCTTGTCTACCAAAGCCAGCACCTGCAGCTATAGGTTGACCGGCCAACATATGAGAACCATCAAGCTGACCATCAATAACACGATCTAAAACATTTTTCCAATTTGATTGCGCTTCAATTGAAACAAAAAGCCCCTCATCTTCAAAAAAACCTTTTTCTTTGGCAATCGCCAAAGGTGCCATATCTGTAAGCTTAATAAAACCAAACGTTAGTTGAGGTTTTTCGATAAGAAGATCTGAAGTTTTTTCTACAGAAGAGTCATTTGATGCTATTCCTTTCTTTTTTTTACCTGCACAGGATGTTAAAATCATGGCAGTAACTATAACTACAATTTTAATATAAGTTTTTTTCATAATTCTGTGTTTTGAAAATTTCACTAAGTAGAACTATTCAAAACTAAGTATTATTACTTATTTTTAATAGTTTTTAAGAAAAAAAATACGTATTCATGGCATTATTATGTATAATTCTAAAATTGATAAATCAAATTGATTTTTCAATAATTCATTTGTTAAAAAATTAAAGATAGGAAAATATCAACAAACTAAAAAGTTAAAAATTCCTTTAAATACAACACCTTACAAAGCTTTTTCCACACCTCTTTAAATTGAAAACCGTAAGAATTAGGTCAACACCCCATTAAAACCAATTAATCAAATTTGAACATTTGTTAGTTAAAAATAATTAAGTATATTTACGTAAACTAATATTAACCTCCCTAGAATAATTACACATGCGAATAAAAATAACTTCCATCTTTGTTACTATTATTTTGTTGTACTCATCCCATGGGTATTCGCAAAATCAAAATTATGGATCTATTAGCTACAATAAGGCTATAAATGTATCTGGAAAGCAACGAATGTTATCTCAAAAAATATCGAAAGCATACCTATTAATTGCTAAAGGAATTGATAATTCAGAAATAAAGAAAGAGCTTAATTCGAGTAAGTTTATTTTTGAAAAGCAATTAGATATTTTAGAAAAAAATGCTCCTAACTCTGCTATAAAATTATCTATTAAAGATATCAGGAGGTCCTGGAACGATTTTAAAGCCGCTATTGATAGTCCACCTAACTTTATGAATTCTGCAAAAGTACTTGAACTCAACACCCCTTTACTACGCAAATGCCATGAATTAGTATTAAGTATAGAAACGAGTTCAAAATACAATAATCAATTTTTCAAAAAGACCAATCAAGACCTAGCGAGTACGATTAATGTTTCTGGTAAACAAAGGATGCTTTCTCAAAGATTGTGTCTATATTATACTGCTTTATCTATGTTTCCCGACAAGAAAGCTCAATATAAAGGTGTTATCGTTAAAATTTTTAGTGAGTTTGATAACGTTATTGGAGATTTATTAATTAATAGCTACAATACTACAGAAATAGAAGAAGAACTGGGCAATGTAATGTCGCAGTGGGAAAAGTTTCAAATAAACAGAAAAGATTTTGTAAATGGAGCTTTTTCATTAGAAGATGTTTTTTATACTACAAACAGCCTAACCAAAAGTTTTAATAAAATAACCGGGATCTACGAAATCATTTCAAAAAGCACATAAAATCTAAAAACATCTTGCTAATATTGTAAGATTAGGGAATCATTCCATATTCTCTAGCTTTATTGCTTAGCTCAAGGACATTTTTAACATCCATCTTTTTCATCAAATTGAATCGATGTACTTCTGTGGTTCGTTTACTAATATCAAGCTCTAATGCTATATCTTTATTAGTCATTCCAGAGATAGCTAACCGAAGAATCTGATTTTCTCTTTTTGTTAGATCAAAAGGGTTTTGATTTTTAATCTTAAAAGATTTATTAAAATCCACATCTTCTTCATCCCATTCATTTGATTGAAAACCGTCTCCTTTAATTTTCCTAATTAATATGGAAGAAACATCTCCGCTAAAATATTTTTCGCCTCTACTTATAATTGCTAAAGCTTTTAGAAACTCCTCTTTACTCGATCCTTTAAGAAGATATCCGTCTGCTCCTGCATTAATGGATTGTAGTATATATTCATCAGAATCATGCATCGATAACATGATAGTTTTAGTCTTTAAATTTAGGAGTTTAAATTGTTGTACCATTTCAATACCAGACATTTCAGGCATTCGTATGTCGCAAATTGCAATATCAGGTTGTAACGATTTAATCAAATTAATTCCCTCTTCTCCATTAGAAGCTTCTCCAACAACACCATATTGTTCTTTTTCATCTTCAAGAATTGCTCTTATCCCGTCTCTAACCATAAAATGGTCATCTATAAGCACTATTGTTATCATTAGCTGTAATTTAAAATACTTAGAAGTTCAAAACCTCTTTGCAGACCAAATATATGAATATTTCAAAAACGTCTAAGTAAATTTTAAGACTTGTTAAATAATTCTACGTATTATTATCTAAAAAACACCATTAAAATACGTATTATTACTTAGTTTTGGTTTTCAAAATTATACTGATAAATCTAAAATAGAATATGACTCTAGTCATACTTTATCGCTTTATCGTCAAGTATTTTTGTTTAACCATACGAATTTTTAAAACCTATATATACCTATACATTAATCTAAACTTATTGAAATGAAAAACAAATTATTTTTAACGACGCTAGTAATCATGGTATTTATTTTAAAGGGTAAAGCCCAAGAATTAAGTATTGATGCAGATATTAGACCTCGATTAGAATATTTAAACGGTTTTGGAAATCTTATCCCGGATAATGTAGATGCCGGAACCTTTGTACAACAACGTTCAAGGTTAAAATTTGCCTATAAAGAAGAAAAATTCGCTGCTTATTTAAGTGTTCAAGATGTAAGCATATGGGGAGATACTCCACAAATTGCTGCTGCAGACAATAACAACAGTTTCTCTATTGCACAAGCGTGGATTGATTTTAAACTAGGAAAAGGTTGGTCTACCAAACTTGGAAGACAAGCTTTATCTTATGATGATCAAAGGATATTTGGTGGTTTAGATTGGGCAATGCAAGGTCGATTTCATGATGCAGCATTACTAAAATATACAAAAGAAGGTTTTAAACTGGATATCGGTTTAGCCTTTAATCAGAATGGTATATCTACACAAACCACTTTATTCGATCCTAATAACGGAGGAAACGCAAGAGCTGTATTTGATTACAAAGGAATGATATATGCATGGTTGCATAAAGATTGGGAAAAGTTTTCGGGTAGTCTTTTGATAGCTAACAACTCTTATCAAAATCTCGAAGGTCAAGTCCCAGTTGACGGAAATGTGAATCGTCAAACATTTGGTACTCATTTAGTAGCCAAACCAGCAAAAGGACTTTCTATAATGGCAAATATCTATGGGCAAACTGGTGAATTTACAGAAGATATTGATCTATCGGCATATAATGCACTACTTGAATTAACCTACAAACCAGGAAAAACCTTATTCGGAATCGGATTTGAGACCTTAAGTGGTGATGAAAACGGAGGAACAGATGGTGAAATAAAATCTTTCTTCCCAATCTTTGGTACTAATCACAAGTTTAATGGGTACATGGATTATTTCTATGTGGGTAACCATGCAAATAATATTGGTTTAAATGATTTTTACGCCAAAACTGTTATTAAAACTGGAGAAAAATCAAGCTTATTAATTAAAGCGCACTATTTCTCTGGTGCAGAAAGCCTAGGTGATAATATCGATGATTATTTAGGTACAGAGGTTGATCTTGTCTTTACTCAAAAACTTTTGGCATTTGCTACCTTAAAAATTGGCTACTCTCATATGTTTGCTTCAGATTCTATGGAAATACTAAAAGGAGTTACAGACCCTGCCAGTACTCAAAATTGGGGATGGGCCATGTTAGTAGTAAAACCTAACTTTTTAAAATGGAGTCCAAAACCGTAATAAGATAACTTCTTTACTTTATATAGAGAACCCTGCTTTAACATGATTTCGGCAGGGTTCTCTATTTATTTTTTTTAAATTCTCAATTTTACACACCCATAATTACGTAATTCTTATCAAAATTATACGTATTAATACTTAATTTTGAATTCTAAATACGTAATTCATGAAGAAAGTAGTCATTATAGGCAATGGAATGGTAGGATATAAATTTTGTGAAAAATTTGTTGCCTCAGAAAGATTCAATGAATATAAGCTTACAGTTTTTGGAGAAGAACCTAGAAGAGCTTATGACCGCGTTCATTTAAGTGAGTATTACGCGGGTAAAACAGCTGAAGATTTAAGTATGTCATCTGCAACTTGGTATGAAGAAAACAACATTGATCTTCATACTTCAGAAATGATTACAGAAATTAATAGAATAGAAAAAACAGTCGCCAATCACCGAGGAACAAAATATGAGTATGATTACTTAATTTTTGCAACAGGATCTTCTGCATTTGTACCCCCTATTCCAGGAGTGGAAAAAGAAGGAGTGTTTGTATATAGAACAATTGAAGATCTTGAAGCTACTGAAGCCTATGCAAAAAAATTAAAAGCAGCAGGAAAAACAGAAGCCGCAGTACTTGGAGGTGGTTTGTTAGGTTTAGAGGCTGCAAATGCTGTTAAGAACCTCGGTTTAAATGCCCATGTTATCGAATTTGCTCCACGTTTAATGCCAAGGCAATTAGACAAAGGCGCCAGCGATATGCTTCAATCTAAAATCGAAGAGTTAGGCTTACAGGTACACTTATCAAAACAAACTCAATACATTCAAGGAGATAAATCTATCGAAGGATTACAATACATTGATGAAACAGAATTAAAAGTTGATATGCTCGTAGTCTCTGCGGGAATTAGGCCAAGAGATGAAGTCGCAAGAGAATGTGGATTAGAAGTAGGAACTAGAGGTGGGATCATAGTAAATCAAAAAATGCAAACCTCTGATTCAAATATCTATGCTATCGGAGAATGTGCTTTACTAAACAATATGATTTATGGTCTTGTAGCTCCCGGTTATGATATGGCTGAAATAGCCTTAGACCAAATTACAGGAGGCGACAATACAATGCCAGAATATATTGACATGTCTACTCAATTAAAACTAATTGGTACCGAAGTAGCTAGTTTTGGTGATGCGCTAAATGAAGCTAAAGAAGATATCGATGAAATCACTTACGTAAATAAACGTACAGGAATTTACAAAAGAATTAACGTCGCTAAAAACGGAAAAAAACTATTAGGAGGTATCCTTGTCGGTGATTCTTCTGATTATAATGCATTGTTTCAAATTTATAATACAGCAATGAAACTACCCGAGAATCCAGAAGATCTAATTCTAGGAAGTCGTGGTGGGGACAATGGTTCTCTCTTAGGAGATGTAATGGATCTTCCGGATGAAGCTCAAATTTGTTCTTGTGAGAGTGTTACCAAAGGGCAAATTTGTGGTGCTATTCAGAATGGAGAAGCTAAAGATCTGGCCGATGTAGTAAGCTGTACTAAAGCGGGAACAGGTTGTGGGGGTTGTAAACCTATGGTAAAAGATTTAACCGATGCTACCTTAAAATCTTTGGGAATTGAAGTAAAAGATAATGTTTGTGAACATTTTGATTATAACAGACAAGAATTATATGACATTATTCAAATAAAAGGATACACATCATTTGATGAAATTTTAGATAAGAAAGGAAACGGAGGTCATGGTTGTGAACTATGTAAACCTTTAATAGCATCATTAATGGCAACAATTCATGCGGATACCGCTAACAAAGAATATGTAATTCAAGATTCTAATGACCGTTTCCTGGCAAATATTCAACGTAATGGAACTTACTCTGTAGTACCCAGAATTGCAGGAGGAGAATTAACTCCACAGCAATTAATCGATCTTGGAGAAATAGGAAAAAAATATGATTTATATACCAAAATAACAGGTGGACAACGTATTGATTTCTTTGGAGCGACATTGAATCAGTTACCAAAAATTTGGAAAGATTTAATTGATAAAGGATTTGAAAGTGGCCATGCATATGGTAAATCCTTACGAACAGTAAAAAGTTGTGTAGGTTCTACTTGGTGCCGATATGGTATGGATGAAAGTGTAAGTTTTGCTATTGAATTAGAGAATCGTTATCGTGGAATGCGGTCACCACATAAAATCAAAGGAGGCGTTTCAGGATGTATTCGTGAATGTGCTGAAGCAAGAGGTAAAGATTTTGGAGTTATCGCTGTAGAAGGTGGTTGGAACTTGTATGTAGGTGGTAACGGAGGAGCTACTCCTCGTCATGCAGAATTACTTGCAGAGCAGATTGATAATGAAACTGTAATCAAATACATTGATCGATTTTTAATGTTTTATATGCGTACCGCTAAACCACTGCAAAGAACTGCTGCTTGGTTAGATCGTTTAGAAGGTGGAATAGAACATCTTAAAGAAGTCGTTATTAATGATAAATTAGGTATTGCTGCAGATTTAGATACAGAAATGAATACGCTTGTGAACAAGTTTGAATGTGAATGGAAACAAGCCATAGAAGATCCAGAAACCATGAAACGCTTTAGTCATTTTGTAAATAGTGACGAAGATGATGATAATTTGGTTTTTGTACCTCTAAGGGACCAAAAAATGCCCGAACACTGGAAATAATAGTAAAATTTTGATAAAGTATTAATGTGTTTTCGCCTCTGCGAAACCAATCAAGAATGTTTTAGTTATGGAAGAAATTTTGGAGATATATAAAACAACAACAACCGAAGAAGTAACCGTATGGTTTAAAGCTGCCAAAATAAGTGATTTCCCAAAAAACGGGGGAGCATGCATAAAATATAAAGAAAAGCAAATAGCAGTATTTAATTTTGAAAGAAAGAATATGTGGTATGCATGTCAGAATGTATGTCCGCACAAAATGGAAATGGTTTTAAGTCGCGGTATGACAGGAGATCATCAAGGCACTCCAAAAATAGCTTGCCCAATGCATAAAAAAACTTTTTCTCTTGAAAATGGTAAAAATCTAAACGGAGACCTTGCTCCTATCGCAACATATCCAGTAAAATTAGAGGGAGACAATGTTTACGTAGGTTTTGCCGAATAGATAAAATCATTTGATTCTATTCTTAAAAAGAATTAACTTTGTTTGGATACCAATTCAAAACTTTTATGCCAACCAAAAAATTACTCGAAGCATATCGATTATTTGATAAAGCTAACTCCTTAGATCCCAATTTAGAGACCGTTAATGGGGATACTATTCCAAAAGAATTAATTTACGGACAAAGGATGACCCAAACCTTAGAATCTTTTAATCAAGATGCTTCTGAAGCTTTGAGGCTGGCAGCTCGTTCTCAACATATTTGTAGATGGGAAATACCTAGATCAAGCTACCCAATGGACCGAGTGGGATATTTAAAATGGCGTGAAGATTTGAAAAAATTTCATGCCGCAAAGGCTTCCGAAATATTAGATAGTTTGGATTATGATATAGAGACTATAGAAAGAGTCTCTTTTTTACTTCAGAAAAAGAAACTAAAAAAAGATGAGGAAACACAAGCCCTCGAAGATATTATCTGTCTAGTTTTTCTTACATACTATTACGAAGATTTTCTTTCTAAGCATAAAAATGAAAAGGTAATTGATATTTTACAAAAAACTTGGCGTAAAATGTCAGAAAAAGGACAGCAAGCTGCATTAAAAGGATCATATTCTAAAAAAGCATTAGATTTGATTCAGCAAGCTTTAGCATCTTAAACATTGAATAAAAAAGAATCTTTAGATCATCAAACCTTTGGACGTCTAAGCAAAATTTATAGTATTGCTTTGGGGGCTATTGCTTTGTTTACTATTGGAGGTCAATTTTTTATTCAACAATATCTAAATAGTCAAATAGATGATTCCAGAATAATTAATATTTCTGGACGACAACGAATGCTTAGTCAAAAACTACTAAAAGACATTCTACTACTTGATAATATTGAAAAACAAAAAACCAGAAATAATGCGATTAAAGATTTAGAGTCTACCATTTTCCTTTGGCGCGAATCTCATGAAGTACTCTCTCGGCATAATGAAACCCTACAAAACAAACAAAAAGATAGTACCGAAATACACAAAATGTTCTCAGTACTACAACCTTATTTTCAAAAAATATTAAATAATAGTGTCGAAATTATTGATCTATATAAAGATGATACTATAGATCAAAAAATACTTAAACCTTATCTAGATGAAATTGTTTTAAACGAACCTCTATTTCTTAAACAAATGGATAAAATAGTGTTTCGTTATGAGTTAGAGGCACAACAAAAAGTTTCCTATTTAAAGAAAATTGAATACCTCCTATTTGGACTAATACTTTTAATTTTATTTATCGAATTTGTTCTTCTTTTTAGACCTGTAGCTATTAGTATTAAAAAGACGATCTCAAATCTATTATTATCACAACGTAAAGCCGAAGAAATGGCTTTTAAAACGGATGAGTTAAGAAAAATTCAAGAAGAAAACATTCAAGAACTTTCATCACTCACAAAAGCCATAGATCAAACGTTATTGTATGCCAGAGTTGATGCATCAGGAAGTATTAAAAGTTTAGGGGAACGTTTTTCTAAACTATTGGTTGAAGAAAATTATGAAAGAAAAAACTTAACAGATCTAATGGGGTTGAATGCCGTGCAAAAAAATAGATTATTGCAACTCATAACTCAAAACAAAGGTGGTGTATTTAACGAAGAATTTGAGTTTATTACCCGGACAGGAAATAGAATATGGCTAGACATTTCTATACTCACTGTATTTAAGGAATCCGGAGATTCTGAACGTTTGGTCCTTTGTTCTGATATTTCGAAACGCAAGGAAGCTCAAAACGAGATTGAGCGCCTTAATGCTTCTAACTATAAAGAGAAAGAAGAACTACAAAAATCCAATGCAAGTCAAATTGTAGAAGCTCAGGAAGAAGAACGCAAAAGAATAGCCAAAGAAATTCACGATAGTATTGGTCAAATGTTGACTGCACTTAAATTTAATATAGAATCCATCAACCTAAATAATATTGAGAAAACATCTCAAAAGATTGAAGGATTAAAACAACTATCTCAGGATTTAATACAAGGTACCAGAATTGCTACTTTTAATCTCACTCCACCTGAATTAAAAGACTATGGTATTAGTATTGCTCTTCAGAAAATGGCAAAGGAACTTTCTAAACTAACAAGTAAAAATATCGTTTTTGAGAATCTATCAGATTTTGATCATCGATTCGATTCTTTAGTTGAGACCAATTTATATAGAGTAACTCAAGAAGCAGTAAATAATGCGATAAAATATGCCAATTCTAGTTATATCATGATTAAAATTAATCATACAGATGCTGTTCTAAGTATTATTATTAGTGATAACGGAAATGGTTTTAACATTAGCGATATTCCTGCCAAACCAAAAAACAATGCAGAAGGTGGAATGGGGTTATTCTTTATGAAAGAACGCATGAATTATATTAATGGTAGATTATTTTTAAACTCGATTCCAGGAGAAGGTACTCGAATTACATTAAATTATACAATCCCCAATATCTAGATTAATTTTCTGTTTTTTCTACAAAAACATTTATATACTAGACTTTATTCGTTTTTTTTTTAATCACCTCGTTACGATAATAATCCAAAATACCATCTATTGGGCGTCTTACTATATTTCCTACGGTAAGATTATAAGGCCAAACTGCAGCTCTAATAATATCTTCACTAAAGTGCGCTATTGAACCTATAAAGTGAATAGGTACATTTTGAGCTTCAGCAAAACACAACACCCGATTTTCTACAAATTCCTGAATTCCTTCGGTAACAATTTTATAAAAATATCCGTTACGTTCACTTGTAAAAATAAATTCAGCAAAAGAAGCTAAATATGTATTTGGATTATCTTTTTTGTATAGATTTTGTTTAATACTATCAGAAGATAAATCAAATCTTTTTTCAAACTCTGAGGCTACCTCTGGTGGCATTCTTTTGTAGTAGTAATCTCTAATTAATCTTTTTCCAAAGTAATTACCACTTGCTTCATCCATAAGAATATATCCTAAAGAATCAACAGTCATATGGATATCATCACCATCATAATAGCAACTATTAGACCCTGTACCTAAAATACAAACGATACCTGGTTCTGTAGTGGCCGCATAAACAGCTGCAACCATATCCTCTTTTACAACAACTTCTGAATTAACAAAATACTCTTCAAAGATTTTTGTCAACATCGCAGCAGGTCTTTTTGTTCCACATCCTGCTCCATAAAAGTTAACTACATCGATTTTTTCACGATAATCAGCAAGTTCTTGATTATCCCTAATTCTTTCTTCTAGAAGAGATTTTTCAAATACAGCAGGATTTAACCCCTCTGTTCGGGTTTTAAAAACAATTTCTCCCGAATCATCGAGAAGAATCCAGTCACACTTAGTAGAACCGCCGTCAGCTATTAAAATCATTTAAATCTAGTTTGTAGTTAGCAAAGAGAAAAAACCCCGAAAATTTATTTCTCGGGGCTATATTTTATTAATTATAGATTACCCACATGAGTTGAAAGATCAACTAACTTAGTTGAGTATCCAAATTCATTATCATACCAAGAGATAAGTTTAAAGAAATTGTCATTTAAAGCAATACCTGCATTAGCATCAAAAACAGAAGTTTGTGATTCTCCTACAAAATCTTGTGAAACTACATCTTCTTCTGTATATCCTAAGATACCTTTTAATTCATTTTCAGAAGCATTTTTTACAACTGCCTTAAGATCATCATAAGAAATTGACTTTTTAGTTTTTACAGTAAGATCCACAACAGAAACATCTGCAGTAGGAACTCTAAATGCCATACCTGTTAACTTACCTTGTAAAGAAGGAATTACTTTTGTAACAGCTACAGCCGCCCCAGTTGTTGAAGGTATAATGTTATTTAAAGCACTACGTCCTAATCTATAATTTTTTCTAGAAGGAGTATCTACAACTGCTTGTGTAGCTGTTCCTGCATGTACAGTAGTCATTAATCCTTCTTCAATTCCAAAATTATCATCTATTACTTTAGCTAAAGGAGCTAAACAATTTGTTGTACAAGAGGCATTAGAAACTATATTATCTGTAGCCTTGACATCATTATGATTTACTCCCATTACGAACATAGGAGCATCTTTTGATGGTGCAGAAATAACAACTTTCTTAGCACCTGCTTTTAAATGGGCATCTGCAGTACCTAAAGTAGTAAAGATACCTGTACAATCCATAACTACATCTACACCTACAGCATCCCATTTAAGATCCTCAGGGTTACGTTCTGCTGTTACACGAATTTCTTTTCCGTTTACAACAAGGTTTCCATTTTGAACTTCAATAGTTCCTTCAAATTTTCCGTGTACAGAGTCATATTCTAATAAATACGCTAAATGTTCTACATCTAGTAAATCATTAATTGCTACTATCTCTACATTATCACGTTTAGAAGCAATTCTAAATGCAATTCTTCCGATTCTTCCAAAACCGTTAATTCCAATTTTTAACGTACTCATATTTAAAATTTTAGTTGTTTTTAATTTAAATGGTTATATAAAATTATACCGAAGTAATGTCGGCCACTTTTATCAATCCGTCATGTTTATGTTCTCGTTTATCAAGTGCTGTTTTTAAGGGTACAATAGTTACTGTTTTATGTACAATCCCAATCATCACTTCACTTTTACCTTCTAACAAGGTTTCTACTGCTCCTACTCCTAATTTACTTGCTAATACTCGATCATAACAACTTGGAGCTCCTCCTCTTTGGATATGTCCTAATACAGAAACTCTTACTTCATAATCACCCAAGTTCTCTTCAACATATTCTCCTAATTCAAAAATGTTTTTACCTGATTTATCACCTTCGGCTACAACAATTATACTAGAAGTTTTACCTGTTTTTTTACTTTTCTTAAGAGACTCGATTAACCTATCTACTCCCATATCTTCTTCTGGAATCAAAATCTCTTCTGCTCCTGCGCCTATACCTGCATTTAAAGCAATATCACCAGCATCTCTTCCCATTACTTCAATTAGAAATAATCTATTGTGTGAACTTGCAGTGTCTCTAATTTTATCTATTGCTTCTACTACTGTATTTAGTGCGGTGTCGTACCCTATCGTATAATCAGTACCATTAATATCATTATCAATTGTACCAGGAATTCCTACGACAGGAAAGTTAAACTCTTCTGATAATTTAAGCGCACCTGTAAAACTACCGTCTCCTCCAATTACCACAAGTGCATCAATATTATTTTTGATCAGATTGTCATGCGCCTTTTTTCTCCCTTCTTCTGTTCTAAACGCTGCGGATCGAGCAGATTTAAGAAAAGTACCTCCTTTATTAATTATGTTACGAACAGACCTTGCATTTAGTTCTTCTATTTCGTTCCCTATTAGGCCTTCATATCCTTTATAAATTCCAAAACAATTTATTTTATAAAAACTACATGCTCGAACCACTGCACGTATTGCAGCATTCATTCCTGGGGCGTCTCCTCCTGAGGTTAAAACGGCTATATTTTGAACTTTTTCCATCATCGAAGTCAAATCTATCGTTAATGGTAGTAATAACCTAATTTGAAAAAAAACTAAAACGTTTTCGGTTAATAAATTCGCTCTTTACCTACATAAAAAGCATTATTTTAACACATTTTCATAGATTATTTTAAGAATAAAACGATAATGTAGCGCCGTCTTTTAAGATATTTCCAAGAATTGAAAAATTGTATATAACATAAAAACGGCTTGCAGTTGCAAGCCGTTTATAAAAGTTTATCGTTAAAAATTTTATTATTCTTGAATAAGAATACGATATTTCCAGCCATCAAGACTTTGAGTATCTTTTGGAATACTCTCGTAGAGCTCTCCAGAAAGATAGTCTTTGAACTTTCCTTTATAATCTAACGAAAATTTTAGTGGCTCATTTGTCATATTAGCAATAAACACAACTTTATGATTATTTTTTTCTCTAAGAAAGGCAAGAATATTGTTGTCGTTTGATGTTTTTATCCTAGTATAGGATGCAGCATTTTTTCCTCCATGCAATGCCGGGTTATTGTTCTTTAATTGTCCTAATTTTTCGTATAATGGGAAAAATACTCCCTCTTTTTTGATAATTGTATCCTTTTCAAAGAACAACAATCTCTTTTCCATATCATATTCTTGGCCTGAATAAATTAGTGGCATCCCAGGAGTCACATAAGACAATGCTGCAAAAAGCTCTGAAGCATCCCCCATTCTTTCTCTTACAGTACCGTTCCACGAATTTTCGTCATGATTTGATGTAAAATTCATTAGAATATCATCTTTAGCATACATAGAGTCTATTTGAGTCATTCTTTTATCCCATTCTTTTGCATCTGCTTTTCCTTTTGCAATATCATTCATTTTATGATGGGTATCCCAACCATACCCCATATCAAAAGCATTTTCTAATAGTTCCGGTTCCCAACCTTCTGCTAGCATAAATATTGGTTTTACTTTTTTTAATTCTGCTACCGTCTTATTCCAAAAATCCACAGGAACCATCCCTGCGACATCACATCGAAAACCATCTATATTCTCTTCTTTTAACCAATACAACATATCATTCCTCATTTGTTCACGCATTTCTTTATTATCATAATTAAGATCCGCTACATCAGTCCAATCCGTATCAACAGTATGTGTAATATTTCCATCTTTATCTTTTGTATAATATTCTGGATGCTCTTTTAACCAAACATGATCCCAACCGGTATGATTAGCTACCCAATCCAAAATGACGTAAATCTCATTATCATGAGCTGTTTTTACTAATCTTCTAAAATCATCAAGAGTACCAAACTCTGGATTAACTTTTGTGTAATCAGAAATTGCATAATAGCTGCCTAGTGTACCTTTACTTTTAGTTGTTGAAATAGGGTATATTGGCATTAACCAAAGAACTTTTACTCCTAATTTTTTAAGGATGGGTATGTCTTTTGTGAAAGCATTAAAAGATCCTTCTTCAGAATATTGACGGATATTAGCTTCATAAATCACCGCATTTTCCATAACAGCCTCATCGATTGGGGCTAATTCTTGTCTTTCTTCATTAGTTGTTTCTACATTTGCGATTGGTGACTCTTTCTTTGTTTGCCCACAAGAAATTAAGATTCCTGTAGCAATAAAAGTTATAAGTATTTTTTTCATTTTCTTTTTGGATTATCTGTGGTTACAATTACTTTAATTCTAATATCATTGAAGTTTTTGCCTGAACCGTAAATTCTTCAGTTATAGTAATGTTATTATCTGTTAGAATATCTACAGCAGTTTTAAAGTCCTTAATTCCTTCTTTAAAACGACCAATATCTACTTTGCGATCTTTAGTATTATTATTAATAATTACCATTGTACTTTTTTCTTCATTATATCTAAAGTATACATATACGTTATCAAAAGGTATGTACTGTAATAATTTTCCTTTATGTATAGTAGAAGCATTCTTTCTCCAATTCAATATTTTTTTTGTAAACGCATAAAATGCTTCTTGATCTTTAGTTCTACCATTTTTTTCTGGTGGTAAAAATGCATTTTGTTCATCTTTTGGCCACCCTCCCGGAAAATCTCTTCGTATGTCACCATCTCCATTTTTATCTCTATTACCTAACATTCCTATTTCGTCACCATAATATAGTTGTGGTATTCCGCGTGTCGTTAATATTAATGTCATTGCCATTTTATATTTATTAATATCACTCTGGTATATTTCATTAATACGGTTCGTATCATGATTACCCGTAAATAGTAATACATTATTAATATTTGCATATAAAAAGTCGTTCGAAAAGTTTTCATAAGCTCTAATCATACCTTTGTCCCAGGCATTTTCATCCTCATCAAACATAACAGTTATGGCATCATGAAGTGTAAAATCCATAACCGATGGTAGATATGAGTTAAAATTATCAATAGCTCCTATTCTACTATCTTTTTGCCAGTATGCTATTTGAGCCTGATTATGCATCCATACTTCTCCTACGATATTAAAGTTTGGATATTCGTTCATAATACTCTTTGTCCATTTTGATATCCCCTCTTTATCATTATATGAATATGTATCTACTCTAAAACCATCTAGATCTGCATATTCTATCCACCAAATTGCATTTTGGGTAATATATTTAAGAAGTAATGGGTTACTTTGATTCATATCGGGCATAGTCGTATCAAACCACCCATCCATGCAACCTTTAGCATCTATTTTAGAGGCATTACTATCAAATTGCGTAGTCATTCTATAGTTGCTTCTTTTAAAACCTTCTGGCCATTGGTGTATCCAATCTTTGGTTGGTAAATCATTGATCATCCAGTGTTTTGATCCCCAATGATTAGTTACATAATCCATAACTAACTTCATATCCAGTTTATGCATTTCTGAAGCTAGGCGTTTATAATCATCATTAGTACCATATCTAGGATCTATCTTATAAAAATCACTTTGAGCATAGGTGTGATAAGAATATGTAGGTTCATTATCCTCTAATAAAGGAGTGCTCCATAAGGTTGTAACACCAAGATTCTTGAGATATTCTAGATGTTCAATTACGCCTTGTATGTCTCCACCATGTCTTCCTCCGGGATTGGAACGATCGGCTTTTTCTAAAGTATGGGAATGCGTATCATTTTTAGGATCTCCATTCGCAAAGCGATCTGGCATAATCAAATACATTACATCACTACTATCGAATCCTTTTCTTAGTGCAGATGCTTCTTTTCTTTGTTTAAACTCATATGATTGAGAAAATTCAACCATATTATTATATTTAAAATCAATTGCAATTTTTCCTGGTGCTATATCTTGCGTATCGATTGTTACAAATACATAATTCTTGTTTTCGGTTTTCTTAACCTCTAGAATAGTTACGTCTTTGATTTCTATATCGTATTTGGCGATATCCTTAGCATAACAAAGTATCTGAAGTTCATTCTGTTGCATACCACTCCACCAAAAAGGTGGTTCTATCTTTTCTACTTGCCCATACATACATGAAAATAGAAAGCAAGTGAATAGAAATATTAGTCTACTATTCATTTTTTTGTGAATTTTTAATTTTAATAAAAATTATTGATGATCTTAATAGAAGTTAATACCCCAAAAAGATTTTTTTGGGGTATTTATTTAACTATATGATTTAGATTATATAGTGATTAATGTATCGGGAGAAATATTTATCTCTTTTCCGTCTACATAAATTATAAGTTCTTGATTTCCTTCTAAATTAAAAGAAGTCCCTTCTTGAGAAACGTTAACTTTTAAGATTTGATTTCGGAAATTAACATTAAATGTATATCCTTTCCATTCTTTAGGAATTTTTGGAGAGAATGATAATCTATCATTTTTTATTCTAAGTCCTCCAAACCCCTCGACTATGCTCATCCAAGTTCCTGCCATACTAGTAATATGCAGACCTTCTTCGACTTCTTTATTATAATCATCTAAGTCTAATCTTGAAGTTCTTAAATAAAAAGTATATGCCTGATCCATACGATCTAAAGCAGCGGCTTGAATACTATGAACACAAGGAGACAAAGAAGATTCGTGTACCGTAAAAGGTTCGTAAAAATCAAAATGACGCCCTAATTCTTCTGAAGTAAACTTGTCTTCAAACATATAAAAACCTTGAAGAACGTCTGCTTGTTTAATATAAGGTGATCTTAATATTCGATCCCAACTCCATTTTTGATTAATCGGACGTTGAGATTTATCAAGATCAGCAACAGTTATTAATTCTTTATCCAAAAATCCATCTTGCTGTAAATATACCTGATGCTTTGCTGAATAAGGGAAATACATTTTTTCTGCAACTTGGGCCATGGCATTAATTTCTTCTTCTCCAAGTTTAGTTTTTTCGATTATTCTTTTGTAATCATTACTGTATTCTTCTTTTACTTTAGTAATATTTTCAATACAATACTCTATACACCACTTTGCTAAATAGTTCGTATACCAATTATTATTAATATTATTTTCGTACTCATTTGGGCCAGTAACTCCTAGTATCACATATTTATCCTTATCGGTAGAGAATGTTGCTCTTTGATGCCAAAAACGAGCAATTCCGATCATTACTTCTAATCCTTTTTCTGGAATATAACTATAATCTCCTGTATAACGGTGATAATTATAGATAGCAAAAGTCATTGCTCCATTACGATGTATTTCTTCAAAAGTAATTTCCCACTCATTATGACACTCTTCTCCATTCATGGTTACCATTGGATATAAAGCTGCTCCATTAGTAAACCCAAGTTTTTCGGCATTTTCTATGGCTTTTTCAAGATGCTGATAACGATACGTAAGAAGGTTACGAGCAACAACTTGATCTTTTGTTGCCATATAAAAAGGAATGCAATATGCTTCTGTATCCCAATATGTACTACCACCATATTTTTCTCCTGTAAACCCTTTAGGACCTATATTTAATCTGGCATCTTTACCTAAATATGTTTGATTTAACTGAAAAATATTAAATCGTATACCTTGTTGTGCTTTTACATCTCCATCGATCGCAATATCAGCCATTTCCCATATTTTGGACCATGCATTTTTTTGCAAATCTAATAATGCTTCAAAACCTGATTCTGAAGCTTGCTTAAGTACTGCAGAGCTTGCTGTAACGAGATCTTCTTCTTTGTGATTTAATGAGACTGTATATCCACCAAATTTAACTACAGTTGCTGTTTTCCCTTTAGGGACTTCGAGGGTATAGTTTAATTTTACGCAAGTATTACTAATCTCAACTTTAGGATAAATATCAGTTGCTTTTTCATCTAGAAATATTTGATTGAGCATTCCTGTACAGGCATGAAAATCAGTTTTCATTGTTTTAGATAAAATATGTGCTGTATTGCCCTTATGCGCTAAATCATAAGTATCCCAGAATTTATCATCCCAATTGGTATCTTCATTTGTAATACCAGCGTCTAAGTATGGCGTAAAAACAACTTCGACGTCTTGACTTATGGGAGTTACCTCATACTTGATAGCACCTACCTCATCAAGGTCCAAACTTAAAAAACGAGTTGATTTTACGGATACTTCAATACCATTGGTAAGAACAACATTAAAAGAACGTTGATACCAACCTTCTTTCATGTTTAACTCTCTTCTAAAATTGGTCACTGATTTACATTTAAATAAATCTAATTTCTCACCACAGATTTCTACATTAATACCAATCCAATTTGGAGCGTTAAGTACTTTAGCAAAATACTCTGGATATCCATTTTTCCACCAACCTACTCTGGTTTTATCAGGATAATATACTCCCGCAATATAACTACCCTGAAAAGTAGGTCCAGAATACATTTCTTCGAAGTTGGCCCTTTGTCCCATTGCTCCGTTACCTATACTAAAAAGGCTTTCTGAGGATTTAACACGTTCTACATCAAACCCTTCTTCAATAATTGACCAGTTATCTGGTTTTACATAATCCTGATTCATCTGTTCTTCATTAATTTTTTAGTGGTTAGTCTACTTCACCAATTTAATTCTCTTCTATAGTGAGATGACTTTACGTTGTGGTTAACTTTATTCTATTTTTTATTTTTTGGTCAAAACCAAGTTATTTATAAAATCTTCTTTGATTTCGGTAAAATCATTAAATACATAATCTGCTTCATGCAAAACTTGACGATTACCAATCCCTATACTAATCATATTGGCGCTATTTGCCGCCTGAACTCCTGCAACAGAATCTTCAAAAACCACACAGTTTTCTGGAGAAATACCTAGTTCTTTTGCTCCTATAAGAAATACTTCAGGATCTGGTTTGGCTTTTGATACATTTGTTCCATCCACAATAGCTTCAAATTTTTCTTGCAACTGAACTTTTTCAAGAATTATTCTTGCGTTTTTACTAGCTGAACCCAATGCGATACCTTGGTTTTTTGAAATCAAGTAATCTAATACTCTTGGCACGTCAGGAAGAATTTCTGTCGTATCCATTTTTTTTATGTATTCTAGGTATTCTTCATTTTTCTCTGTCATTAACCTAGTAAACTCTTCTTCTGAAATGGTTTTATTACCCCATTCTAATATTTTTTCTAAAGATCGTATTCGGCTAACCCCTTTAAGTTGTTCATTTTGTTCTTCAGAAAAAGAAATTCCTAAGTTATTAGCAAGGTTCTGCCATGCTAAAAAATGATATTTTGCGGTATCCACAATAACACCATCTAAATCAAATATGAAAGCTTTTTTCATTAATTCTTTATTTCTTTTGGATTATAAGTAATAGCGTCTTTATTAGTTATCAAAAAATTACACAATCCCGCAATGATTAGACTTATACCTGCTATTATCATTGCATTAATTGCTCCATCACCTAAAAGCTTATAGGTAAAATTAATTCCGCCCAACGCGGCTATAATTTGAGGTATCACAATAAACATATTAAAAATACCCATGATTACTCCCATTTTCTTTGGGTCAACAGAGCTTGAAAGCATGGCATATGGCATAGATAAAATACTACCCCATGCAAACCCAACTAAAGAAAATGAAAGGATTAACCATTCTGGAGATGGGATAAAATACATCGATATAAAACCAATACCTCCCAAGATAAGAGATACCATATGTACATATTTTCTATTTATTCTCCTTTTTGATGTATAAAATACTAATATTAAAGCAAATACCATAGAAGACAATCCATAAACTCCATTATAAGAACCTACTAGATTAGAGGATTTCTGAAATTTATTATTACTTACCCAATACCATGTTTTTTCTTGATCAAAATCTTGAGCAATAGATGTTAAGTAATTACCTCTCTCTTCTGTATTTTTAATAGCATTATATTGTTCTTTATAAAGGTGTACTAAGTTTAAATCATTAACCAAAGTATCTTGTAAAGCATTATTAAAGAATAATGTATCCCGTTTGGCAATAGTTAAAAACTCTGTTTGATACTTTTTTATGAGATCTGTATTTTTACTTTCTACGGCATAAAGCTCTTTGGTTGGGTTTGGTGTTTTAAAAATATGTTCTGTTAATGCTGGATTGGTTAATCCCCACATAGTAAAAAAGGCAAACCAGCTAAAAAACTGAACCACCCCAAGTTTTTTCATGGTTAGCGGCATATTACCTATGTTACCCAAAATGTCAGAAATGAAACTATTTTTCTTTTGCTTTTCTTTTTCAAACTCTTCCATATCCTCTGGAGGATACTCTTTTGTGGTAAATACAGTATACAAAATACTGATCAAAAAAATACAAGCCCCAACTGCAAAAGCCACTTTTACAGACATTGGCAAAACACCACTAGGAGCAGAATCACTAGCACCTAGCTTTGATACCATCCAAGGTAAACTACTTGCTACAAAGGTTCCGACTCCAATTATCAAGGTTTGAACTAAAAATCCGTAAGACCTTTGAGAATCTGGCAATTTATCAGCTACTAAGGCTCTAAAGGGCTCCATTGATATGTTAATAGAGGCATCTAAAATCCATAACAACCCAGCTGCAACCCATAAAAAAGGTGAATGTGGTACTATAAAAAGAGCTATAGAACTTAAAATAGCTCCTACCAAGAAGTAAGGCCTTCTTCTTCCCCATCTTGGACTCCAAGTTCTATCGCTTAAATAACCTATTATAGGTTGAACTAACAAACCTGTTAAAGGCGCTGCCAACCACATGATCGGAATATCATAGATTTCGGCTCCTAATGTTTGAAAAATTCTAGACATGAAACCGCCCTGTAAGGCCATTCCAAATTGTATTCCTAAGAAACCGAAACTCATGTTCCAGATTTCCCAAAAACTTAACTTACGCTTATTCATCAAGTAAATCTTTGATTATTAACTCGATAAGCGAAATTGCTTATCAAAACTTATTTAGTAGAAAGTGAAAATATAAGTTTTGACTGAGGGCAAATATATATTATTTTTCAATATATCGTATTACCGTTTCGTTTTTTTTGTTGATTGTCTTTGTATTAAACTTGTATCTATTATTACTGTTCTATATTCTTCGCTTACGGTATCATCGCCTTCTAGTTTATCAATAAGTAACTTTGCTGCTCTAATACCCATATCTTCACCATGTTGACTTATCGTAGTTAAACTCGGTATAAAATGCTTTGATAATATACCATCGGTAAATCCAATTATAGATATATCATCAGGTATTTTTTTTCCTTGCTCATTAAGAACTTTGGCTGCAGTTACGGCAAATAACTCATTTACTGCAAAAACCGCATCTATATCCTTATTTCTTAGGAACTCTGAAATTTCCGCCTCACAATTATCTACATCTTCTATTTTAAGAATTAATTCTTCTTCTTCCTGTATATCATATGCGCGTAAAGCTCTTAAATAACCATTTGTTCTTAGTTTACCGACACTTATATAATCTACTGTCGTTAGAATAGCAACTTTTCTACATCCTATAGATAAAAGGTGATTTGTAGCCGCTTGAGCTCCTTTTGCATCATCTATTATGACTTTATCACATACAATTTCATCTATAATTCTATCAAAAAGAACAACAGGCATGCCCTGATTCATGGTTTCTTCGATATGATGATAATCCTTTTTAAGTTGAGTTTCTTTAGCTACTGATAAAATAAATCCATCAGCACTTCCGCTAGCAAGCATTTCTAAATTGATTACTTCTTTATCAAAGGAATTGTTTGATGAACAAATGATTACATTATATCCTTTTTCATTAGCCACTTTTTCAACACCTCCAATAACGGTGGTAAAAAAATGATGCACTATTTCTGGAATGATAACTCCTATTGTTTTTGTTTTTCTATTCTTTAAACTTAGCGCTATATTATTAGGTTTATAGTTGTACAACTTTGCAAAAGCTTTTACTTTTTGTCTAGTATCTAAACTTATCTCGACACTATCTTTTAATGCTTTTGAAACGGTAGAAATAGAAACATCCAGTTCTTTTGCTATTTGTTTTAATGTAACTTTTTGCTTCATCTGTTTTCGTTTATGACTTACTTAATTAAACATTCAAAATAATCGTAATAGGTAATATGCTAAAAGCTTTCTGATCCTTATGATTATCCTCACCAAAGTATTTCTTATTGATCAAAAAACAAATTTAAGCAGGAAAACATGGCAGATGAATAGAAATTCACTTAAAATTTTAGCGGAATTTCAAAAGTTTTCCACACGCAAACGTTTGCGTTACCTACCTAGTCTAAAGTGCCCAAAAATTAACATAGAATTTACATACTTTGGTTGCAGAAAGTGAAAATATAGGACTAAAAACAATCAAAAACTACTTTAATTTTATGAAAACATTTACTAAAAGCGCAATGCTTTTATTGTGGTTGGTGCCAATGAGCTTTTTTGCTCAGTCTACTGTTGTGGGGACAGTGACTGATGCAGGAAGTGGTCAACCCATTCCGGGTGTAAATATCATTGTAAGGGGAACATCAAACGGAACATCTTCCGATTTTGATGGTAACTATTCTTTGGGTAACGTCAAAGATGGGGAAAGTATTATATACTCTTATGTTGGTTTTATAGAACAGGAAGTGGCTTACACTGGCCAAGCTACAATAAACATTGTATTAGAAGAAGATGCTGCCGAGCTCGAACAAGTTGTACTTATCGGGTATGGTGCTACCAGAAAAAAAGATCTAACCGGATCTGTTGCTTTAATTACAACAGAAGACTTTAATACCGGTAATAATGTTACGGCAGAAAATCTATTTACAGGTCGAGTTGCCGGTGTAAATATTAATACCAATGGTGGGCCTGCCGGAAATTCTCAGATTAGAATTCGTGGAGGTGCATCATTAAACGCCTCTAACGATCCTTTAATTGTTGTAGACGGTTTGCCAATTAATGATCCTAATGATACGAACAACGGTTCTAGATCAGTCTTATCTGCTATTAACCCAAATGATATCGAATCATTTTCTATTCTTAAAGATGCATCAGCTGCAGCCATATATGGTAACCGTGGTGCTAATGGAGTAATAATTATTACTACCAAAAAAGGAAAAAAGAAATTACAAATAAGCTTAAACTCTAAAACATCTATTAACACACAAACTGATGGAGTTGATGTGTTTTCTGCAGATGAATTTAGAGCTTATGTTGCCGAAAATTTCCCAGATCGTGTTGCTGACCTTGGAAATGCTAATACAGATTGGCAAGATGAAATATATAGAGATGCATTTTCTTCAGACCATAACTTATCGGTAAGTGGTTCTATTTTAGACGCATTACCTACTCGATTGTCTATCGGACGATCAGATCAAGAAGGAATTAGAAAAACATCTAAGTTCGAAAGAACTACAACGTCGCTGTCTTTAAACCCAAGATTATTTAATAATCATCTAAAAATAGATGTAAATGCAAATCTTAATTTTGAAAAAAACAGATTTGCACCTGGTGTAGAAGGATCGGCTATTACTTTTGATCCAACACAACCTGTTTTTGATCCTAGTTCTCCTTTCGGAGGATTCTTTGAATACACAGACAGTAATGGTTTTGCACAAGCAAACGTGCAAAGAAACCCTGTTGCTCAGTTACTACAAACTAGAAATATCGCCAATGTTAGAAGATATTATGGTAATGCAAAATTTGATTATCAATTACACTTCTTTCCAGATGTAAGGGCCGTACTTAATTTAGGATTAGATACTAGTGAAACAAATAGATTTGAAGAACGATCTACAGAAAGTGCAAATACTTTTAATTCTAATCTAGGAGAATTTAATGGTTTTAAATCAGATACAGATTTCACATCAAAAAATAGATTACTTGATGCCTATTTAGTGTACAATAAAGATATTGGAAATTTAGGAGTTGAAGCTACTGGAGGATATTCTTATCAAAAATTTGAAGTAGAGCGATTTGAGACTTTTGATCAACGCGATCCAAACTTAGAACCAGATGTTACAATAGAACCAGATGTTGTATTATTGGCATATTTCTTAAGAGCTAATTTAAAACTAAGTGATAAGTATTTTTTAAGTGGATCCATTCGTAGAGATGGTACTTCTAGATTTGCTGAAGATGTTAGATTTGGATATTTCCCTTCTGCTTCTTTCGGATGGCAGATTAGTGAGGAGAACTTTTTACAAAATTCTTCTACATTGAGTAATCTTAAACTACGATTGGGATATGGAGTCACTGGTCAACAAGATTTAGGAACATTTGCTAATGGTTATTTAGAACGCTATAGAACTGCTGGTCAAAATACGCAGTATATACTAAATGGAGAAGTTATAAATATTGTACAAGCTCAATTTAGAAATGAAGATTTAGAATGGGAAAAGATCACAGAATATAATATTGGACTAGATTACGGATTATTTAATGATAGAATCTCTGGAGCAATTGATGTTTTCAAAAAAGAATCTAATGATTTATTATCATCAGCTCCAGTTCCTGATGCTGTAAACTTTTCTAATCAAGGTTTCCAAAACATAGGAAAATTTACCACCGAGGGGGTAGAATTTTCGATAAGTGCAGATATTATCAAAAACAATAACCTGAATTGGAATCTAAGCTATAATGTGACTTTTATAGATCAAGAAATAGAAGAATTAGCATTTGGTCAAGATATTATAACCGGTGGAATTAGCGGGGGAATTGGTAATAATATCCAAATCCAGAGACAAGGAGAATCTCCTTTCTCATTCTTTACTTTTGCTCAAATATATGATGACAATGGTAGACCCATTGAAGGTGCCTATGCAGACCTTAACAGAGATGGTGTTATTAACAATAATGATAGATATATCTCCGGAAAACCAGCAGCTGATATTACTATGGGACTTCAATCTAGTTTAAACTATAAGAACTTTGATTTTAGTTTTAATATGAGAGCTAGTATAGGTAATGAAATCTATAATAATGTAGAATCCCAAAATGCACAGATTGGTAATACTTTTAGAACTGTATTTAACAATACTCCTGTTAGCGTTTTAGAAACCAATTTCACAAATACTCCAAATGTTATTCTTTCTGACTTCTATATAGAAGATGCTTCATTTTTAAGAATGGATAACATCACTTTAGGATATACATTAAGAGATGTAATGAAAGGTGTTTCGAGCCTTCGTCTATGGGCTGGTGTTCAGAATGCATTTGTTATTACTGATTATTCTGGTCTTGATCCAGAAATTCAAAATAATGGTATCGATAATACTATTTTTCCTAGAGGACGCACCTACCTGTTGGGGTTAAACTATAACTATTAAAAACATTGGAAATGAAATTATATAAGAATTTTTTATACGCATTTCTATTTATTGGCATATTCACTTCTTGTGAAGGAGATTTGGATATCGAATTAGAAGATGACGACGACTTCTTGGCTGAAGATGTATTTGCTCAACCAGGAGGTTATGAGCGTGCTATAGCTGGAGTTTACGGTAATTTATCGGTAGTAGGTCTTATAGGACCTGGTACTTCAAACATTGCTGGTATCGATGCAGGTACAGGTAATTATATTAGAGGATTATTTAATCTACAGAATTTATCTACAGATGAAGTGATATTCAATTTTGAAAATGACCCTGGTATACGACAAGTACAGAAAAATAGTTGGGACGCCAATAATGTTCTTGTATTAGGTTTTTGGGCCAGATCAACTTTTGAAATTTCTCTTGCTAATGAGTTTCTTCGTCAAACTACAGATACTAAATTAGACGGACGAGGAGTAGATGCCGCAACAAGAGATGAAATTAGAGTTTATCGAGCAGAAGCACGTGTACTTAGAGCTTTGGCTAATTATCATCTACTAGATTTATTTCGTAGAGCTCCTTTTGCTACAGAAAATGATGCTGTAGGATTTACTAGAGTTCCAGAAATAGAAGGTCAGGAATTATTCGAAAATATAGAATCTGAATTATTAGCTGTAGAAGCAGATTTATTAGATGTAGCACCAGCTAATACGCTACAATATGGTAGAGTAAATAAAGGAGTAGCAAAAATGATTCTTGCTAAGCTTTATTTAAATGCTGAAGTTTATCTAGGTGATGGTAATGGTAGATATGCAGATTGTTTACGACTTTGTCAAGAAATTATTGATAGTGGATATTCACTCACACCAAATTACACTTTCAATTTCCTTGCAGACAATGATACTAATGGTGCCCAAAATGAAATCATTTTTCCTGTTATCGCAGATGGCGCTACAGTAAGAAACTTTGGGGGTGCTGGAATCTTAATTCAAGGACAACAAAATGCTGATGCTTCTCTTCAACCAACACCTGCTTCTTTTGGTGTCGGAGGTTTTGGCAATCTATTTAGAGTACGTAAAGAACTTTCTGAATTATTTGTAACAAGTACATTGTTTCAAAATGATGCAAGAAATAGTCTTGTAACGCAAGACATTAGTGCTGATCCTGATAGTACTGATCCTCCTGTAGATAGAGATATTAATATTGATCCTGACTTTACAAACACGGGTACAGGTTATTTAATGGCTAAGTTTTCTAATTTAACCTCTACAGGAACACCAGGAAAAGATGCAACATTTGTTGATACTGATTTCCCATTGTTTAGACTAGCCGATGTGTATTTAATGTATGCCGAAGCTCAATTAAGAGGAGGTGGTGGAGATCGTGGTCTTGCCCTTGGATATGTTAATGATCTTAGAGAAAGAGCTTTTGGAGACACTTCAGGAAATATTACGGATCCCGAATTAACTTTAGATCTAATCATCGATGAAAGAGGAAGAGAACTTCATTGGGAAGCCCATAGAAGACAAGATCTTATCCGATTCGGTCTATATACTGGTAGTACATATAATTGGTCTTATAAAGGAGGCCCACAGAATGGATCTTCAATATCAGAGAATTTTAAGCTATACCCAGTTCCATCTTCAAGTAGATCAGCAAATCCAAATCTTGGACAAAACACAGGGTTTTAATAAACAATCAAAATTTAATTTATACAGTCATGAAAAAGATATCAATTTTAATATTTGCATTTGTAGCTTCGCTATGCTTCAATGCATGTGTAGAGGACGAAGAACCAACATTTGTAATTCAACCAAATCAATCTGAAGGTCCATTAATTGTTACTGCTAATTCATCAGTGACTCTTAATAAGGATTTAGCAGACGAACAAGCATTTACTATGGTATGGGATGATGCGGGTTATAATATCGATACGCCTATATCCTATTCTATTGAAGCTGGTGCAGCAGGAACAGATTTTGCAACACCAGAACAAATTGCGGTAACAACTAGCCGTTTTTATTCATGGACCGTTGCAGAGCTTAATGGTATTGCATTAACGTTAGGATTAGCGCCAGATACAGAAGCTTCATTTGAACTTCGAGTTACTTCATCATTAGGAACTAGTGGAGGTGCTGCATTGACGTCAAATCCAATTGCCCTTACAGTAACACCATATAACACAGTAGTTGTTCAAAAAGACCTTTTCTTAGTTGGTAATGCTACTGCACCTGATTGGAATAACGGTAGTGAAGCTAGTCAGCACCCTAACCCTGCAATCGTAAGAGATCCTAATAATAAAAATTTATTTACATATACTGGTAAATTTTTAGGAGGATCTAATGCGTTCAAACTTCTTGAAATCACAGGGCAATGGCAACCACAATGGGGAACCAATGATGGTAGCTCATTATCTGTAAATGATGGTACTGGTTCTGATCCAGGTACTTTTAGTGTAGCAACAGACGGTTTCTATACATTAACTGTTAACCTTGACGATAACACGTTTTCTATTGCCGATTTTGATGCTAGTGCTGCCCCGACATTCACAACAATTGGTATTATTGGTGATTCTACTCCTGATGGATGGGACTCGGATACAGACATGACGCAATCAACTTTTGATGAGCATTTATGGTACATATTAGGTGTGAATTTGGTAGATGGAGAAATGAAGTTCAGACATAGTAATGATTGGCCAGGCAACTGGGGAGGTACCACTGGAGTTAGTGGTAATGCTACAACAGATGGTAACCCTCCAAATATCCCTGTAATTGCAGGTACTTATGATATTTGGTTTAATGATCTAGATGGTGGTTACATTTTTATTCCAAGAGGATAGATACTTATAAATTTAAAAAGTTGAAATGAAAAAAATAATAAATATATCAACCAAAACTATCCTCTTACTAGGAGGGTTAGTTTTTGGGTTGACAGGTTGTTCTGATGATGATGACTCTTCTAATACTACAGAAACCATTGTTACTAGTCAGTCCTTAAAGATGGATCTAAACCAATTTAAAAGAGAAGATGCCGGCATATTTATGCAAGCTTTCTATTGGGATGTAGAGCCTAGAGGAGCTTGGTACGATGAAGTGAGTAAAAGTATTGAAGATTGGGCCGCTTCTGGTATTGATAGAATATGGCTAGCACCTCCAGGAAAAGGAGCCTCTGGCGGATTCTCTATGGGATATGACCCATCAGATTATTTTGATGTTGGCGACTTTGATCAACATGGCACCGTAGAAACTCGTTTTGGTTCTAGACAAGAATTAGAAAACTTAATTCAGAAATCTCATGATAATGGATTAGAAGTTATTGCTGATATTGTTATGGGACATAATTCTGGTGGAGGAAAACAAGCCAATCCTTTTAGAGGTGGAGATGAAGTTTTTTCTTTATTTAATGAGGCAAATGGTAATGCATCTGGCAAATTTAATCGTACTAATGAGCATTTTCATCCTAATGATATTCATGAAAAAGATGAACAAGATCTTTTCTTTGCTGAAACAGATTTATGTCACGATCAACAATATGTTCAAGATTGGTTTTGGGGTAGAGATGATTCTGTAGCATCATTTTACAAAAACACATTAGGGTTTGATGGATGGCGTTTTGATTATGTTAAAAGTTTTGGAGCACAATGGGTAAAAGCATGGAATGATAAGATCGGTGGGTTTTCTGTAGGCGAAAATTTTGACGGTAATGAACAAGTTCTTAAAGACTGGGTTGATGCATCTGGGTCTCCGGCTTTTGATTTTGCATGTTTTTATAGATTAGATGAAACCTTAGATAGAAATAAGGATCTTACTGCATTAGGTGACGCAGGAAATATGCTAAGAAAATTAGACCCTGCAATGGCAGTTACTTTTACTGCCAATCATGATACCGAAAAAGATGAAAACCCTGATAATAGAATAAGTTATGGAAACAAACTATTAGCCTACTCTTATATCCTTACTCATGATGGATATCCTACTATCTTTTATTTAGACTATGAAGCTTTTAAAGGGCAACTTAAAACCTTGATGGAAATTAACAGTACTCTAGCTGCTGGAGACATTGAAATTCTTGAAGCGAGTAAAGATGAATATATCATGAAAAGAGGAGGTAACGGTACTAACCCAGGGCTAATTCTTTATATGAACATTAGTAAACAACCTAAAGAACGTGTTGTTAAAACAAACTGGATTAATAAAAAACTAGTAGACTATACTGATAACACAAGACTTACTCCTACTACTGATGCAGAAGGTAACACTACCATATATGCGCCCGCAGGAGGTTATGCAATATGGTCGATTACAAAATAATCTAGTAGTAGATATTGACTAATCAACCAATAAAATGGTTAAAAAGAGTGCTAAATTAGCACTCTTTTTTTATTCAAAAAATAACTATCATCCCTCTATTTAATAGATTCACGAATAGAAATAGTATAATAAAAAGTAATTTCTTTTATTTGTAAGATCATTTTACACAAAATCAATTTAATTAAAGACGCTTAATGTCAAAATTTCCATTTTATCGACAAGCAGAATCTAAAGATTGTGGACCAACTTGTATTAAGATAATATCAAAACATTACGGAAGAGTTCTTAATACACAAAAACTTAGGTCATTAAGTGAAACTACCAGAGAAGGAAGTTCACTTTTAGGTCTTAGCGATGCTGTAGAAGAAATTGGTTTTAGATCTTTAGGTGTAAAGCTTTCGCTAAAAAAATTAGATGAAGTTCCTCTTCCGTGTATTATACACTGGAACAAAGTACATTATGTCGTTGCTTACAAGATAAAAACCACTCGAAAAGGTGAAATGACCATCTATGTTTCTGATCCCGCACATGGCTTGATTACGTATACAAAAGAAGAATTTGTTAAAGCTTGGATTGGAAATAATGCGGATGAAAATACAGAAGAAGGTGTGGCACTATTATTAGAACCAACACCCAAATTTTATAATGATAATATTGATGAAAAAGATGAGAAGTTTGGTTTCAAATTTATCTCGAAATATGTTTTCAAATACAAGAAATTTCTCTTTCAACTAATTTTAGGTCTAATAGCAGGTAGTTTACTTCAGCTTATTACTCCTTTCTTAACCCAGAGCATTGTAGATGTTGGTATAAAAAATCAAGATATCAATTTTATATACCTGGTTCTTATCGCAATGCTATCCCTATTTATAGGTAGAACTCTTATAGACGTACTTAGAAGTTGGATTTTATTACATTTAAGTACGAGAATTAATATCTCTTTGATATCAGATTTTTTTATCAAACTTATGAACCTCCCCATCTCCTATTTTGATGTAAAAATGACAGGGGATTTACTACAAAGGATAAATGATCATAAACGCATCGAGCAGATATTAACCATGTCTTCGTTAAATGTATTGTTTTCTATGGTTAATCTTATCGTATTTAGCATTGTATTAATTTACTATAGTATACCTATTTTTGGAATTTTTGCTTTAGGAAGTACAATATATTTTGTGTGGATTCTTGTTTTCTTTAAAAAACGTAAAAAACTAGATTACAAACGCTTTTCTCAAATTAGTGAAGAACAAAGTAAAGTAATCGAACTAGTAAACGGAATGCAGGAAATAAAGTTGCATAATGCTGAGAAAAGAAAGCGTTGGAATTGGGAGTTTGTACAAGCAAAATTGTTTAGAATTTCTATAGAAAATTTAGCTTTAGAACAATATCAAAGTGTAGGATCTTCTTTTATTAATGAGCTCAAAAACATACTTATTACTGTATTTTCTGCTAAATTAGTGATCGATGGAGATATTACTATTGGTATGATGTTGGCTATAACCGCAATTGTAGGACAATTAAATGCACCTATAGCTCAATTAATAAACTTTCTTCGTGAATTACAAGATGCGCAAATTTCTCTTGAACGTTTAGGAGAAATTCATAATAAAGAGAATGAAGAATATCCGGGAGATGAGAAAATAAGAGAAATACCCGAAAATTCAGGATTTAATATCAAAGATTTAGCCTTTAGATATGTTGGTTCTGATAAACCGGTACTCGAAAATCTTAATCTTTCTATTCCCGCAAACAAAATTACGGCTATTGTAGGTGTAAGCGGAAGTGGAAAGACAACACTTATGAAACTACTACTTAAGTTTTATGAACCCGGAGAAGGGCAAATTTTTATTGGCTCACATGATTTACATAATGTATCGCAAAAATCATGGAGAGATCATTTTGGAGTAGTAATGCAAGAAGGATACATTTTTAATGATACTATTGCGAACAATATTGCTATTGGAGAAGATTATGTAGATAAGAAAAAATTGGCCCATGCCGTAGATGTAGCAAACATCAAAGACTTTATAGAATCTCTCCCACTATCTTATAATACAAAAATAGGAATGGAAGGTGTTGGATTAAGTACGGGGCAAAAACAAAGGCTATTTATTGCCAGAGCAGTATATAAAAACCCTAAATTCTTATTTTTTGATGAAGCCACTTCTGCATTAGACGCAAACAATGAAAAAGTGATCATGGAAAAATTAGATACTTTTTTCAAAGACAAAACAGTAATGGTCATTGCACATAGATTAAGTACTGTCAAGAATGCACACCAAATCGTGGTATTAGATAAAGGAGAAATTATTGAAGTTGGAAATCATACCGAATTAATAGCTAAAAAAGGGAATTATTATAATTTGGTAAAAAATCAATTAGAACTCGGAAAATAATATGCCTGATAATTTAGACGACATACAATTAAGAAGTGAAGAAGTACAAGAAATCTTAACTCGAGTTCCGCATTGGATGATTCGATGGGGTAATCTTCTTATATTAATCTTGGTCTTTTTGCTATTATTTCTCTCTTGGTTGATTAAATATCCAGATGTAATACCTGCTGAAGCAATAATTACAACTCAAATTCCACCACAAAAAGAATATGCCAAAGTAAGCGGCAAAATTGAATCTATCTTGGTAAAAGATGGCCAAATCGTTCCTGAAGGAACACCTCTTGCCATTTTAAGAAATACGGCTAACTATCTTGATGTATTTAAACTTAAATCTATCATAGATACGGTTACTATTAATAGTCAATCTTTCAATTTTCCTATAAATGACATGCCAATTCTATTTCTTGGCGATATCGAAACAAGTTTTGCAATTTTTGAAAATAGTTATTCTGAATATTTACTTAATAAAGAATTAAGACCGTTTTCTAATGAAGCCTTGGCAAATCAAACTTCGTTATCAGAATTATATAGAAGACAAGAAAGTTTAAGAGGTCAAAAAAGAATTGCAAAAACAGAATTAGATTTTAAAAGAAAAGATTTCAAAAGACAGCAAGATCTATTCGAAAAAGGTGTAATCTCTGCTCAAGAATTCGAAAGTAAAAAAATAGATTTTCTTCAATCTGAAAGAAATTATGAGAGTAATAATGTCCAACTCTCACAAATTAATGAAGGTATTAGTGCAGCAACAAAAACATCCAGAGGCACAGAAATAAATCAACAAAAAGAAGAAATCAACCTACGCAAAAAAGTATTGCAATCTTTTGATCAACTTAAGAAAAGTATTAAAGATTGGGAGCTTCAATTTGTGTTAAAATCGGATATAGAAGGTCGTGTATCTTTTCTTAATTTTTGGGCACAGAATCAAACTGTTTCATCAGGAGATCTTGTTTTTATTATTATACCCTCTCAAGACTCTTCATATTTAGCAAAGGTCAGAGCACCTTCTCAAAATTCGGGTAAAATAAAAATTGGACAAGTTGCTAATATAAGACTAGAGAATTTTCCTGACAACGAATTCGGAACATTAAAGGGCACTGTTAAACATATACCTTTATTTCCAGACAAAGATGGTTTATACCTTATAGATGTAGCGTTACCTGAAAAATTAATTACAACTTATAATAAAGAAATCCCTTTTAAACAAGAAATGCGAGGATTGGCTGAAATTGTAACAGAAGATCTTAGATTAATAGAACGTTTCTTCTATCAGTTCAGAAATTTGATGGATAAATAATTATTACTTCAGTTTTTTTAATTTAAACCTAATTAATCATCTTCTCTTCAAGCAGCTTTGGGTAGTGAGATACTAAATATGCTTCCCTCTCCAGGAGTGCTTTCAACTTTAATTTCACCTTTATTAAGCTCTATTAATTCTTTACAAATTTTAAGTCCTAGACCAGTTCCTGTTTCATTTTGTGTTCCCTCTGTGGTGAAAGTATCTTCGGCGAACAACTTATGGATATGATCTGGATCTATACCAACACCGGTATCCTGAAAGCAGATTTCGTAGCGATCTTCTTTCTCTTTTGATAACAATGCAATAGAGTCACCTGGATTACAGAATTTAATTGCATTAGCTATTAGATTTTGAGCTACGATATCAAACATATCCTTATCTGCAAATATCATTGTAGAATCTAATTTATTAATTAGTTTAATATCCTTTTGTTCTGCTTTGGGTTTAAAAAATGTAAATTTACTACCTATAACCTCAGCAATATCAAATGTGGTTGGCTGAGCATTAAGTTCTTTCATTTGAGACTTTGACCAATTAAGCAAATTGTTTAATAAAATAGAAGTCTGGTGAGTTCTATTAGCAAGTATTGGCACAATCTCTTTAAACTCTTCTGTAGAAATGATCTCTTCTTTCATAAGATTAAGACTACCTTCTAAACCGTGAATTTCGTTTTTAAGGTCATGAGAAATTATTGAGAACAACTTATTTTTAACCTCATTAGATTCATTTAATTCTTTTATATATCTTTTTCTTTCTTTTCTTGTTCTAATAATCATAATTAGAAATACAGATATGATTAAAAATATCCCGATACTAATAAATGCTAACAATCTATACGTAAACAATGTCTCTTTGGTCTGTCTTTCTCTTTTTTCTTGTGCATCAATTACCTTAAGCTGTTCTAACTCTGCTTTGTAATGCGATTCGGTTTTTTCAATTTTTCTGGCTGTTGCTTCAGAGCTACTTTGATTAGATAATTCTTGATATCTTTTTTGCCAAACAAAGGCTCCTGCAAAATTACCTTTTGCCGAATCCAATTTTGCCGCGTATTGATAGTTTTTGAGCAATAAAGGTGTCATTCCTAACGCGGCAAACTCTCTTCTACTCGTACTAAGTAGGTTTTCTGCCTTTTTAAAATCTTTAGTTTCTATCGCTATTAAACCTAATTGTTGTTTTGCATTAATTAGTAAAGGTTTCCATTGTGCTATTTTACCTGTTACCAAGGTTGAATCATAATATTTTTTTGCTGTTTTATAATCTTTATTAAATAAGGCTACTTTTGCCAGTATGCTATAGGATTGGGCCATACTCCTACTATTATTATCCTTTTTACCAATGTCTAAAGATTCTAATAATATACTTTTAGCACTATCCGCCTTTTTGTTATCAATATATAGAAGAGCAAGATTATTCATCATGATACCTACTCTATCTAATCTCTTTTTCTTTTTAATAATTATTGACTTATTGTAATATTTTTTTGCAGATTCAAAATCTCCTAAAGCTGCATATACATTCCCTAAATTATTAAAACTATTGGAAAGGCCAACACTATCTTGCTCTCTCTCATATTGTGTATTTGATTCTAGTAAATACTCTGCACTTTTTTCAAAATTTCCTCTTTTCTGTTCTATAATAGCTCTGTTATTATTTGTAGTAGCAAGGCCTAAAGTGTACTTAATCTTATTAAAATATACAGCTGCCATTTCATAATGCCTAAATGCTTTAACGCTTTGATCAACAGAGTTATAAATGGTTCCTATTTGATTATGCATATCCCCTATTCCTTTATCATATCCAATGTGCTTAGAAATTTCTAAAAGTGTATTACTATAAGTTAGTGCTTTGTCAGATTCTTTATTATTAAAAAGATTTTGGACCTCACGACGAGCTTTTTCAAAATGAAGAGTGTCGGACAGCGTTTTTATTTCTGGAATTATATCATCTAATATATGCTCTTGCGAAATACAATTTGCATACGATACTAGTAACAATACGAAGGTTAAGCAGGCTTTTTTCATGTAGTCTATTTTAGGGCTTTAATAGATTAAATGCTATTTAATATCTGCAAAATACACAAAATATTAATATTTTATCATTTTTGTAGTACTATTCTTTCATTTATTTTATGGTTTTACCATAATTTTAGTACGTTTTAAATCCAATTGCTTACATATATCGTTACTTGAACTCTTAATTCAGCACTAGTATTTATAAAAAAACCCCTTATACAATCATATAAGGAGCTTTTATTTATTATAATCTCAATCTATTGCATCACGGTTTTACCTGACCAGTACTGTTTTGAGATTTTCTCTGCTCTACCCAATCATCTACCAATTCACTTAAAATAGTAAGAGGTACGGGACCGTTGGTTAGAACTACATCATGAAATTCTCTAATATCAAACTGGTCTCCTAATTGTTGACGTGCATTCTCACGTAACTCAAGAATCTTATTCATCCCAATTTTATATGCCGTTGCTTGACTAGGCATTACGATGTGTCGTTCAACCATTTTTATAGCGTCACTCTCTGCGTTAGGAGTATTATCTACATAATACTTTATTCCTTCTTCCCTAGTCCATTTTTTTGCATGTATTCCTGTATCAACAACTAATCTACAAGCTCTCCAAAGTTCCATTGCCAATCGACCAAAGTCAGAATAAGGATCATTGTATAATCCAATCTCTTTAGGTAAAAGTTCTGTATATAATCCCCAACCTTCGGTATAAGCTGTATATCCTCCAAATTTTCTGAATTTTGGAATATCTTTTAATTCTTGAGCTATCGAGATTTGCATATGATGTCCTGGAATACCTTCATGATATGCTAATGCTTCCATCTGATACTTAGGCATTGCTCTCATATCATATAAATTTGCATAATATGTTCCTGGCCTTGCTCCGTCTGGTGTTCCTCTTTGATAGAAAGCCTTTCCTGCACTTTTTTCTCTAAAAGGTTCAACCGCCTTTACTATAATATCTGATTTTGGTTTGGTAATAAACAATTCATCTAATCTAGATTTCATAGTATCAATTAATCCTACTGCTTGTTTCAAATAGGCAGCTTTACCTTCTTCATCATTCGAAAAATAGAACTTTTTATCTTCTTTCATATATTTAAAGAAATCCTGTAGCGTACCTTCATACTTTACCTGTGTCATGATATCTCTCATTTCACCATGAATTCGCTCTACTTCTTTAAGGCCTAAATCATGAATTTGATCTGCAGTTAAGTCGGTAGTAGTTGTTCTTTTTAATGCATTATTATAAAACGCATCTCCTTTAGGAAATTTCCAACAACCATCTTCTGTAGTTGCTCTTTTTTGTTGATCTTCTAATAATGTGATAAGATTTTCGAAAGCGGGTTTCACACCTTCTAGCAATGCTAAATTTGCATTATTCAATAAAGTAGTATGTTCTTCTTCAGAAAGTTCTAACTTTAAAATTTTACTTTTAAAATCTGCTAGAATAGTGCTCTCTTTATTTGATTTATCAAAGGGTTGTCCTTTGATAATGTTTCGACTATCGTCTAAAACTTTAGCAAACACAAACTTTGGTAGCATGATAAGATTCTTTTCTCTCATTTTAATATTATCTACCACCTGTCCAAATAACTCTTTAAAACCATTTAATCTTGAAATGTAAGCCTCTGCATCGGTTTTACTTTCTATTCTATGCATATTGATCATGAATGCCGGAATTTCTGCTTGCATACCATGCATCTGATTAACAGGGTAATCATAGAATCTATATTTAAAATCCTCTATCTCATTTTCTAAGCTCTCTTTTAATAGCGCAAAACTTAATGCAGTATCTTCGTTTAGTAATGAAACATCGACAGAATCTTTTAAATATGCTAAACGTTCTTTGGTGCGTTCTAGGTCTTCTACTTCTTTTTTGGATGACATATCATCCCATTTACCATAATCTTCTGTTTTAATACCTAGCCTAGTTTGTAACATAGGTGATCTTAAAACCTCTTCTTTGAACTGCGTTTCGAACCAATCATTTAATTTTTTAGAATTATCTTCTATTTTCTGTGCAGAAGATATATCATCTTTTTCTAATGCTTTTACTTCTTGTTTGCAACTATAAACTACAAAGAAGATGGAAAAAAGTCCTATACCTATTTTAATTTTATTAATCATAGTTTGTTAAAGATTGGGGTTAGTTACTTTAAAATCGAAAATTCTATAGCAGAATCATGAAATACTTTATGTGTTTGCTTTGTAAAATCTGATGCTTTAGCTTTGAAAATATTAGGTACAAATGTTTGTGGATTAAGATCAATTAACGGAAACCATGTACTTTGAACCTGAATTTGTATTTTATGTCCTTTCTTAAACGTATGATGCACGTCTTGTAATTTAATATTCACATCCGTTTTTTGATTAGCTACAAATGGTTCTGGTTTTGTAAAACTATTTCTAAAGCGTCCTCTCATTACTTCACTTCTTACCATCATATGATAATTAGCCATTTTAAGGTATTCTTGTGTTTCTTGAGTATCTTCGGCATCATTAGGAAAAACATCAACCAATTTTACTATCCAGTCTGCATCTGTTCCCGTTGTAGCAACTTTCAATTTAGCTAAAACCTCTCCAACAAGTGTCATATCTTCTGTAAGGACAGGTGTTTCATACACTAAAACATCAGGTCTTCTTGCTGCGAATCGCTGATCATCTGTCATATATTTTCTTGGTGTGAATACCATTTTTATATCTTCAGAATATGGTACTGGCTTTTTAGGATCACTACTAAATTCTGCAAAATTAGATCCTTTACTTTCTGACAACTTATCGTTTTCTGCTAAATAGAATGCTTTTTTCTGGGCTGCAGCTGGTGGCCAACTATCATATGATTTCCATTCTTTTTTACCCGTATCAAAAATTTGAATCTCTGGTAATCCTGTTTTATCATCACCGTTTCCTTTTAAAAAGTGATTAAAGAATTTAGTTTCTATATTTTTTTGATATTTCATTGATAATTCATCTCCAAAATACACATTCCCAACGGCTTGTCTTTTCTTAGTACGAGCCCAATCACCATGACTCCAAGGACCAAAGACCATAATATTATAATTATCACTACGCTTTTCTATATTTTCATAAGTTTCAAAGGGGCCATACAAATCCTCTGCATCAAACAAACCACCTACAACCATTACCGCTGGTTTTATTTTTTCTAAGTGTTGAATTATTCCTCTTTTTTGCCAAAACTCATCATAATTAGGATGTTCTTTAAGCTGTGTCCAAAATACATTATCCTCTTTGTAATACTCATCTAGATTACTAAGAGGTCCTATATCTTTAAAAAATTGATATTGGTCTTTACTTGGTAAGTCAGAAAACTTATACCATGGTTCTGATACTGGTTTTGTTTTTTCATGACCAAAAAGTGCTGTAACTCTCCAATAACTTAATAAGTACGCTCCATTGTGATGAAAATCATCAAAAAAGAAATCTCCAATACACGCTTGCGGAGAAACAGCTTTAAGCGCTGGATGCGCATCTAACAAAGAATATGTGGCATAAAAACCCGGATAGGATATCCCCCATACGCCTACTTTTTTATTCGTATTTTCTACATTATTTATCAACCAATCTACCGTATCATAAGTATCACTTGCTTCGTCAAATTGTTTTCCTTTTTTGTTTGGTATATAAGCCCGCATATTATCATAAACGCCTTCACTCATCCAACGTCCACGTACGTCTTGATAAACAATAATGTTTCCTTCTTTCATTAAAAATTCATTTGGTCCTATTTTAGAACGAAACTCGTCTTTACCATAAGGTCTAGAACTATATGGTGTTCTTTGTAATAAAATAGGGTATTTTTTTGAAGTATCTTTTGGAGAATATATTGTAGTATGAAGTTTGATTCCATCTCTCATAACAATATCTACTTCTTGTTTGGTATAATGCTTTTTAACATCATAACTTTCAGTTTCCTGAGCAAATGTGGTTAAGGTAAATAAGAGTAATGCAGTTCTTAAAAAAATGTATTTGATCAATCGCATTTGTTATAGTTTAGTTTATTGCTGAAGATAAAAAAATGGAATTGTGAGTAAGATAATTTAAGGAGATTTTAACACCTTATGAATCTACAGGGTTTGTTTTATCTCGTTTTTTAAGTTTTACTAAAAAAGACAAATAAATATAAGGGGGCTATATTTACTGAAAATAAAAAAAGCCTTTGACAAAATTGTCAAAGGCTTCACAAAAGCAACTGCAACTATAAATTAAGATAGTACAGACATTGTCTAGCTCTTGAATAGAGCGGGGTAATTATTGAGGTTGAATATCGATTTCAATAATGTTATAACCTCCTCTTGGATCCCCTGACCAAGTAACACCTGGAGCGCTATTAATAACTCCTTTTCCAAATTGTACATCTTCTAATGATGATACTCTTCTTACAGTAGTGTCTGCATCTGCAGCCCCTGTATTAATTCCACTTTGATTCATTACTTGATCGGCACCAAATCCTACTGGTTGATCTACTTCTGTTCCTGCATCATATAAGTACGTATTTGAACTCGCACTTGTTCCTGAAAATGCACTACCATCTGCATTAAATAGTGTTAATCCTACATTATTATTACTAATAAACCAATCGTTAGATGTTACGAACATTGTTCCGAATCCAAGTTTATAATTTTGTCCTTGTGGTACTTCGATAGTAAAAGTAGCAGATTCTCCTGGTCGTATCGGTCCCATTTCTGAAGGGAGTTCAGTAGGAATACCGAAATCTTTTAGATAATTATATGCTACCATTCTATCACCATCTTCTGCAATTTCTTCTAAACCACTTGATCCTTTTGCAGCTTCTCCTTGTGTAAACCAAGGATCTCTTTCTGTATTAAAAGCATATATAAAAGCAGGTGAAAGAGGTGTTAATGAAGAAGATAAACGTAAAGGCGTTCCTTGCGATCCTGTTTCTTTAAACCAATTATATAGTACTCCTGGCATACCGTCTTCTGCAATACCCTCTAGACCTACTCCTCTATCTTCTTGTCCTAAAGTAAATAAAGGCTCTGGTTGTGCATGTAACACAGCTATTCCAGGAGTAATTACGAATCCGTTATCCTGACTAGCTCCCATTGCAGGATTTGGCGCGTTAGTAGCTGTTATTGTTAATGTAAATGTACCAGCTTCACTACCACTACCTGCTGCATAATCTAATACTGCTGTCATGTATATATCACCAGTACCTCTTCCTGGTACTAAACGTACTGAGGTATTTGGATCGGCTGGGCCTACATTTGCTCCTGCAGGAGGAAACGTCGCTGGATCACCATCAGCTTCAGTACCTAAATCATAAAGAGATAATTGACTCGCGATATCTACATTATTCAAAGCTGTCCCACCTGGAAACAAATCAATTCCTGCAAGATCAGTTGGTGCTAAAAACCAGTCATTACTGTTCCCCATCATTGTTACTGGTGTAAATTTAGTTCCTGGTACCGCTTTAAATGACACTTCGTATTGTGCACCATTAGTTGCTAATGGACCTGGTGCCGATGCTCCAACAGGAGTTGTAAAGGTGTGCACGTTTAGATAATTAATTGTGTTCTTTATAGTTACTGTAAAAGTAGTACTATTAATTACTGTTGCATTACCAGCACCTAAAGTTGGATTAATGGTTTCAGACCAGTCAGCAGCAGCATTTCCTTCTCCGTCATATGAAATACTGTAACTAGGTAATCTTACGGACTGCACAAATTCTCCAGATGTCCATTGTCCGGCCGCTACTGCAACACTTTCTCTAGCACTACCTGAAGCACCCCACTGTACAAAATCTATAAGAGCATCAGCATTTGTAAAGGCATTAGTAGAGTACAAACCTAAACCTTCATTATCACCTAATTCATTCCAATTTAATACTAAAAATTCTCCTGGCTCTAATTGTGCTTCACCGCTAACTACAGTAGCATTTTCAACCTGTAGGTATTGTCCTGGCCCAAGGCATAACCAATATGGTGCCAAATCAACAGCAACAGTACCGTTATTCCATAATTCTATTTGTTTATTTTCACCATATCTAACTTCGTTAATTACAATAGAACGAACATCAGTATTAGGCATTGTAAGTACATTTTCTGCACCATTGGTAACTGTAGTTGTTTCTGCCCAGTTTGCCGCACCATTACCGTCTCCATCAAAAATAATACTATTATCTTCGCTAGTTACAGTAGGCACAAATTCTCCTGCAGTCCATAATCCAGCTTCTACAGCTACATTTTCTCTAGGAGTCCCTCCTGATCCATATTGTACAAAATCAACAATAGCATCTGCGCTTGCGAATTCATTTGTCGAATATAATCCTAAACCTCCACTTGTATCTGGTAGGTCATATGGTAATACTAAATAACCTCCTACAGGAATTGTTGTGTTTCCACTTAAAGGAGTTACACTCCCTATTTGTACATAAGTACCAGGACCAAGACATAACCAATACTCACTAATATCAGCTTCTCCTGTTCCTGCATTAAAAATTTCTACCCAATCGGTACCTTGGTATTTTACTTCGTTTAATACTACATTAATTTCGGTAGCATCTGGTCCACCATCTCCTCCTGGATCTGTTACAACATCATCATCGTCACTACAAGAAGCGAAGATTGCAAATGCCATAAGTAAATAAGTTAATTTTTTTGTCATGATTTCTATATTTTATTTATTCATCAATATGATGCAAATATAGTCGTGTCTTAAAACGATAAACGGTGACAAAAGTCACCGAAAAATGTTAAAAAAATGTTATTTAAATATCTGTAAATCAGGCTATTATAACAAAAATAACACAACGACAAAATGACGCTAAAATAGCGTCTAGAGAAGAAAAAAAAGGACTTGATATTAGATCATTTGAAACTGTTTCAGCTCAATATGTCTTTTATGCTGTACTAATAAGTTTGTAGCCTGTAATTTCTTTGTTATTCTGGATACAACCTCTCGAGATGTTCCTAAATCAGATGCTATTTCTTTATGAGACATCTGTATCATATTACAATTTTGTAATTTGGCTTTATTTGTTAAATAGTTTACCAATCGGTCCTCTATTTTATAACATACGACTTGTTTAGTAGTATTAAGAAGATCTTCATAATTACGTTGAAAATCTTTTAATATAATCTTGGTAAAAGACGGGTATTTCACAAACCATTCTTTTACTTTTTCAACGGGCAAACAAAGTACCTTAGTATCCTTTTCTGTAACAGCCGAATAACGAACTGCTTCTTGACCAAATAAGTGATTAAAACTAAGAATACAACATTGATTTGGATGTATATAGTATAACAGAAATTCTACTTCCTCTTCTTCTGCATACATTTTAATCAACCCGTCTAAAATAATAGGTAAGAAATTTAAATAACTACCTTGCCTAACAACATATTCCCCTTTGGGAATACTTTTGAATTGACTGAAATTTACAATTTCTTCTTCCAGTTCTTTTTCAATAAATGGGAAACACTTAGAAAGTTCTATTTTATCTATTGACATTGTTAGTAATTTTATATAAAAGAAGTCGAAATTTTATTCAATCCTTACACTTCTACTATAATAAAATTCTATACCACTATAGATTTAGTATTATTTCTTGTTATTCTGTAATCCCTTTTTTAACCAGTTTAGATATTCTTTTGTGTCAGGCGTATATGCTGTAGTATGATTTAAAAGATTCATATTACTATCTAATAAAACATAGTATGGTTGTGAGTTATTTTGAAAATTCAATGTTTGAAAAGTAGCCCATTTATCACCGATAGTTCTAATATCTTTAACTCTCCCGTCTGGTTTTAAAAATTTAAACTGTTGATCATCGGATAGCTTTTCTCGATCGTCTACATATAAGGAAATTAGGATATACTCATCTTTAAGAATTTTCATAATTTCAGGGTAACTCCATACTTGTTCTTCCATTTTACGGCAGTTTACACACGCCCACCCTGTAAAATCAACCATAATAGGCTTATTTTGAGCTTTTGCTGCCTTAACACCTTCTTCAAAATCAGTGTATGCATTAAGTCCTAAAGGACCATGCGCTTCTTTTTCGTATACACTATAAAATAATGGTGGAGGAAAACCACTTAGCAATTTAAGATTGGCATATGCCGTATTTGATAGTCCAGGTAATAAGTATATTACAAAGGCTAAAGTAACAACTCCTAATACTTTTCTTGTGGTACTCAATTTTTGAATCGGACTATCATGAGGAAACCGTATTTTTGCAAAAAGATATAGTGTTAATCCTATTCCTATTATAATCCATATGGCAAGGAATACTTCTCTTTTTAAAAGTCCCCAATGTTCTACCAAATCGGCATTAGATAAAAACTTAAATGCTAAAGCTAATTCTAAAAACCCTAAAACAACTTTTACTGTATTTAACCATCCTCCACTTTTTGGTAGAGAATTTAACCAGTTTGGGAATAACGCAAATAATCCAAAAGGTAAAGCTAAGGCTAATCCAAAACCTCCCATTCCAAAACTTAATTGAATTGCACCACCATCACTACTAAGAGATCCTCCTAATAAAGAACCTAAAATTGGACCAGTACATGAAAATGATACAAGAGCTAATGTTAATGCCATAAAAAAGATTCCTAGTACACCACCAACACTAGTCGCCTTGCTATCCATTTTATTACTCCAGGACGCCGGTAATGTAATTTCAAAATATCCAAAAAAGGAGATTGCGAATACTATAAAAATTACAAAAAAGACAATATTTAGAGTCACATTAGTTGAAATATTATTTAATATTTCCGGATCTAAAGAATCTAATAAATGAAATGGTAAACTTAATAACACATATATTAAGAAGATAAATAAACCATACAATACGGCATTAAACAATCCCTTTTTACGATCCTTTGCTCCTTTTGTAAAAAATGATACAGTCAAAGGGATCATAGGAAATACACAAGGTGTTAACAATGCTATTAATCCACCCAAAAACCCTAATATAAAGATATTGAGATAACTTTTGTCTTCTACTTTTTCTGTTGGAAAAGCTTCTTTACCCTTTACCTGTATATGCAAGCTTTCTGACTTTTCTTTATCTGCTGCAGTAATACTAGAGACATCTCCTTTATTTTCTATAGCTTCTTTTTGATTAAGATCCAATGTAAACTCTACTACTTCGGGTGCTAAACATCTTTCATCATCGCAAACAGAAAAGAAAACTTCTGCTTTAATTACTTTGGTCGTTTTATCTACTAGTTTTATTTTCTGAAAGAAGGTCACATTGTCTTCAAAATATTTAACATCCATTTCAAAGATGTTATCATATTTCTGGATTCCTTTAGGTTCTATTGTTTCTCCTACCAACTTATAAGTCTCGGGAGTACTATCAAAAGAGAATTCTGTAGGAGTTGGTGCTATTTCATCTGTTTCTGCTTCATTTTGAGAATACAAATGCCAACCTTTATCCAAAGTAGCCTCAAAATTCAGAATATATGTATCGTCTGTTTCCTTTTCTACATTTGCTTTCCATTTGATTGGATCAAGCGTTTGAGAAAATACAGTGGTAGAAACTAAAAATGCCGTTAATAATAGTAGTAGGTATCGCATTAGGTTATCGTTATTTTTAATAATTCTTTTGTTTGGGGTGTTATTTTGAATCTGTCATCTGCCCTATAATTTATAATCCATAAAATCTCATTATCAGAGCATAACAACCATACTCGTTCTTTTGCTAATAAAGATAGTTTTTCATCTTTAAAATATTTGCTTAATTTCTTTTTTCCTTTCATCCCGATGGGATAAAAGTAGTCGCCTTCTTTCCATTTTCTTACAGTTAAAGGATACTTTAATTTTGCCTTATCTACAAAAATTGTCTTAAAATCAATATCAGACATTTCTAAAACTTCTTTAAATTTAAGGGTTCCAGAAGGAATCATTAACATACTTTCTTCTTCAGAAATTTGATAACAACGATCAGATATTTCCTCAACAATCGGGCTTAATAGTAAGTAATCCCTGTCTTTAACTAATCTATACGAATTTGAAAAAATTTGTTTCCCGGATTGTGATTTTATAAACTGTTCTATATCATCCCATGCCGTGAAACCATAATCTCTTAACAAAAAATACAAACAAGTTCTAGGATTACCATACTCTCTCAATCTGCTTATCGGTATTTTCACAACATTTCCTCCTTCTGAAGTATCAAATAATTCTTTTTTAAGTTTAGCCATTTGATGCTTAATAAACTCATTACTTTGTTTTAGATACGAAACTGTTGTTTTAAAATTATTTAAAAAATTAGGCGCGGCAGATTTAAGTTCATTTGTAACATGATGTCTAAGTTTATTACGAAGATATTTTGTACTACTATTACTACTGTCTTCACGCCATTTTAATTTATTTTCTTGAGCAAAACTCAAAATTTCTTCTCTAGAAAAAGGCAGTAATGGTCGAACAAAAATCTCATTAATTTCTGGAATACCAATTAATCCTTCAATACCAGTACCCCGGGATAAATTAATAAGAAAAGTTTCAAGATTATCATCGGCATGATGTGCTGTAAGTACATAATCAAAGTTGTGCTCTAATGCTAGTTTTTTAAACCAAACATAACGCAATTCTCTTGCAGCCATTTGAATAGACAGTGTATTATCTTTAGCATAGGTTTCTGTATCAAAATGAGTAACAAAAACATTTGTATTTATTTGTTGAGCAAATAACTTTACAAAACCTTCATCGTCATCACTTTCCTCACCTCGAAGTTTAAAATTACAATGTGCCATTGCAAAATCAAGCTTTAGCAATTCACAAAATTTAGAAAGTACTATACTATCTAACCCACCACTGCAAGCTATTAATAATTTACTCCCAACTAAAAAAGAAAGATTAGTTTTTATATGGTTTTTAAATTCTCGTAACAAAAATTTTAAGTTGTATGTTTTATTTTTCAAATATACAATTTTGTATTGCGACCACAAGCTATTCAAAAAACACATTTAAGTATTGATTTTCAAGTTTTTAACATCAAAATTGGTTTGTTTTCGTTATTTTTAGAAAACAACTCTTAAATTCCACAATAATGAATAGGACTCAAGAACTGCAGAAATATTATGGAGCTGATGATCAAAGAGAATTCAGCAAGAAGTTATTATCGATTGTTCCTCATTTACACCCATATGTTAAACACCGATTATACATAGCTGAAAGCGTGGGTGTCTTACCGCAAAACATGTATTGTTCAAATGGTATTATTGACGATGCTATCTTGAAACTATATCATGACGATCTTGATATCGAAATAGACACTTTATCTCTGGAACTTAAACTTTTTAAAATAGCTGACACACTTATAGATGAACTATATAATACAGAAGGGTGGCACCAAAAAAGTATTAGTACTAATCATTTTTTAAAAATAGAATTAGAAAAGCTAGAAGAACATTTTACTGTAGAAGGTGATAATGAACTCGTCATGAAAGAAGAATTAGATGATATTTGCTACAAACAAAATTCTGAAAACAAACAAAATTTTATTTATGATGATCTTGATTCTGCTATTATTAAAGTAATAGATACGGAGTCTTTATCCAAAAGTCGAAAACAAAAATTGTTAGGTAAATTTTATAGTTGGTTACCTTTAGAGACTTCTAAAGTTATTGACTTATTTGTTTTTGGAAGATTAAACTTTGAAGAAATCGCAACAATTAGAGGTATAACCTCTCAAGAGGTTAAAGAAATTATTATTGACGTTAGAAAAAGTTTTAGACGTAATCTTATATAAAAAAATTAGAAAGCCACAATTCTTACATTCCTTCTAATACTTCTCGCATCGCTTTTGCTTTAAGTAAGCATTCTTCATATTCCTTATCTGGATCTGATTTAGCTGTGATGGCTCCTCCAACGGTATACGAGATGTATTGTTTCTTATCATTATAAAGAATACTTCGGATTACGACATTAAAGTCAAAATCTCCTTCTGGTGTAAAATACCCTACAGTTCCGCTGTAAAGACCTCTTTTGGACTCTTCGAGGTTCTCTATAATTTTCATTGCAGAAATCTTAGGAGCACCTGTCATGCTTCCCATAGGAAAAGTTGTTTTAAGTACATCTATTGGTGATCTATTAGTATCAACTTGCGAGATCACTGTAGAAATCATCTGATGTACTTGGTCAAAAGAATACACTTTACATAATTCTTCTACAGTAACCGAACCTTTTACAGCTGTTTTTGACAAATCATTTCTTACCAGGTCAACAATCATAATATTTTCTGAGCGCTCTTTAGGGTCATTTTTGAGTTCGTCAACCAATTTCTTATCAGACACTGCATCAGAAGCTCTTTTTGCAGTTCCTTTAATAGGTTGTGTAATGATCTTTATCCCTTCTTTTTTTAAATATCGTTCTGGTGAAGCAGACAAAAGAAACAAATGATCCATTTTAAGATAGGTCGCAAAGGGTGGTCTTGAAATATTATTTAGGTGATGATATGTTTGTAGTGGATCAATACAACTATTTTCTGCAAAAAATTCCTGACAAAAATTAGCTTCATAAATGTCACCTCTATGAATATGAGTTAACATTTTGTTTACTTTTTCTTTATAGGCATCTTTAGTTAATCGAAGACTTATTTTTACTTTTCCACAAGAATTAGTATTGTCTTTTTTTATAGACAACATTTTTTTAATTGTAGTAAAGTCATCTTCAATTTCATCATCAATCATTTTGAGATAATGCATCTCGATTGTTTTTCCTTTTAAAAAGAATAACCTTTTGGGTTGAAAAAAATATAAGTCAGGAAAATCTAAATGGTCATCATTTTCTGAAGCTAGATTTTCAACATCATTTTTAAGGTCGTATGACAAATAACCAAAAATCCAATCTTCAGTTTGTTTCTGATACTCTTCTAACTTATTAAATGCATCGTAATAGTCTGTTTTTATCGAAGTAAATGCGTCAACTGCTAAAACAGCATCATAGTTAGTATATTTTTGTGCATAGTTATTTGAGTCTAACCAAATAACCTCATCAAATTGCTGTGCCCAGTCTTGCAGATGCAATTTAATCCCTGAAGGGTTCTTAACTGTATATTTTTTAATGCTACGCAAGGATCTATATTTGATGCGCAAAAGTACTTAGAACTTCATTCAATCCCAATAAAAGTGTCTCATCTGTGACTTCGTTTTTATCTACCGAAAAATTATCGTAGAAAGAAGGAAAACTAAAACTTTCTATAATTTCTGCACCAAATCTTGGCAACACACTTTTAGCAAAGTCTAAAGAGCCTACTCCACCTCGTTTTCCTGGGGACGTGCTCATTAATAAAATTTTCTTTCCTTCTAGAAAATTTCTATCTAGCCGAGACAACCAATCAATTATGTTCTTAAAAAAAGCTCCCCAGCTTCCATTATGTTCATTTACCGAGATAACCAAGGCATCTGCTTTTGCTATTTCTTCTTTTAGAGACAAGATCATAGCAGGAAAACTATTATTTTTTTCTTCATCTTCACTATACATGGGTACCGTATACTTGATAAGGTTAATCAATTTAGTATCATGACCTTCCAATTTTGAAACTACAAAGCTTACTAATTTATGATTGATAGATGTACTACTGTTTGAACCTGCAAAGGCGAGAATTTTTTTCATTATTGATATATTAGAAAATCAAAAATAAGTAAAATCGGAGTATATTTTAATATAAAAAAACCTGTCATCAACAAAGATCGACAGGCATTTTAAATTATTATGTTTTACAAGTTTAAAACTAAGTTTCTTTTATAATATCATGACAAAGGTACCTCTGGGCATTTTGAATAATCAAAAGGTTTTGTACCCAGCACTGTTGGTCGCTCTAGATTGCAACGGTAAAAGCCACAACATGCAAGAAGAAAATCGGCACGTTGAAGTTCTAATGCAAATCGTTGCTTTATTGGTCTTACGCATTCTAAATAAGCCTCATTTCCTTCAGTTGTAGTATAATCAATCGCATCACATACAAGTCTTGCAGTATCATAAGGCTTTAGAGCATTTGAATACGGTGGAAAGCATACTTCGTAATAACAATGTACTTCTTCATTGTCCAAGTCTTTTTTCTTTAGCCCCAAAACTTCACTAAGATCTAAATTATATCTAATCAAAAGTAATTTATTGAACATCAAAGCTTCAGTATATGAATAATTTTGATTACTAAGATCAAAACGACGACTTAATAGTCCCCATTCTTCAGTAAGTTGATCATACGCGGTATTCATTTGTTCGGTATCTTCAAACCCTAGTGCCGTAGTAAGTTCCATTTGTTGGGTATCATTTAGTTTTGATTTTCCTGAAGTTTCTAGAATTTCTAATGCCTTTTCATGGTCTTCAATTCGATTGAGAACGAGTACAAGGTTTTCCATATGCTCAAGAAACTTTGGATCTTCTGCAAAATTTGCAAAATCTTCTACACTTGTTTCTTCTGGCTGCTGATCTTCGTTAGGTGAATCGCTACTACAACCAATAGTAAAAAACAAAATGACTAATAGTATATACTTTGAAATGTGTTTAAATAATATCATGATTTGTGATTTTAAGTTTCTATTCAAAATTAATAACGGCATCTCTAAAAAAAGGGTCAAATTATAATTTGATACCACTAATTATTTCTTAATGCTACAGGAACAACATTAATTACATTGTATACCAAGAAGATCTGTTATTCAATCCCAGAAATAAGCATACCTTTGCATAAAAAAGAAATCAATTGACTTTTCGAGATTTAAATTTAAGCACACAACTTGTTAACGCTCTGGATGATCTAGGGTTTGAAACTCCTACCCCAATCCAAGAGCAAGCATTTTCTGTAGTAATGTCTGGTAAAGACGTAGTGGGTATTGCACAAACTGGTACTGGTAAAACATATGCCTATATGTTACCTATTTTAAGAATGTTAAAGTATTCTGTACAGCAAAATCCTCGAGTTTTAGTATTAGTGCCTACAAGAGAACTTGTTGTACAAGTTGTAGACGAAATCGAAAAATTAACCACCTACATCAACACTAGGATAACAGGGGTTTATGGGGGAACTAATATCAACACTCAAAAACAAGCTGTGTCTCAAGGTTTAGATATTATTGTAGCCACACCAGGGCGACTGTATGATCTAGCTGTTAGTAGAGCACTACAATTAAAATCCATTCAAAAATTGGTTATAGATGAAGTCGATGTAATGATGGATTTAGGATTTAGGCATCAATTAATGAATATTTTTGATATTCTACCTCAGCAAAGACAAAATATTATGTTTTCGGCTACAATGACCGAAGAAGTAGAACAACTTATTTCTGAAATTTTTATACACCCTAATAAAGTTTCTATAGCTAAAAGTGGTACACCTCTAGATAACATTAAACAGTATGGTTATCAAATATCTAACTTTTATACCAAAGTAAATTTACTAGAGTCTTTGTTAGTTCATAAAGAAGAATATCAAAAAGTATTACTATTTGTTGGTAATAAGAAAATGGCAGATCGATTGTTTGAACGTTTTGAGAAAACTTTCCCAGATCAATGTGCTGTTATTCACTCTAATAAAACTCAAAATTACCGACTTAGAAGTATTGAACAATTTGAAAGTGGAGAACATCGAATTCTTATTGCTACAGACGTTATGGCAAGAGGTTTAGACATTGATGATATTAGTCATGTAATTAATGTCGACACTCCAGATTATCCAGAAAACTACATGCACCGTATTGGTAGAACAGGTAGAGCACAAAAACAAGGTGTTTCTTTAGTATTGACTACGCAAAAAGAACAAGAATCTCTTAAGGAGATAGAAAGTCTTATGGAAATGAAGGTTGAGCAACTAGAGTTCCCTGAGAATGTTGAAATTTCTGAAGAACTAACTCCCGAAGAACGTCCAAAGATTAAAGAAATTAACAATCCTCATAAACGTCCAAATGATGAAGTAGGAGCGTCATTTCATGAAAAAAAGGAGAAGAATAAAAAGGTAAATCTAGGTGGGTCGTACCAACGTGAAATTAAAAAGAAATATAAAAAACCTAAAACCAAAGGAGATAAAACCTATAATCTTAGAAATAAAAAGAAGAAACGGTAATCCCTAAATTAGTACATACATGCTAACTTTATTATTTATTTTTTAAAAAACTATGGATTTAAATCTTGCAGTATTAATTGACGGTGATAATATACCATCGACATATATAAAAGAAATGATGGAAGAGATTGCCAAATATGGAAATCCCACTATCAAAAGAATTTATGGCGATTGGACGAAACCTGATCTTACCAAATGGAAGAAAATTCTTCTTGAAAATGCCATAACCCCTATCCAACAGTATGGATATACTAAAGGAAAAAATGCAACAGATTCTGCAATGATAATTGATGCTATGGACATTTTATACTCGGAAAAAGTTAATGGATTTTGCTTGGTATCTAGTGACAGTGACTTTACCAGATTAGCGACTCGCCTTAGAGAAGCAGGAATGAAAGTTTTTGGGATTGGTGAGAAGAAGACACCTAATCCTTTTATTGTTGCATGTGATAAATTTATTTATCTTGAAATATTAAAACACGAGGCAGCAGAAAATGAATCTAAATCCACGGACAATACATCTGTTTCTGAAAGCAGCATTGATCAAATAACACAAAAAGATATTAGACTAATTTCGAATACAATATCTGATTTAGCCGATGATGATGGCTGGGCTTTTCTGGGTGATGTTGGTAGTCTTTTGCAAAAAAAACAACCTAATTTTGATTCTAGAAACTATGGTTTTCAAAAATTAACGCCACTAATTCAATCCATTAAGAGTTTTGAAATAGAACAGCGCGAAGCGTCTAAAGGAAGATCTAAATTAATCTATGTTAAAAACATAAAACAAAGGAAAAAATAAGGTAGTAATGCATCATACTTTTACGATTCAAAAGTTTAGTATCTAAATAAATTAAAACATGAAATTTTCAACATTAGTAAAAATAGCGCTCCTAACCTTTCTTGTATCTAATCAGATTATAGCTCAACAAGTGTATAAAGAAAAGTTTGCTCATACTTTTTCTATAGTAGCAAGAGATAAGGTTACAGGAGAAATGGCTGTAGCAGTGCAAAGTCATTGGTTCTCTGTAGGATCAATTGTATCTTGGGGTCAATCTGGTGTAGGTGTTGTAGCTACTCAATCTTTTGTTAACCCGGCATATGGACCTGACGGTCTTAAATTGATCTCAGAAGGTAAAACAGCAAAAGAAGCACTAGAACAATTGGTAGCTCAGGACGAAGGGAAAGATTTTAGACAAGTTGCATTTCTGGATACGCAAGGTAATGTGTCAGCTTTTACAGGAGAAAAATGTGTGGTTTCTGCTCACCATATTATTG